>CAZFIA010000229.1:0-5037 GCA_964519335.1 uncultured Pseudomonadales bacterium
TGCATGAGCAAACAGCGGAGGCGAGGCCTGTGGCCTACAAACTTTTGCCACAGGCCTCGCCTCCGCTGTTTGCTCATGCAGGGTCAAGAGTTGCCCAGCGTGCTGGGTTTGGTAAACATCATTTATGGGCAACGCCCTACGCCGACGGTGAACTGCACGCCGCGGGACCCTATACGGTTATGCATGAAGGACAAAATGGTCTACCGGAAATAACAGCCGCTAATCGCGACATTAGCGATTGTGATCTGGTGATGTGGCACACGGTTGCAATCACTCACGTGCCGCGGCCGGAAGACTGGCCGGTGATGCCGGTAGAATATTGTGGCTTTCAGCTCATCCCGGTTGGATTTTTTGATCGTAATCCAACGCTGGATTTGCCCTCGGCGTGTCATTGATTGAAGTTTGTAACTACACTCGCTACAGCAATCAGAAGGAAGAAGGAAGGTGTCTATGTTTCTGGCCATGAATCGTTTTGAGATCGCCCACGGTTTTGAGGAGGGCTTTGAGAAGATCTGGCGCGAGCGCGACTCATACCTCAATGAAGTGAAGGGCTTTATCTCCTTTGCGTTACTCAAGGGCCCGAGCCAGGACAATCACGTGCTCTACGCCTCGCACACGGTGTGGGACTCCAAGGCTGATTTTGACGCCTGGACCGAATCCGATCACTTTCGTAAAGCGCATGCCCAGGCCAGTGCGCCAAAAGGCACCTACCTGGGTCACCCTAATCTTGAACTTTTCGAATCGGTGCTCTAGCTATGCCCTACCCTGATCCACAACCCCATGACGCACCAAAACAAATCGGCGAAGATCTGTTTGTAGTTCATGGTTCAGTCAAGATACTCCCTATCATGCGTATTACCCGCAACATGACCATTGTGCGTAATGGCACGGAGCTCACGTTGATTCATCCTGTGCGTCTGAACGATGAGGGACTTCATCAACTGGATGCGCTGGGTGAGGTCAAACACGTGCTGCGGTTCGGGCCGTATCACGGCATGGACGATCCGTTTTATGTCGATCATTACAAAGCAAAGATGTGGTCGTTCGAAGGCGGCACCACTTACACCGAACCGAAAATCACCAACCCGCTTACCGCGGGCGGCGAGCTCCCCTTTCCCAACGCCGAGTTATTCCGGTTTGACCATATCAACCAGCCTGAGGGCGCCATCCTGTTGAAGCGCGACACCAACGTGCTGCTTACCTGTGACGCCATCCAGTCCTTTTCGACCCCGCCGCACATGCCGCACACCGGCTGGTTCACTCGAAAGCTCATGCCGTTTACCGGATTTCCAAACAAAACCATCATCGGGCCGATTTGGATTAAGCGGTTTGCAACGGATCCGGCGGGACTCAAATCTGAGTTTGAGCGGTTGCTGACCCTTGAGTTTGATCAGCTGCTGAGCGCTCACGGAACCTTTGTAGAGCGTGGCGCGCATGCAGAGGTTGCGGGGGCGTTTGCGGATATGTACGGATCAAGTTGAGGCGTGCGACCCTAAGGCCCAAAAGCCGCACCGGTTATTGAAATACCTCACCGATTCTCGAAATAGACCACTAACCTCGAGTTATAGGTGAGTAAAATCAATGAGATAGGCCTACTTTCGGCTAACTTTGTTTGCCGGAGCCCCTGATGGCCACCCTCAGCAACCGCCCTGATACCCAGCATCTACTGGCGCAACTACAGCTAAATCGACCGGCTCTACCCCGCCAGCTTCGTCAAAAGGCCGGGTACAAAAGGATGCTATTGCTGGTGATCGGATGCCTGGTGATCGGATTGTTGCTTGCTCTGGCGCCATGGGACCATAAAGGCAAGGCCAATACCGAAATCAGCACCGCGACCCAACCTGCTACCGTCGCGCCTAAACCGCTGCCTATCGAAGAGAAGGATACGACGCTGGCACTCCAGGCGACGGGCTATATCGTCGCTCGGCAGATAGCGACCGTCAGCGCCAATGTCACTGGCACGGTTCGCGCTGTCTTCATTGAGGAAGGCCGCACCATCGAGCGCGGCGACATCATGGCGACATTGGACGATCGAGTGCCGCAAGCGCGACTTGATTGGATTCAGGCGCAGCTTCAGTCCACGGAATCTGCTATTCGAGTATCGGAAATTGCCAGGCGTCGAGCACAAGCCGAACTCAATCGGGCTGAATCCCTGGCGCTTAGACAGCTCATCAGTCTGTCGAACCTCGACGATTTACGCGCCGAAGTACAAAAAATTGAAGCTGACGTCGCGGTGGCCAGACTAAAAGCGGTTGCCTCAAAACGCCAAAAAGAGGTCTATCAAGCTGAGCTAAACAAACTCGTTATCCGTGCACCCTTCACAGGTGTAGTGATTCATCGTACCGCACAGGTGGGCGAAGTCGTCTCACCCCTTTCCGGCGGCGGCTTTACTCGCACGGGCATAGGTACGCTTGTCGATATGAGCTCGCTGGAAGTAGAAGTGGATGTCAGTGAAACCTACATTCAACGGGTTCAGACAGGCCAACGAGTGGAAGTGACTCTTAACGCCTACCCCGATATTGCGTACTCGGGAAAGGTACTCGCCATCATTCCCACTGCAGATCGAAACAAGGCGACCATAAAGGTTCGCATCAGCCTTGACAGCACAGACGCAAAAACATTGCCTGAGATGGGCGTTAAGGTGTCATTCTTGCAGTCATGAATATCAACTTGATCTATGTCGGCGTCGATGCGATTGCGATCGTACTGCTTCTGTTGGTTGCGGTGCGCTTCATTCACGAAGTACCAGGCACCCGTATCGCCTGGTTTACCACTGCATTGACCATCTGCGTGATGTGTTATGTGGTCTCGAGCCGGCAGGATTATGGGCCATTGATTGAAGAGCCATTTCGTGCGGATTTTAACGTATGGCATCCGCTGATGAATCTGTTGCGCAACTCCTCCACCGCCTTTTTTGCGTTTCTATGTCACAGCATCTTTCGTGACAATCGCCCAATTCCAAGAGCTCTATTCGCGTTACTCGCTCTGCAGCTCTTTCTTGAAGAACCATTGGAGTGGATTCTGGGTACCCGCTGGGCCGTACCGGGGGTAATTACTCTGGTATACGAAGTGGTTCCCTCACTCATTCAGATTGTCTTCGGCGGCCTTGCGCTCTATTGGATGCTAAACGAGCGAGACGCTGACCTTGATCCGATCCGCCGCAAAACGCGAATTTTTCTTGGGGTGATGTACTGCGTGCAAGTGGCGTTATCGCTCGGTATCGAGCGGGTAGCCATTGGGCTTGGATGGATACCGCTAGAGCTGATGTATCCAACCCATGTCTTCATTGTCGCGATCGGCGCAGTATTTTCAATAATCATATTGCTCGCACCTGCACAAGCGCTGCAATTGCAGCCGCCTAAACGCAAGCCTAAAGATGAACCAACGAATGAAATAGCGGAGGAAACCGACAACGAATCGTTGGAAGTAGCTCGCCTGAAATCAGCCCTCGAAGAAGAGCAGCTCTATCATCAGGCCGGCTTGAGTGTGGGGGAGCTTGCGAAGCATCTCGCGATCCCGGAATACCGATTGCGCGGGCTGATCCACAACCATATGGGGTATCGCAACTTTAATGCGCTGCTGCACCAGTACCGCGTTAAGGAAGTCGCCAACGCGTTGGAAGATCCGAGCAGCAACGCAACCCCAATTCTGACACTGGCTCTCACCGCCGGCTATCAATCGATCAACCCGTTCAACCGGGCCTTCCGCGAACTTATGGGAATGACCCCTACCCAGTACCGCAAAGATTCACAGATTCAGAAAAGATCCGGAGACAAACTATGACTGACTTATTGCTAGCTTGCAGAGACTTAACCCGAACCTATGAACGCGGCGGACAACAACTGGTGGTTCTCGACCAGCTTGATCTGGACATTCACCGCGGTGACTTTGTTGCCATCATGGGCCCATCGGGCTCTGGCAAGAGTACGTTGCTTAACCTCATCGGTGGCCTGGATAGCCCAACATCCGGCAACATCACTATAGATGGCCTGGATCTGCACCAACTGCCGGAACGAACGCTTACAGATTGGCGGGCCTGCACCGTTGGTTTTGTCTTTCAGTTTTACAATCTTATTGAAGTCCTCTCGGCCGAGCACAATGTGGCACTGCCCTTGCTACTCACGAATCTGTCCGCTCGAGAACGGCGAGAACGCGCCCGAGCAGCCCTCGATATTGTCGGGATCGGCGACAGACGCGATCACAAACCGGCCGAGCTGTCTGGCGGCCAACAGCAACGCGTAGCGATCGCCCGGGCAATAGTAGCCGACCCTACGCTACTGGTGTGTGATGAACCCACGGGCGATCTCGACAGACAATCAGCGGATGAAATCCTGGACCTGCTAACCCAACTCAATCGCGATTTTGGTAAAACCATAGTTATGGTCACACACGACCCCAAAGCAGCGAACATTGCTGGCATTCAGTTGCATATGGACAGAGGCGCTCTGGTAACACAAAAAGCGATTCAACACTCATGAACTACGCAACACTTGCCTGGGCTAACCTGACTCGCAAGCCGCTGCGGACCTCGCTGACTGGTCTGTGTCTGGTCGTGTCATTTCTGCTTTTCGGTTTACTGCAGCCCATTAGCGAATTGTTTACCGAGGGCCCTGCACAGAGTGCGCTATCGCGCCTGGTAGTTACACCAAAACACTCAAGCAGCGACCTTCTGCCGGTGCACTACACAGACAAGATTTTGGCGGTAGATGACGTAAGCACTGTTAGTCATATGACCTGGTTTGGCGGCACCTATATAGACACCGAAAATTTCTTCCCGCAGTTTGCCGTATCTCGAACCGAACACCTGCAGGTTTTCCCCGAGATCGAACTT
Organism: uncultured Pseudomonadales bacterium; assembly: GCA_964519335.1. Taxonomy (GTDB): domain Bacteria; phylum Pseudomonadota; class Gammaproteobacteria; order Pseudomonadales; family Azotimanducaceae; genus JALZVT01. Next base: position 4,832 of record CAZFIA010000229.1, read on the forward strand.
CCAGCCGAGCAACGCAATGCCTTTCTGAACAACCGCCAGGGCGCCATCGTGGGTGTCGAGATTGCGCAGAAGTACGGTTGGGCTATCGGCGACATAGTCCCGATCGTGCCTAATATTTGGCATAACCGGGAGGGTAAAGCCTGGGAGTTCGAGGTGGTTGGGATCTTTACGTCCAGCAATCCAGGGTTAATCGACAACAGCGGATT
>CAZFIA010000230.1:0-4802 GCA_964519335.1 uncultured Pseudomonadales bacterium
GAACTGTGTCCAATCGTAGTTACCCAGCTCAGTGACGGCACCTCCAAGCGCGTTGCCGTGGCCGCAGATGTACTTGGTGAGGCTGTTGATGGCCAGGCTAGCCCCAACGTCAACCGGCTGAAAGAGGAAGGGCGAGGTCATCGTGTTATCTACCACGTAAACAATGCCCCGAGGTTTGCATAGCTCACCGATACCTTCTAAATCTGCTACTTGTGTGCGCGGATTAGCTATGGTTTCTACAAACACCATTTTGGTATCCGTACGCACAGCCGCCGCAACTTGAGATGCATCGGTTGCGTCGACAAAAGTAACCTCAATACCCTGGGTCGTGAAGCTATTTAGCAAGCTATTGGTATTGCCAAACAAAAAGCTGGATGACACCAGATGATCGCCGCGACGCAGCAGCGAAAAGATGGTGGTGCCAATGGCCGCCATACCTGTTCCAAAACATACGCTGGCCAGCCCCCGCTCCATTCGATTTAGCTTGGTCTCCAGCGCTTCGACGGTTGGGTTGACCTGGCGACCATAGGAGTAACCTGCGCGCTTACCCTGAAACACCGCGGCGATATCGTTCGCGTCGTCATAACCATAGGCTACGGTTGCATGAATTGGTTTATGCAGCGATCCATGCTCAACCTCTGAGAGCCGATCGCTGTGCACTATGGAGCTGGTGAATCCCACGAAAGGATCTTTCGACTTATCACCCATGACTTAGAATAAGTCGCTTCAAACTAGGCCGGCGTTCCGGCAGGCTGAATAGCTGGCGCATCGGTAATGATGCTGCGATACGGATTTTCTCGCAGCAAGGCCATCATTTGATCTGCAGGTACCGCCCCGCTAAAAATGAATCCTTGCACCTCGCTGCAACCGCGCTGGCGCAGATAGCGCAACTGAGTTCTGTTTTCGACTCCTTCGGCGACCAATCCAAGCTTCAGTCCTCGTGCCATAGCAACGATGGCATTGATAATACTGGCATCTGCTTGATCAGCGCGTATGTCGCTGACGAAGCTGCGATCAATCTTCAATCCATTAACAGGAAACTGCTGTAGGTAGCTTAACGACGAATACCCGGTGCCAAAGTCATCGATCGCAATACCAATGCCCATCTCGCGTAGCGCTCTTAACTTAGGAACAATCAGGTCGAGGTCACGCATGAGCATGCCCTCGGTGATTTCGAGTTTCAGAGTATCAGGCCGCAACGCAGAGGGTTTCAGGCTCGCTCGGAAACGCTCGAGAAAATCCTCTGTTTCAAGCTGGCCCGCAGTCAGGTTCACCGACAAAGACACGTCGTTGAATCCCTCACGCTGCCAGCCGGCGACGTCCTGAAAGGCCCGGCGTTGAACGTATTCGTCGAGCTGGGTGATAAGACCGGTTTCTTCGGCTACGCCAAGAAAGTCGATCGGCGGGATCAAACCTTGCTGTGGGTGCTGCCAACGCACCAGAGCCTCTACGCCGCTAATGCGACCGCTCTCCAGATTTACCTGAGGCTGGTAGTGCACCTGGAGTTCGTCCTTGGCGAGTGCGTTGCGTAACTCACGCTCCATCGACAATCGCGTAGAAAAACGTTGATTCATTTCATCAGAAAAGAACTGATAGCCGTTTTTGCCGCGCCCTTTGATGTGATACATCGCGATGTCAGCGTTCTGAATGAGCTGCTCAACCGTGTCGCCACCTTCGGGATACATGGCAACGCCAATGCTTGCGCCAACAAACAACTCGTGCCCATCAATAACAAATGGAGCACCCAGGCGGTCAAGAATCTTACTGGCAATAACAACCACGTCATCGCGAGTTCGAACTTCAGGCAACAGCAACGTAAATTCATCACCGCCGAAACGCGACAGTGTGTCACCGCTACGCAGACAACTCTGAAGCCTATTAGCCACCGCCTTCAGCAGGCGATCCCCCATGGTGTGGCCAAGGGTGTCGTTAACCAGTTTGAAGCGATCAAGGTCAAGAAACATCACCGCAAGCTTGCGCTTGTTTCGCTCGGCGTGAGAGATAGCAAGGCTCAGGCGATCTTTTAGCAACGCCCGATTGGGAAGATGAGTAAGCAGATCATGGTAAGCCTGAAAGTTAATAACCTGCTGGGCCTCTTTGCGCTCCGTAATATCACGAGCTGTGCCATAGGTGCCTACAAAACCATCACGCGTACGCTCGCCGGGGTTGAGGTAGATGCCCATGGCGGTCAGCTCCATCCATACCGCCCCGTCTTGATAGGGGCGACCAGATCGATCAGCGCGTTTACTCTTAAGCTGCAACTCGGCATTTTGAATTGCTCGCGTACCCGTGCGACGTTCGTTCATGAAATTCTTGGCGTCATCAATGTGATCTTCATGCACAAGCTCTGAGTAGTGCTTGCCGAGCAACTCATCTTTGTCATACCCCAATAGAGACTCGATGCGGTCGTTCAGAAACATGAAACAGCCATTGCGATCTAGCATATAAACCAGATCTGGCGAGCTGTTCACAATAAAGCGATACAACATCTCCGACTCTTTGAGCTGGCGCGACATGCTACTGTTGCGTAGTTCGAGATCGCGTGCCTGGAGTGCGTTTTGCATCGTAGCTACGAGTTCAGACGCCTCGTAGGGTTTTTTAACGAAGTCGAACGCGCCACAAGTAAGCGCATGCTTCACGCCGGAGAAACTGGCGTCGCCACTCACAACCACTACTTTCGATTTGATGTCCTGATCTCGAGCAAACTGCAACACATCATGCCCGGACACATCCGGCATAATGAGGTCAAGCAACACCAGCTCAAACTCCGATTTCGCGAGCGCATCCAATGCAGCCTGCCCACCAAGCGCTCTTTCGACATGCACAAAGCCTTGCAGCTTAACCAGCTCATAGAGGCTATTGAGTAGTTCGGGACGATCATCAACCAGCAACAAACGAGACTCGGTTATTTCGCGGCTGATGACATCTTCAGTCGGGTCTGAAACACGTCGACGCGCATCCAACAAACGCGTGAAGGACGTACCAAGACTGACACCAGGGTCCTTAAGGCCCAACTCTCTACCTAATATAGAAGAACTGCCTGTTGGATCTGGAGAATGGGCGCTGTCACTAGCTGCGTCTGAGAGTGAATCTGACTGAGAAAGAGAAGGTGTTTCTGGCACGTCTGCCCCCGAATATCCGCCCGGCGTATCTACTGTCGGGGCTTGGTGAAGTAGGCGCGTATCCGTGCGCCTGGATAAAGAGTATTTTGAAAGGCTCGGAGTTGCCCAAAACCCCAGGACCGAAACAAAAGCCAACCTTAGCGACTCGTGCCGTGGTTTACCACCCTGAGCGGCCGCGTGGCCTGCTCAGTCCAGCGGCCAAATTGGATAGACACGCGCCAATGCCGAGAGCGCCAGAACGTGCGAGATACTGCCATCTCGTGCCGCTGAAATTATCTCTGATTCAGTCATGGAGATGACCTCGATGGCCTCACCATCGCCTTGATCGGGCTGCTGCACATAGCCTACATCGCGGGCTAAAAAATGATGGCAACGATTATCGTGGTAAGCAGGATTTGGCGCGACTGAACCAAGCGAGCTCCATTGACCACCGCCGTAACCCGTTTCTTCAAGCAATTCGCGTTTTGCAGATTCGATGGGAGCCTCGCCGGGGTCAACCATGCCGCCTGGCGTCTCCAGCGTAATTTCACCAGCGCCAAATCGGTACTGACGAACCATGATGCATGCAGCATTGCTATCAATAGCCACAACGTTTATCCAGTCGACGGAAGGCAACACCACCCTACGCATTTCGAGCCCGTTGCGTGGATTACGCAGGCGATCGAAGCGTGCCGAAAATATCATCAAGTCTGGACCAGGCTCGCTGTCGAGCAACGCCCAGGTTAAATCTCGATCATCATCAGCCATTGCGCGCAGCTCCCTGTGCATCTTGTGTATAGCCTGTCATTTCCAAATAACCCTGACCAATTCTGCGCTCGCCGTCATAAACCCAAACCAAACCTTCCCAGTATTCAATACTTGAACGCATCTTCTGATCATCTAACGCGGCAACTATGCGCAATTCTCGATCAGAGACAGCTATGCGCCACTCAATTGGCCAGCGCGCGCCGGTTTCATCCTGCCAATAACGCAACGGCTCAAACTGCAGTTCTTGACCGTCCAGGGCGATCGCTGTCCCATCCGGACTAATCTGTTTGCCTTGATGTCGTGACCGCAGGAACTGCGTCACCTGCGAATCAGATGTGACAGGAGCCTCAGCATCCGCAGAATCAACGCCTTCGCGGAGCTGAAACAACATCATCTCGCTCCGGTCATTAAATTGCAGCGCAAACCAGTCCCAGCCCACGAGATTATCGGCCAGTACGCTGGTACTCCACTCGCGATCCAGCCAGCAAGCACCCATCACCGAGATATCGCCCGGCGCATTAACGGTCTGCACCAATCCCCGTGCACTCAATCGCGGCACAGAATAGTAGTAGGACGCTTCGCGGCTGCCTTTGTAGCTTAGGCCTCGATCCCCCTGCAAAACGACGGGTTTCTCGACTAGAAGCTCAAGCTGCACAGCAAACTCTTCACTGCGAACGTGCAGCGCTAGCTCATCAAGTCCTGCAACAAGTCCCGTCGTACTGCCAGCAACGCTCGCTTGAAGTCGCCAGTCTTCGAGCCACAGACCAAAAGGTTCCTGGCTGGTTCCCGCAGTCACCCCCGCAAGTGATGGGTGACCGCGTGCCAGTCGACTGCCTTCATAGTGGTGCTTGTTCGCAACATCGGTCAGAGCCGCGTGCGCCATGTAGACCTGCCCGGTTCGCCAATGCTCGGTTGCCTCAAGCTCTGGCTCTG
>CAZFIA010000231.1:0-4762 GCA_964519335.1 uncultured Pseudomonadales bacterium
CCATCAATTGCATGATGTCGTCCTGGGGTTTGTGATAGCCGGTTTTGTACCACTGGCGATAGATTTCTTCGCTGGGGGTACCTGATTCAAAACCAAATACAAAGTTGATGGCCGGCACGCCCGCACCCAGGAATGGCCAGTGGTCGGTGCGTCGCAGAAGATTACGCTCTGGCTCCGGGTCGTCTTGAACTCGAATACCGCGCGCGGTTGCGATGGCCGTGGCATCTGCACCCAGGGTGGTATCGGTGCGGGCATGTATGGTCATCAGTTCGAGGGGGAAGATTGGCCGCAACTGATCGAGATTAATATTGGCGGCAATTCTTGCAAGCGGCACGGTTGGGTGATCGACGAACCATCTTGAGCCGCGCAGGCCTTTCTCTTCGCCCGTCCAAAACGCGACGATGATGGGGCGCGCGAAGCCCTTTCCCGCGCGCAGTTCCATGAGATGCGCAATCAGCGCGACATAGGCGGCATCATCCAAAGTGCCGTTGTAAATAACATCGCCATCAACAGATCGGCCAAAGCCGTAGCCGTCGAGGTGAGCGCCAAGCACGATGGCCTGGTCCGCGAGCTTGGGATCGGTGCCGGGCAACAGGCCGATCACGTTTGGCGAGGAGAAGTGTGCGGTTGCGGTGGTGAAACTTAGCTCAGCAGAACCTGCGTCGAAGGCAGGTAACGACTTTCCGGCAGCACCGCGTTTAACCAGATTTTTCGGCCGCCGCTTGATCAGTTTATGTAGCGCGTCGGCGTTGAGGGTCAGTTCCACAAAAGCATCGGCGTCTGGCAGATCACCGCGTCTATACACCGAACGCGCATACGCATAGGGCCAACGCGGCGGCTCTGATGTAAAACCGGGGTCAGCAATGGTGATGATGCCGGCGGCGCTGGCCTCGTGCACAGCTTCTTTGCGTTCTGCGCGATTAGGCAATCCGCTTCGCCGCGTACCGTGACAAATGACAAGCTTGCCAGCAACTTCATCCAGGTCTTCAGGTGCGCAATAGCCGCGATAGGCTAGCGTCGACTTGAGGTTTGCAGGCAGACCGGTATTTGGTCTGACGGTAAACTCCTGCAGGAATTCAAGTTCGCCGCCTGGGCCAATGAAGGTGGCGTCGCGGACATTCACTTCGTCCAGTGGCACGCGCTGAAACCAGCTGCCCTGCTCACCCATCGGTTGCAATCGGGCTGCGGCCAACCGTGCAGCGACCAACCGCGCGGCTCGTTCATGGCCTGATGAACCCGCGTCGCGTCCTTCCATAGCATCGGAGGACAGTTCGCTTGTTAGCGACCACCAGGCCTGGGAGTCTGCATCAATGGGACCTTCGTTCGCGGCTCCTGCGCCTGCGGCCCCAACAGCTAGAGCGGTTAAACCAACCGCTAATACAACCCAGATCACGGCTGACTTTATTCGACTAAACACTTTCTATCCTGCGTTGTTTTATACGATAGTACCCTATCGATCTAATGATACGGAGCCCACTATGGTAGCTATCGCCGACTCTCTCTCCAGCACCAAGGCCATAACGATCTCGTTTGTTCTTATGCTGCTATGCGGCCTGGGCTTCGGGATTTTTGCTGACTCCTACGGCGGCGTGCTGATGGATCTAGCGATGGACGAGGAAGGCGCCCTGGCCACTCTCGCCGGTTTAACCCCAGAACAAAAAACCAGTCATTTTTGGGTGACGGTACTTTTGGATTCAGCCTACCCGCTGTGCTACGGCGCTTTTTTTATTGGCGCTATTGCGCGGCTGGCAGGCAAGCATCGAGTGTGGGCGATCTGGCCAAACTTGATTGGCGTAGATTGTGATTACGCAGAGAACATCGTTCAGGCGATGGCACTTAGTGGTAACCCTGATTGGTTGTGGCTAAAAGACTTTGTCGCGCCGGTGAAAATGGCAGCGCTTGCTATCGGAGTACTGTTCATCATTGGGTTTGGTATCCGCGCGCTGCTTAGACGCTAAAAACAATCACCCGGTACCCGCACCCAACCTTCCATAAGCACTCTTGCACTGCGGCTCATGCTAACTCGCTGCACCTGCCAGTCGCCGGAGGCATCCACACTGGTTTGAGCGCCGACTCGAAGCGTGCCGGAGGGATGGCCAAAGCGAACCGCATCGCGTTCACCGCCACCCGCTGCAAGATTTACCAGAGTGCCCGGCACTGCCGCTGCCGTGCCAATGGCGACCGCCGCAGTACCCATCATGGCGTGATGCAGTTTGCCCATAGACAAAGCGCGTACCTGCAAATCAATGCTGTTCGCCTCTACCGTTTTGCCACTGGATGAAACATAGGTTGAGGGCGGTGCAACATAGGCAACCTTAGGTGTGTGTTGGCGTCCCGCTGCTTCTTCTACGGATTCAATAAGACCCATACGCACCGCACCCCAGGCGCGGATAGTTTCGAAGCGCTCGAGAGCATCCACGCTGTTGTTTATATCATCCTGTAACTCAGCGCCGGTGTAACCGATGTCGTCGGCGTTGAGAAAAATGGTGGGAATGCCTGCGTTGATCAGCGTTGCCTTGAAGATACCAATGCCGGGCACCTCAAGGTCGTCGACGAGATTGCCGGTTGGGAACATTGAACCGCCTGCTGAGTCTGCAGGGTCCATAAAATCGATCTGCACTTCTGCCGCGGGGAAAGTAACGCCGTCGAGTTCGAACTCGCCGGTTTCCTGCGGCGCGCCATCGGTCATGGGGACATGAGCGACAATCGTTTTCTTGATGTTGGCCTGCCAAACTCGAACTTCGGCAATGCCATTGTCGGGTACTCGATCGGCGTCAACCAGGCCGCTCATGATGGCAAAGCCGCCCACCGCGGCAGAGAGGTTGCCGCAGTTGCCGCTCCAGTCGACAAAGGATTGGTCGATAGACACCTGACCAAACAGATAGTCCACATCGTGGTTGGGCTCTGTGCTCTTCGACACGATCACTGACTTACTGGTACTTGAAGTCGCTCCACCCATGCCATCGGTCTGCTTACCATAAGGATCAGGAGAACCGATGATGCGCAGCAACAGGTTATCGCGAGAATCACCGGGCGTTTGAGCTCCTGCGGGTAAATCTTCGAGACTAAAGAAAACGCCTTTGCTGGTTCCCCCACGAATGTAGGTGGCGGGAACTTTGATTTGCGGAACGCTCGACATAGATTCTTCCTTTCTACTCGCGGGCTTAGCCCGCAGAGGCGCTTGCTTCAAGAAAATCTTGCGCAAAGCGCTGCAAGACACCACCCGCCTCATACACCAACACTTCTTCTGCGGTATCCAGTCGGCAGGTCATGGGCACACGAACCTCTTCACCGTTTTTGCGATGTATCACCAGCGTGAGCTGCGCACCGGGTGCTGGAACACCTTCGACATCGAAGGTTTCTGTACCGTCGATCGCATAGGTCTTGCGCGTCTCGCCCGATTGAAACTCAAGCGGCAACACGCCCATGCCCAAAAGGTTAGTGCGATGAATGCGCTCAAAGCCTTCCGCCACAATGACCTCGACACCGGCAAGGCGCACGCCCTTGGCTGCCCAATCGCGCGACGAGCCCTGACCGTAGTCAGCGCCGGCGACAATAATGAGCGGAGCGGAGCGCTCCATGTAAGTTTCTATAGCCTCCCACATTCTCACGACCTTGCCTTCTGGTTCGATGCGGGCGAGCGAGCCTTGTTTAATCTCGCCATCTTCCATAACCATTTCGTTTAACAGCTTGGGGTTGGCGAAGGTGGCTCTTTGGGCTGTGAGGTGATCGCCGCGGTGAGTCGCATAAGAGTTAAAGTCTTCCTCAGGTACGCCCATCTTTGCGAGGTATTCACCCGCTGCACTGCTGGCCATAATGGCATTGGAGGGTGACAGGTGATCTGTAGTGATGTTGTCACCCAGCACAGCAAGTGGACGCATGCCTTTCATGGTGCGTTCGCCGGCCAATGCGCCTTCCCAATAAGGTGGACGTCTAATGTAGGTCGATTGCGCCCGCCAGTCGTACAGTGGATCGGTGGCGTCAGTTTCATCGACCAGCTTGATAAACATGGGGTCGTAGACCTTGCGAAACTGCTCAGGCTTCACACTGGCGCCAACCACCGCGTCAATTTCTTCGTCGGTCGGCCACAGGTCCTTAAGCGTGATGGGGTTGCCGTCTTTGTCGACACCCAGCGCATCTCGCTCGATATCCAGACGCACGGTGCCCGCAATCGCGTAGGCGATAACGAGCGGCGGCGAAGCAAGGAATGCCTGCTTCGCGTAAGGATGAATTCGACCATCAAAGTTGCGGTTGCCCGAGAGTACAGCCGTTGCGTACAAATCACGCTCGACAATCTCTTTTTGAATAACCGGATCTAGTGCGCCGCTCATGCCGTTACAGGTGGTGCAGGCAAAGGCGACAATGCCAAAGCCAAGCGCTTCGAGTTCGGTGAGCAGATTCGCTTCTTCGAGATACAGCTGTACCGCTTTAGAACCAGGAGCGAGAGACGTTTTAACCCAGGGTTTACGCGTAAGCCCAAGCTCATTGGCTTTGCGCGCAAGCAAACCGGCCGCAACCACGTTGCGCGGGTTAGATGTGTTGGTGCAGCTGGTGATGGCCGCGATGATCACGGCGCCATCAGGCATGAGGCCGTCTTCTTTAACAAACTCACCGGCAATGCCCTTGGCTGCAAGCTCGCTGGTGGCAACCCGTCGATGCGGATTAGATGGGCCCGCTACGTTGCGTACGACAGACGACAAATCAAAGTTAAGCACGCGCTCGTACTCGACCTCTCGTAGGCTATCTACCCACAGTCCAGTTT
>CAZFIA010000232.1:0-4710 GCA_964519335.1 uncultured Pseudomonadales bacterium
AATCTCTTCTACACCGTTGAGTGTTATCTGATTCAGGCCAAAAAAGTCCTGATAGCCACTTCCGAAACAGGTTAGCCAGAACACGCCAAGCAATTCGACTTCAAGATCGACTGAAAATCCCGTTTTCTTGCGTTTTGCATGAACTTCTTCCTCTAAATCGCACAAGCCGTAAAATGGATTCAGCGCACTTACCAACTCCATAAACAAGTTCGAGATCTCGCCCGGGGTTGCAACTCCTTCGCTGAGATAAACAGCAATGGAACAGTCATTCCTCACCGAATCACGAGATAATCGAATGGTAAATGTACATCGTCCCCTAGAAAACTTACCAAACAGCCACCGACTCATCTCTTCAGATTGGAAATCCATTGTATAAGTAGCTGAGTCTGCGGGCCGTTTAGCTCCTCTTTTCACAGGATCTTGAGTGTCCAAATATCTGAGTTTCTCTCCCATTGCCCCCTCCAGTGCCGCGAACACAGCTACCCAATCGTCCTTGTTAACAAATCCGTGAATCCAGTACAGGTAGATACAAATTCTCCTCATGGTGATTTGTACTCCCCCTTTCTAGTTGGCCTATGAAGTAGATTGATTATGCGGTTAGTGCAAGCTTCTGTCTCTGGCGATGCTCACGACGCGTTTTCGGAACTGTTCGTCGGAGTATCATCAAAGGTCACTTCTGGTCGATAATACCCCTTCGACCAACCCCACCTATGTCCGTTATTGGTTAGGTTTTTACCCCTAGGACCTCTTTATATCTGAGACGTCACACCAACACAGCTATGATCGGAGACAGCTTACCGATCTAACTCTGGGCTAAATCTCTCCTTCCAGTCGTCCAAGCTCCACGAGTGAGCGCGACGCCAATTTCAATAGATGGGAAATAGGTAAACTGTCCCCGTATTCCCCCCGTATTCGAGGCTAATGAAATGTCGTGGGCAAATAATCGCCATGAGCGTCTATCAGCTCATCCACCATCGCGTGTATCTCATCCATACTAAGCACAGCCGCGGTTAGTGGATCGAACAGCGCCGCGTGATAGATATGCTCGCGCTGCCCGGTGAGTGCAGCCTCGACAGTCAACGCCTGCACATTAATGTTGGTTTGCATAAGCGCAGTCAGCTGAGGCGGCATACGTCCGATCGCCTGGGGCACTATTCCTTTATCACTAACATCACAGGGCACCTCAACAACGCACTCCTGCGGAAGGTTATCAATCAAACCAGCGTTGCTTACATTTCCGTAAATGACGCTTGGCGTACCGGTATGCAGCGAGTGAACAATGGTTGCTCCATATTCATCACTCTTTCTAACCTTAAGCTTCGTATCCGGGTTTTCCAATTTTGTCCGCAACGAGCGCCAGCCTTCCAGCTGGTGTTCACACCGATGCAGGTACTCATCAAGCGGTATACCAAAGCGCTCGATCAAATCTTCCCGACCGGTCTTAACAAACCAGGGCACATACTCACTGAAGTGCTCGCTCGATTCGGTGACAAAGTAACCCAACTCTTCAAACACCCTGTAGCGCACCGCATCGCTCAGCCCAGACACGCCACCATCGGATCGATTCGCCTCGCCTCGATAAGGAATATCACCACTGCCTGCGACCTTCTTGATGAGCGGGTACAAATCTTCACCATCTCGCTCAAACTTCAAATAGAACGCCATGTGATTGATGCCAGCACAAAGGTAATCAATCTCTTCAATGGGCACATTGATATCACGCGCCAAATCGCCAGCCGTGTGTTGCACGCTATGACAAAGCCCAACCGTATTGATGCTAGAGCCTTCATTCATGGCCCAACAGTTCATCACCATTGGGTTCACATAGTTCAGATGCACAGCATCAGGACAAAGCTCCTCCATGTCTTTAAGCATGCTTTGAAACACAGGAATGGTCCGCAAGCCGCGCATGATGCCGCCTATGCCCAGCGTGTCGCCAATAGTTTGGCGCAAGCCGTACTTTTTCGGAATTTCGAAGTCGATTACCGTACTCGGGCGATAGCCACCCACCTGAAACATGCTAATAACGTAGTCTGCGCCATCGAGTGCAACCCGCCGGTCGAGCGTCGCTTCAATCTTCGGCTTCGCATCAAGACTCTGAGCAACCTTATGAGCAACTATCTCAGAGGTTTTCAGGCGCTCCTGATCTATGTCAAAGAGACTAAAGTGGGTCTCAGAAAGTTCTGGGTAACTTAGCAAGTCACCCAGCAAGTTCTTGGCGAACACTGTCGAGCCGGCACCAACAAAAACTATCTTTGGGTTGGCCACTCTTCCGTCTCCCTGTTACTGGGTACGTATCGCCGTGCTGGTCGCACCGCGAATGGTGCCGCCTGCATCGCGGAAGCGGACAAATACCCGATTGCCAGCGGGATCGTTTTCTATCACACCGGTGGCGGTGGCAAACACTGCAAACGAACGTGTAGTCGCCGCATCATAGCTAAGTATCACGCTCTCACTGGGTCCGTCGAGGCAAACGCCAGTCGCACTGTCGGTTTCACACAGCAAGAGGTCGACGGGCAAACCGGCACCCGCATCATCTACGGTCACGCTAATCTCATCAATCGAACCCACATTGGCGGAGCCCACTGCAAACAGAGCCACGCTCTCGGTATCAGCGACCAGATCGACCACCGTCGTCAATCCAATAACATCAGCAACGGGTGAGTTCTCTGCAGAGAGCAACAGCGTGTTAACGCCTTGAATAGAGCTGGCTGCCGGGCCTCCACTGCACCTAAATTCGAGAAATACTTCTGTCGGCGAAAAATCATCCTCTGCTTCGAAAGTAAGCACAAGGTTTTGCGCAGCCCCCGGGGCGATAGCAAAGGGGGTATCCGCCTGGCCTACGGGAGCGTTGGCAGCATCGGTGGTCTGATAAGCAAAAGATGCGTCAACCGGCGTCATTGGCGCAATAGTACAGCCGCTCGCATCCTCGGTAGTTGCGTTTATCACCGATGCAAACACAGTAGCCATGTCCCCTACCTGAACCGATCTGCTGCCGGGAAGCACTGCACTTGCCAGCGTTTTCGGCCGCAGCACTTCGTTGTAAAAGAAGGCTGATGAGTCTTGCAGAATTTGCAAAAAGTCGGCAAAGCTGTAGCCGATATGAGCAAGCGAACCTCTTTCGAAGAAAAACTCCGTGGGCACACCAACCGCGCGGGCAGCAGGAATCATGTCGCAGGCACCCGATGAGGTGAGCGCCAAGCCAAACTCAAGAAACGCAATCCCTGGCAACCTAATGCAGGGTACAACGGGGTCCAATTCTTCATGAGCGGCATAGATAGGCGCATCTCCGGGCTCAATCCAGCTCAATTCCTGAATGGCGCCAGAAATCTGCAGTACACCACTGGCGTCATGAGAAAATTGGGTGTTGGTGCTGCTGTTTCCAGCCATGCCACCGTTCTCCGCCAGAAAGTCGGTAACAGCCCCACTGATTTCATCGCCTTCATCGAGCACAGAGGTAACTGCTGACATCACGGCGCCCGCCGAAACACCGCCGACAAACACGTTTATTCCGTCGGTTCCAAACTCGTTGTCGGTCGCGGCGTCTTCCCGAAAAAATCGTATGGCAGCCCGCATGTCATGAACGGCCTGTAAAATGCTGATCTCGATTTCTGCATTGCTATCAGGCGAGCCTTGAATGAGCCGATAGTCAATCGACGCCGCGACGTACCCGCGTTCAGCGAATTGCGTAGCCAACAACTGCATAATGCCGCTGTCTCTCGAGCCACTGGTAAAGCCACCCGGAAACGCAAGAACGATAACCGGCCGCCGTGTGTTCGTGTCGTTTCTTGGCGCATAGACATCCAGCAGAAGGGGTAGGTCTGGTCCTGATTCTCGCCTACCCACGCCAAACTGAATGCCCGTTTGCACCTCGATGTCGGTGAACATGGAATCGACGAAGCGCTGCTCCGCTTGAACCGCCCCCGCCATTAGCAGAAGGATCGGCAACAAAACAGCAAATACAGCGTTTTTTGTCGCAGTGGCCTGCGCGCAAAGAGAGCCAGTAAATGTCATAGTAGAATCCTGTCATAGACTGCCGCACTGCAACCAGCCGCTATTGTAATGCCTAAATATGCCAAGCGATCTTCCAGCTAATCATCTAATCATCGATCCGGTAACAAGCGACGATCTGAACCTGTTCGGCAGCTCCGATCCATCTGAACCAGATGATCTCAGTCTGTACAGCTTCTGCAACCGTTGTCGAACACAGGGCGGCGAAAAGGTGCTGAGGCGCCGCATGAGGGCGCCCTGGAGCGACGCTCGGGCCATTGAAAACACTCAAAAAGCCCTGCTGTTTGTCAATCGTAACGATTCAGCCTTCGCCGAGCTGCCTCCCACCTATGTCGTTGGCAACGTCGATGACTACACCCGCGACGGCGTGCCAATCATTCAAGACCGCGGGGTGATCGAATTTGCAAGTGATGCGTTTTCGCTGTGGGCCAATGAAGATCGTTTCTATATCCGCATCAACAAGGGCGTCATGCTTAGCTGCCGCATGATTCGAGCGCTGCGACGCTTCCTGCAACTCATGGAGCATGATCCACAGTCCGCTAGTACGCAGGACGCCGGCGAACTCCAGGACTATCTGGACGAACTACAGTCGTTGCTCTCACGACCCAAATTCGACGCCGTATCCTCCGAAGACACCGAGCGCAAGTTTTGGCATACCTTGCGGCTGGATCAAACGTTTCGATTGCACGAACCGCAAAC
>CAZFIA010000233.1:0-4691 GCA_964519335.1 uncultured Pseudomonadales bacterium
AACGTATCCGAGAAACGAGCAGATCGTCCTGGTTGGTTTGAAGCGGAAGAAGCTCTTATTAAGGCAGGTCTACCGATAACCGTTCTGTTCGATGAATCAGCGCTGTTTGCCGATGGTAATTTGTCTGGCGCGCCTGAATACATTTGCGTCGACAATAAGGGTACCGTTGTTTGGGATGACAGCCTGCATGATGATTGTGCGTATTGGACAATGTTATCTGGGCCGGCCAAGCAGAAACCGATGAATCAGGGCAAATTACCATTGCCATAGTTTGAGAAGAGCTGGTGTCGCGCGACAGTCTAGAGTTGGACGATCATTGATCTGGTATCACTTTGTTCACTTTTCAGGCTGGTCAAGCTCGATAAGTACGAATACCCGGTCTCGGCCACGCCCCAACATGATGTAGAAAATGTCGCTAACCGACATCAACGATCCGTACTTGGCGGTGAACATCTCGAGAACTTCATTGGTACGCGATTCGGGCAAATTGTCGATCCGTCTTGATACCTGTTGGTGCAACATACGAGTGTCGCCCCGCTCGACTTCGATTGGCTCGCCCTTCAGCAGCGTCTGCGCTACCTCGGCTGGAGCGTCGTAGAACGCGATTGCACCTTC
Organism: uncultured Pseudomonadales bacterium; assembly: GCA_964519335.1. GTDB lineage: Bacteria > Pseudomonadota > Gammaproteobacteria > Pseudomonadales > Azotimanducaceae > JALZVT01. Next base: position 616 of record CAZFIA010000233.1, read on the forward strand.
TGGCGTGTCGACGATCCAAGTTCGTGCAGTGAACGATGGTGTGCCCTTGTAGGTAAGCGTAACAACTTCCGCGGACTCCCAGTTTTTGTAGACATAGAAAGCAGACAATGCCCATCCGGCGACCCAGGCCAGCAGGCAGACCATGACAACGATACCGTCGCGGGGAGACGGTCGAAAAAAGTGCTTGCCTGCCAGGACTAAAGTCATCACAAGACCAAACCAGGCCAGCACACCACTGCGCTGCCAGGCAAGAAACCCAGCGATAACCGCCACAAGGCAAAGCAACGGGACAATCCATTTTTGGCCGGGCATTACGCAAACCCTTTGTTAGTAGAGTCGAGGACCGTGGTTTGATTACGCCGGGCTGCCAGTGTCGCACCTGTCCAATAGCCACACCAGAGCAAGCCCACCGCTGCGGTAAATCCTTCGGAAAGTGCAACCCAGCCGGCGCTGTTGACGAAGGACGCCTGCAGATCGTGGGGACCGGAAGGCAGGTGGAAGATGTTGTCTGGAGACACCAGGATGTAGTGGTGATAAACACCAAAGACGGTGCCGGCCGCAAACGCGATAGTCACCGCCCACAACGCGGCAATCATCCAGCGACTCCAAAGGAAGGGGAGTGTTACCAGAGGCGTGGCCACAACAACGGTATACACAAAGCCCCACTTCAACGCGGGCAGTGAGACTTCAAGTGCGCTGTGGTCCATGCCGTGCTGCACCGTGGGTAACAAGTGCAAAACGATCAACAGGCTCATGCTGATCTGAGTTAGTCGATAATCGTTCATGGCAAACTCAGGTTAGTTCGCCCTAAGTTTGCCTCGATTTTGGTACCCTAAATAGACCCAGAATCGGACTAATTTATGGTGCCAGATATCACGAGACAGGGTGCAAGGGATACACTGCAAGGGGCGATGAATGCTATTCGAGCTTGACGGGGTTGGCACGCTAGCCGAGCAGGTTTACCGCAATATCAAGCGACTCATCGAGCAGGGAGCACTAGGTGCTGGCCAAAAGCTGCCGGGATCGCGGCAGATGATGCAAGAGTTTGGGGTATCCCGGAATACGGTGTTTAGCGCTCTGCGTGAATTGGAAGTTGAAGGGTATCTGTACAGCGTGCCGCGATCGGGTGTGTTCGTCTCGGGAAACTGGGTCGGCCAGAGCAGTGATTCACTGCCCGTTGATCAACGCCGCAGTGTGCAGTACACCTTGCCCGCGCGCCTCCAGGGTTTTGTTGGCTCCCGGTTCTTTGCACCTGATCCGATTGAGCTACGCTACGACTTTCGCTACGGGCGCGTCGCATTCCCGGACGCCTCTCGCACAGCCTGGCGCAAGGCTCGCAACTTTGCCCTTCGCAGAACTGATAGCCTATCTTCTTATCCAGATGCCGAGGGTGACGTCGAGTTGCGCCAGGCGATATGCGATCGTCTGTACATTAGCCGCGGAATTTCCACGACGGCTGATAACGTGATCATTACGGGCGGAACTCAGGAGACTGTCTCGATGACGATGGGGATCCTGGTTGAACCAGGCGACAACGTTATCGTCGAATTTCCCGGTTACTGGCCCATCGAGTGGGCCGCTGACCTTTGGGGTGCAGAAGTAGTGCGCTCGGCGGTGGATGTTCACGGCATCCAACCCGCAGATCTCTCCGGTCAATCAGCTCGACTTGTGGTCACCACACCGTCGCACCAGTTTCCGCTGGGTGGTGTGCTACCCGCTCACCGTCGACAGGCACTCTATAAATTCGCACAACAAGAGGACGCCTTTATCTTCGAAGATGATTACGATGGTGAGCTGCGCTACGACACTCGACCCATTCCGGCACTAAAGTCCATGGACACCGACGACCGGGTGATCTACGCGGGTTCATTCTCGAAGACAATGCATCCAACCATCCGGCTCGGATTTGCCGTCGTACCCAAATCGCTGTTGAGCTCAATCAAAGCCTTGAAAGGCGTGCTTGTTGGGGCCAGGTCAACCAACGACCAGGTGGCCTTCGCCGAGTTCATCATTCAGGGTGAATACCAGAAACACCTGAATCGAATCCGCACAGTCTACCGGAGTCGGCGTGATCAGCTCATTGACGCAATCTCGAAATATTTCAAAGAGCGAGCCAGTGTGTTTGGTTCTGCATCTGGTTTGCACATCGCCGTGTGTGTGTCCGGTGCCTCTTACTCATCGAAGCTTCACGACGCCTTACGTGCAAAACAGATTGGCGTGACTGTGTTACCCGAGGGGTTGCAAGATGGTAAGCCAAGAAACCAAAACCTTTGGCTCGCATTATCCTACGGTGGAATCAATGAATCGCACATCGAACCAGGCGTTCGCGCGCTCGCTGAAATGTTGTAGGGTAACGGAGTAATCCGGACAACAGCTCACCAGGTACCCAGAAAAATCTAGGAACACGAAACTATGATCGGAGTATTTCTGTTTTGGGGATCCCTCGTTTTGCTCTTGTTCGGCTACTCTGTACGTCTGGTAGTAGCGCAAAAAGCCTATAAAACGCTCGGAGTGATAGCCCTCTTGGTTTGCTTGTACCCGATCTTTTGGGTAACCGCGGACTGTTTCGTTGACGGTTTGTCAGAAGCCTGCGTTTGGGGGAAGGCTTACATGCCTCTATATTTGGGGATCGCGATAGTCATCGGCACCCCACTAGGTTTCTTGGTTTACCATTTTGGCCGTAAGCTCTTTGGGAGGCGCGGGTAACTTGAGCCTGAAATCTGGGGTGGTCTACCGATTCTCTGCCCATTGAACTTAAACAGAGATTATCACCCTGTTTAGTCGCAAGTGCCCGAATCCCTCCTTCATTGGCCGATCTTCGGCCTAGAGACAAAGTGGAGGCTGCCGGTGTGCGACTGCCCATTCTTACAATCTACCACTTAGATCGATGCAAAAACAGACTGCAAATTTGTGTATTAGTCTGAAAGCATGACCCACTTATACGGAGTTACGGATAGCAAGGAATGGAAATTCCAGATGGTTTTGAAGCAGTACCTGTGGGTTCGCCTTTTGTCGATTTGGCTGGACCATTTTTCTTTAAGGAAGTTGATAACGTGCTCGCGATTGGACTGAAAATAGAAATGAAGCACTGCAACTCTGCTGGCAACGCTCATGGCGGCCTTGTTTCGACAATGGCCGATATCGCCCTGGGCCACAGCATCGGCCATGCGAGCATCACCGATGAAGATCGCAGGCGATGGCGAGAAGAGGAGTACGAACTGGAGAGTCCTCCAATCCAACGAGTGACAGTGAACCTAACAACAGACTATGCCGGTTCAGCCAAAGCGGGGGATTGGGTGGAGATGCATGTGGACATCCAGAAACTGGGTAAGTCTCTCGGGTTTGCAAGTGCACATTTACATTGCAATGGTGAACGGATCGCTAGATCTAGTGGTGTGTACCGTAATCTTGGCTAGCGACTCTTCGCAATTCTAAGGCGATGTCCATGTCAGTTGCTTCTTTTTTCCGGGTTCCGGCCAGGTAACCGTTAACGCTCGGGCTATCCGTAACTCAAATATCGGATCAGTGGCATCAAAGCTCGGGAACGGAACCGCGGAAACTACTTTCAAACGCTCTTTTTCCTCTCCCACTGAGCGTACAGCGCCGGCGAATTGAAACTCTAGATCATCTGGTCCCAGGAGTGCGTGGGCCGAATAAGCCGGGTTGACTGAGAGTTGGCGAGCTTTCGGAGTGTGAGCGGCTGCCAATATATACATCCCCTCGCTGGTGAATACCGGGCAAAACGGGGCCACCCATGGCCGTTGTTTAGAATCTACAGTTGCAATTATTGCGACCTCGCCTGCTTTGGGGTTGTACAACAGCATTTCCCCGATCTTCGCGATTTCAGGTGCAGCTTTTTTGAATTCCGGCCAATGCAGCATCTCGGAACTTCCTTGCGGGATGGAGACGCCGGTAAGTATGGCACCTTGTTGTTGTTAGCGCGGGCGCAGTGGGAAAAGGCTTTCGAACTTCCAGTGGTGGACGAAACCAACTAGTTGTGAATCTCCAGATTCGACCCTTTGAACGATCACTGCAGTGGTGAAGACGACATTTCGAAAGGGCGTTCATGGCCAGAA
>CAZFIA010000234.1:0-4638 GCA_964519335.1 uncultured Pseudomonadales bacterium
ACCTCATCCTTAGGAAGCTCCAACAAATACCGCTGAATCAAAACCTGCTTATCTCTCTCCTGACTCAATCTACCAAGCAGCTCCCCAAGCTTCCCCTTAAGCTCTTCCCGCCGCACGGCATCCAACTGATCTGATTCCTGTGCATCCAGAAGTTCGTAAACATCTGTCTGATGGCATCGCTTGGAAAAAAAAGCCCGACGACGCCCTGCACTATGTACATTCCTAGCGGTTCGAAAGATGTAGTTAGGCAGCCTCTCCGGATCCCTCAACCCACTTTCCCGCAACTTTCTTATTACGATCAGCAAGGTTTCCTGGGCCACATCCTGAGCGTCCGCCGCATCAAGGCCGCGACGAATCAGGGTTCGCTGCACTGGGGCGGTGAATTTGCGACACAACAGCTCCTCTGCAGCGCGGTCCCCACGGTGAATTTTGCGCACAATTAGGGCGTTTTGTTCCTTCGAGGTGTCTGCGCTAGACCGTTGAAAAAGCGGGGAATCGAGCCAACTAAACTCCCTTCCTTCCGTGGTTAGACTCGCCTGAATGTTCATCCCTGCCATAGCGCCTTCCATGGCGATCCCCCATACCGATAGTGGTTCCAGTCTCTCGAAATGTCCTCCTGAAGTTCTTAGGGATATCTGATGTTGACATCGGCGTTTGCTATGAGACGATGATTTCGAGAATAATCTCCTTTTCAGACAGTCGTTTATTGGCCGCTCCTCGAATTCTTCTGCCTACGAAAAGGTACCTATCTGAATCCACGGATGAATGAGTTTTCTTTTGGTTCCTGGGTGGCTCACCCGAAACAAAATTTGCTGGTATCGCCAGAGGTCTCCAGCCGTCTGGAGCCCAAGGTCATGGCACTGCTTCACCTGCTCGCGTCGCGGGCCCCTGAAGTGGTGGCTACCAGCGAAATCCTTGAAGAAATTTGGCGCGACGTCTATGTGGTTGATGGGGTGGTTTACCGCGCGATCGCACTATTAAGAAAGGCACTTGGCGACGATTCGAAAGCCCCGAGATACATCGAGTCGGTGCCTCGGGTGGGTTACCGCTTCCTTCAGCCAGTCTCTCTCTCTGGCCACAGCGAGGAGGCCGCTGATCTAGGTTCAATTGATGTTGTTCTGCAACACCCACAGGGTGTCGACTGGCTAATTGGGCTCGCTCAAGGCGTTGCGCAATACCTGCGGTGGGGCAGTGATGCACTGCAGGTGTTTGTATCGGAAACGGAAAAGGACTGTCGGTTTCGATTGAGCGTAACCGCCGAATCTGACGGCTACGCCGCTTGGCAGCTGTTTTATGGCCCAACCAACGAATTGATTTGGTCCAATACGGTCGCTAAGCAGAATGACAGCGCGCACAGCGCTCAAGTCTCAGAATCTATAGCACAGTCAGCACTTGAGCACATCTATCGTAACCAAACCCGAAGGCTTGCGATGTTGGTGGTGCCGGACAGCCAGCGATCTTATTGGGATCTAATCCTGTTGTCGGATAGATTCCGATCCACAGATGCCGCAGATCTAAGCTCGCGACGCGATCGCCTTCTTCGCGCGATAGAAATGTTCCCGCAGTTAGCGCCCGCGTATGCCGCCTGGGCAGATTATGGAAGCTGGCTGATCATAAACGGCTTGGCCGAAAATATGAAAGAGCAAGCGAAAACCGCACGATTAGCAGCAGATATGGCGGTAGACCTCGAACCGAACAGCCCTGAGGGGTTATCGCGTTGTGGTGCGGTTTATGCGCGATTGGGCGAATACGATCAGGGCATACAGTTGTGCCGTCGCGCAGCAGAGTTGGCCCCATCCGTTTCTGCGCGCGAGTCCTTAGCCCGCGTGCTCTGTTTCGCCGGGCAACCCAGCGAATCTGTTGCGATCTACCGGACTATCCTTGAATCTCTGCCCGCCGGGCAGGCGTTCCAGTATGGTAAGTTGGTGGTGCCGCTTGTGCAGCAAGGGGAGTTCGAGTCGGCGGAGGAATACTCGCAACTCGGCGTTGTGAACTATCCGAAAGACTTCTACGGCTGGGCGCTCCGCTGCAATCTGCTGGCCCAGCTAGGGCGAGAAGATGAAGCGCTAGCGGCCTGGCATCAGGTGGCTGAACTACGCCCTGAGCTGAAGATTACTGATTTGGCCTTAGGCACCCAGCGCACCTATGGCCGAACACCAACTCAGCGACACAATCTAACTCGGGGTTATCTGCAGATTGCGGAAATGCTCTAGCAAATCCCGCCGCGTGGCATGGCCCCAGGGCTAGAACTGCCGTTTCCCTGTTGCGAGATTCGAACTTCCTCTGCCGCTTTCTCAAAGATGTCCGCTGTAATTCGCTCGAGGCCTTGGTCGCGCGCCATCTTTGCACAAATGGTGCCCGCTTCAGTCGCGCAGCCGATTGTTTGCTCGTGATAAAGCTCATTGGCGAAATTAGGTAACCGACCCTCTACGTTACTCAGTTGTCCCATTGCGATCGATCGGTCGTACACTTCCAACTCGATCTGCATGCCGGCAGCGGCGCCAAAGGCCGTCCACAGTTGCGCGTTGATTTGCCCGATCATTGGGATTCTTGATTTGTCTGGTTTGGTCTCTGACATATTACTGTCCTCCGAAGAAATAGTGATGTTCTAGCTACTTCCTGCGCTGAGCGCTTCAAATCTCGCACACCGCTGCGGAACATGGGCTGGATAGGCGCCCGGACTGCGAGAAAACAGCCATTCAAGGCAGAGTTCGATATAGAACCTAGTGTTTCTAACCCAGACAAGGAATCGTCATGAACAAACCCTATATTGTTCTGCAAACCCGAATGCCCGTCGTTCCCACCATCGACAACATGGGCGCTAGAGGTCCGGGCCTGCAACCGGAACGCACGGTGTTGGAAGAGATAGAGGTCGTTGAGGCTGAGCTATCAAATAATGAGCGCTCGGACTTGCGCAGAGACCCTCGTACTCAAGCCATCGCCGAGCCCATGCCAATGAAGCTGATTGAGCCGCTAGATAAGATGGATGCGCAACCCGCTAGTGGGTCTGTGTCGTGGGGCATAGATGCCGTGGGTGCCACCGATTCGCCTTTTGATGGCACGGGTATCAATGTTGCTGTGTTAGATACTGGAATCGACAGCAACCACGCCGCATTCGCCGGCAAGACTGTCGTGCAAAAGAACTTCACTACTGAGGGCGACGAAGACACGAACGGTCACGGCACGCATTGCGCGGGAACCATATTTGGTAACGATGTCGAGGGCGCACGAATCGGGGTGGCCCGAAATGTGAATAAGGCCATTATTGCCAAGGTGTTGGGGCAGGGCGGAGGAAGCTCCGCAAGGCTGGTAGAAGCAATTTTGTGGGCAATAGATGAACACCAGGCGCATGTCGTGTCGATGTCTTTGGGGATCGACTTTCCGGGCTATGTTGATCAGCTGCAAACTCAGGACGGCATGGAGCTAGAACCTGCGGTTTCTTTGGCGCTTGAAGGGTACAGGGCAAACATAAATCTCTTTACCCAGCTATCGCACCTGCTGGAGGCGAAAGCTGGTTTCGGTAGTGGTGCTCTTATAGTTGCCGCATCTGGAAACGAAAGCCAACGCCCTGATTACGAAATCGCGACGGCGCCGCCAGCGGCGGGAACAGGAATAATTTCGGTGGGCGCGTTGGGCGAGGCGGCGGGCGGGCTCTCTATTGCAGACTTCTCGAACGATCAGGTAGATATGTGCGCGCCGGGCGTTGACGTTGTCTCAGCGTTTCCTGGGAGTGGGTTAGTGAGTATGAGTGGCACCAGCATGGCTACGCCTCATGTCGCTGGCGTTGCATGTCAGTGGGCAGACCGACAGCTCCAGTTGGATGGTGTGTTTAATCTCTCTGCGCTTCGCGCCCAGCTGGTGGGTAGTGGCACGCGGACAGGCTTGGTTCCTGATCAGCAGCCGGACAATATTGGTACTGGGCTTGTTCGGTCGCCTGGGTCTTAGGTGTTAATGGTAACCGGCCCTTCACCTCGCAAGTTGATCGTTATAGGCCGATTGGACGCTGTTAGATCGTTGTAAGAAGTGGCAGGCTCACCGCTTTTATCAGTGGGACGAACAGTAGACTCCCCCGCCAGTATCTTATCGATTGCTCCACGGCTCTCGTTTGCGTTATCTGATTGCAAATACTCAAGTATTGCCGAAATTCTCACACCCTCGTTCACGGCAGTATTGTTGGGTAGCTTCTCACCTGCGCGATGCAACCCACAAAGAACCCATTGATTGTTGAACACAGGAGACCCCGACGACCCGCCTTCCGTGTCTGTGCGGTAGCGGATCATTTCTTGATACACGTAGGTGACTTCGTTGTCGTGTAGGGCGACTTCTTTCCTGCGACCATCAGGGTGTTGAATGATGTTAACGCGCTCCCTTCGTGCCACGGTATGAGGTTCGGTTGGAAATTGAATGGGTTTGATGCTGGCTGGGAGTCTGTGGGGATCGCAACCGACTATGGTGAAGTCTAACTCCGGGTTAGTGATGAAGAGTTTATCGGGTCTAAACTGCACGTTGTACTCAAGCGTGTCTTGATCGTAGTCAAATTCGGCTCTACTGGTTTGTGCAGTCTCCGGATCAGGAAGAACGTGGTTGTTTGTCATGATGAAGTTTCTGGAACCGATCAGAAATCCGGTGCCGAAGCCT
>CAZFIA010000235.1:0-4618 GCA_964519335.1 uncultured Pseudomonadales bacterium
GTATATAGTAATGTCAATTTTTTTTACTTAAGTTGAGCATGAATGGATTTAGGAAGAGAGTAGCTTGCCAGCCAATAAGGCTGCTAGAAGCGCCCCAATTTTGGACGGCCTAAGGATAAACCGTTACGTGTGAGTCGCACATTTTTTTTAGGCTAAGCGATCCCTCCCGTTGGTGATTGGTACTCCGCCAACAACTCCGACCCCAGCAACCATGACACTTTAATTACCCTGTTACGCCTGCTAAAGTCCCGTCAACCGACCCTGCGCACCGCTCGCGCAAGTTATTCCTTCTTAAGAACCGCCTTAGTGTTCTGACCGATCTAAGAGATTAACGTGAAATTAAATCTACTCGCATCCGCTGCATTGGTGCTCCTGGCTCTTACCACAACTCCCGTGCTTGCCTATATCGATCCAGGTTCCGGCAGTGCAATTGTCTCCGCAGTTATTGGCTTCTTCGTCGCCATTGGTCTGGCTGTCAAAACCTACTGGTACAAGCTCAAGGCGTTGTTAGGCGGCGGCGCCGCCGAAAAGCAAACCAGTGAGGCGGAGGCAGAAGCGGAGCAGAGCAACAGCTAGCCCGGGGTTTATTCTTACAACTCGGGGCTAAATGCATATGGATGTGTTCCTGCTGGGCGCAGGCCGCCCTGCTGCAGGTACAAAGCCAGCGGCACTAAAATTTATCGCTGCCGACACCAGGGCTATGGATTGGCAGTTGCAGAGCTTCTCTTCGCTGCCTGGTGATCAAAAATTCACCTACCTCGGAGGTTATGAGGTTGGCTCGGTAATTAGAAGCTACCCAAATATCGGCTTCACTGTTATTCCAGACTGGGCCAACCAAAGCGTTCTACACACCCTATTGAGCGCGCCGTTTTCTCGAAAGCCCGCCGTTTGCGCCTACTCAGATACCGTTTTCCGACCAGAAGTTGTACTCGCCGCGTGCGCGATAGACGCCGACCTCGTCTACGGTATCGATAGCCACTGGAAAAGTCGCTATGAACGCCGTGACCAAAAAGACATAGCCGCTGCGGAGACTACCTGGCTGAACGATCAAGAAGTGGAGTTCACCGGTCTGTTATCCCTGAGCCCCAAAGCAGTGACGCATCTGCGCACAACAACAGAGCAGCAGATCGGTACAACGCTCCCCGATCTGGTCGCCCATCTCGATGCCGCAGGCTTTTCCGTTGAAGCGTTTGATGTTGAGGGAAAGTGGGCAGAGTTTAACGCACCCGGCGACATCGCCCAGTTTGTATTGGGCACGAAGGCTGAAACACTGGCACGCCTTAGACCTCTGGTAACCGAAAGCCTCATAGGAGATCAGTTCAGCTTCACGGCCAATGAATGGGCAATCGACCCGCAAAGCGTAATCCGCAGCATCCAGGTTCAGTTCGAGAACCAACGACTCATTATCCGCAGCAGTTCAAAGGGGGAAGACAACTGGGACGCCTCAAACGCAGGCGGCTTTGAGAGCGTCCTCGATGTAGACGGTTCCAATCCGGAGTCGATCACCGACGCAATCAACCCAGTTATCAACTCCTATGGCGAGGCGCAAAGCGGCAACGATCAGGTGTTGGTACAACTGTTCCTACCTAATGTTCGCATGTCGGGGGTCATATTGACGTGCGCATTGGAATCAGGAGCGCCCTACTACCGTTTTAACTTTGACGACCAAACCCAGTCTACTGAATCGGTTACTAGTGGGGAGGGTGAATCACTCAGAACGGTGATCATTAACCGTTCCCACCCCGAAAAACTCGCGACTGTCGAACCCACACTGGTTCCTGTTCTCAACGCGGTTACCGAGCTAGAAAGCTTGCTCGGTTTCGATCGACTCGACATTGAGTTCGCCGTAGACACCAAGAACCAAGTACACATATTTCAGGTTCGGCCAATCACCGTTGACCATAGCGCCTACGACTTCGATCCGCTGGAAGTGAAATCGAGGCTTTCCACAGCGGCAGAGAGATTTGTAGCTCAGCAAAACACGCCGCCACAACTAAATGGCACGTTCACGTTGTTCGCCAACATGCCGGACTGGAATCCTGCAGAAATCATCGGCACCCATCCCCGGCCATTGGCATTCAGCCTTTATCGGCACCTGATTACAAATGACATCTGGGCGTTGCAACGAGCCCAATTTGGCTACCTTGATGTCCGTCCAGCACCACTGATCTTTAACATTAGCGGCCAGCCTTACGTCGATGCGCGAGCGACTTTCAATTCCTTCATTCCAGCGGCGCTGCCCCGTCAGACGCAGCAAGCAATTGCCGAAGCCTATCTAAAGATCTTGCGCGATAAACCACACCTGCACGACAAGATAGAATTCGACATCGCCTTCACGGTGTGGACCCCACAAATGCAAGACGAAGCCAACTCCCGTCTCGCTCCTTACGGCGTAAGTCCGCAGCAGGTTCAAGAACTAAGGGATGCGTTGCAGGACATAACGTGTAAGGCTCTAGTGCGTCTCAAGGCCGATACAGAGCCGGTGGCAAAGCTATCGTCGCTGAGAAGCGATGTGCAAAGCTCGTCGATGGCCCTCGTGGATAAGATCTACGCGGTAGTCGAGGATTGCAAACAACAAGGTACGCTCGCATTTTCACACGCGGCAAGAGCTGGGTTCGTTGCCACCACTCTGCTGAATAGTCTGGTTGCGGGTGGCGTTTTGACAACAGCCCGACGCCTCGCTTTTATGCAGAGTTTTCACACGGTTGCGGGTGAATTCACTAGCCATCGCTCAGACTACCGAAATGGCAAGATGTCCCTATCTGAACTCGCCGAAAAATACGGTCACCTGCGCCCGGGAACCTATGAAATCACCGCCGCGGCCTATCACGAAGAACCCGACCACTACTTAGTTGGCGAAAACACCGATAGCGGCGCCCCGCTTTTGGGTTTCGAATTCAGCCCAGAGGAAGAAGCTGGAATAGCAACTCTACTAAAATCGCTAGGCTCAACTAGCACCGTAAACGACCTTTGTAACTACCTTCGAGAAGCGATTCAATCAAGGGAAGCTGTAAAATTCGAGTTTACTCGATCACTTAGCTTTGCCTTAGATCTGCTGAGCGAATTGGCCCAGGAGCTTGGGTTTACCCGAGAAGACCTTTCCTACCTGGAGTATCACGACGTCGAACGCTTCAAACTTGGTTTGGTAAATGCGGACCAGCTATCTCAGTTAATGGATCAGAGGCGCTCAGACCACGCGATCACTAGACTTATAGAGCTACCCCCAGTTATTGCAAAGCCAGACGACCTCTACTGCTTTGAGCGGTTCAATTCGCAACCCAACTACGTGACGCTAAGCACCGCCGAAGGGCTGGTAGTCGAAGTCACAGACGATACATCGCCGGAGCAGATTCAGAACAAGATCGTTATGATTCCCAGCGCCGATCCGGGTTACGACTGGCTATTCGGCCAGAACATTAAGGGCTTGATTACAAAATACGGCGGTGCAAACTCGCATATGGCGATCAGAGCAGCAGAAGCAGGACTACCCGCCGCAATCGGCGTAGGCGATTCAATCTTCGAATCAGTTAGCCGCATGTCGAGCATTCAACTCGATTGCGCCAATCATCTCATTCGAGAGATTCGTTGAATTCGCCTCCAGTAATTGCCGTTACTCAGCGAGTGGAGGTTATCGCAAGTTACGACGAACGGCGCGACGCTCTAGACCAGCGTTGGTCAAAATTTGCAAAAGAGCTCGGCGCGATTGCGCTGCCTCTTCCCAACGTGCCGATCGACCAAGCGCATGATCTTTTAAGCGCAGTTTCGCCCAGAATGATCGTACTGAGCGGTGGCAACTCGATCTCGTCACATACACCAGATGCGCCAGATGCCGCGCCGGAGCGGGATATGTTTGAGGGTCGACTCCTGGAGCTAGCAGGGGCCGAACAGCTTCCCGTTGTTGGCGTGTGTCGGGGGCTACAAATGATCAACACCTGGTTTGGCGGCGGACTCAGCCCGATAGAGAATCACGCAGGCAGCCGACACAACATCACTCAGAACGCAGACAGTGCAGAATTCCCAACCAACGTGAACAGCTATCACAACTGGGCGATTGCGCCTGAAGATTTGGCGCCTGATTTAACACCACTGGCATGGGATGACGCAGGCAACATCGAAGCCTTTCGTCACTCAACGCAGAACGTAACAGCAATCATGTGGCACCCTGAACGTGAGCAAGAACCACACCCACTAGACCTAGAGCTTTTCGCCCAAGCCCTGGCCACTTCAGAGACTAAGACACAGCCATGACTCGAGCACTCATACTGGCCGCCGGCCAGGGTACGCGGCTCCGACCGCTCACAAATGACCGACCCAAATGCCTAGTACCTCTACTGGGCAAGAGTCTGCTCGAGCATCAAGTCGCTACCCTGCGTTACTGTAAGGTCGACGACATTCACATAGCAACAGGCTATAGAGCAGACCAAATAGAAAGCCTTGGGTTCGAGACTTCCTTCAATCCGAACTTTGACTCGACCAATATGGTCGAATCTCTGTTCTGCGCCACACCTTTTATCGAGAAAGACCTAACTCAAGACCTGGTGATCTCGTACGGCGATATCGTCTATCAACCAAGCCGCCTACAGCGCCTGCTAACAGCGAACTCAGAAATCGCACTCCT
>CAZFIA010000236.1:0-4538 GCA_964519335.1 uncultured Pseudomonadales bacterium
TGCGGAACCTTGTCTTGCGCGAGATCGGCGAAGGCACCCAGAGCGCCTCGCGCAACACCAAGCGCGATGGCCACCTTGTTATAGGAGAGTCGCAGAGGGACAGGGATGCGATACACAGGATTGTCATGCTGTGCCGGCAGGGTGACTAGATCGACACCCACGTGTTCAGGGCACACGTAAGCGCCGTCAGCCTTAACGTCGTGACTGCCGGAACCGCGCAATCCCGCAACGTCCCAGGTGTCCTCAATTTCCCACTGATCCCGCGGCAGAAACCACATCTTTGCCACGGGGTTACCGCTGGCATCAAGCTCCGGTTGATCGCCATTCATTATGGGCGCCATCATGAAACAGTAGTTGGCGTTGTGGCAGCCGCTGATAAAGGTGGAGTGGCCCCAGACACGAACACCGCCGTCATTGGTTCGTTCGGCGCGCGGCGGTTTGCTCCCCGGACCGCCTCCGCCACACATTATAGTTTTGGGATTACCGAGATAGACTTCTTCAGCGATTTTCGGGTCCATCCCACCGGCGGCCATGGCGTTGATTTCGGAGCCCAACATCACGTTCCAAGCCACAGAGGCATCGACAGACGCTATAGCCTCCAACACCTCAACGGTTTGCATCGAACTCGCATTGTCACCGCCCAGTGCCTCGGGTTGAGCGAAGCGAAAGAAGCCCTCACCCACCAGCGTTTCAACGATGTCATCCGGCAGTCTACGCAGCTCCTGCGCTTTTTCGCCACCGGCTAAAATTTGCGGCGCCAGTTCCTGCACTTTTTCAAGTCGGTCAGCATGGGGCATTACACTCATGGGAAACTCCTAAATCACTTAAGCTGCTAATCGAAAATACGACGGTAGATCTGTTGGCCCTATAGGTCGCAATGTGGTCATGGGGCTTTCGCCAAAATAGATATCTTCACCAACCAATTTGCCTGCGCCGTCGTTAGGCCAAACGGTAACCAGTTGTGCATTACTCATCCAGATCTCGCTCGAACTAACGGCCGCGCCGTTAACTTCAGTCATACCCTGACTTTGCAATGTGTCCGCGGTGTAAACACTGCGCACCTGGCCTTCGGTAACCACATGACTCTCGCTTGCGATGATGTTGTCGATCACTACCTGAAACTGATTGCCGCCGCGCGCCATCATGTCGTTGTAGAAGCCTTCCACAACGGCGCGACCTTCAAGCACTACTGGCTCACCATTACCCCAAAAGTGATACACGGGGTCGCTGGTTAGCGTGGCCATAAGGCCTGGTACATCACCCTTTATTTCGCACTCCATGTGGTCACGCACCTCTAACACCAGCTGCTTAACCGTTTGCTCAGAGTCGCTGTCACCATAATTGGCTGCGCACTCTGTGAGCGCTGCCCAACTGGCATGGGGATCAATCAAACTCAAAATGGCTACCTCGCTCGCTCTTCGGTGGACCTTAGAAGAGCATATACCGGATCGGATGGATAGCGCATGCCGCGAGCAAGGCCATCAAAAGGTGGGCCTTCCAAAACCGCACTGCCATCAGCGTTTTGGTTCCAGTCCATAAGCACCCGGCGATGATTGATCTTCCACGCGCCACTCCGGCCCGCATCCCGGCGCTCGAAGCGATCGAGATAGCGGCCCAGGAACGTCATCTCGGTGTCCGGAGCCCCACTTTCTCCGGCCAAATAGTGATAGGCCGTTACGTAGGTTTCAACGGCAGCCCACATTCGCTCGGGATCATCCTTTTTTGGGGATGCGCCATCAGAAAACTGTATGAGGACATTACTGATTGAGTGTTGGGTATGGGCAAACCGCACAATGCTCTTCGGCAACATTTCACAGAACTCGTGAGCGAGACCCTCGAAGCCACCATAGGCGACTTCTGCATCGGGCCAATAGGCGGACTTAAGCGCACGTTCATCCGCTCGATCAACGCCCCGACAATGTAGGGTTAGCACCTCGTGAATCGCCATACGATCAGCCAATTCGGCCGTGTCTGGCACCTTTCCGATATCCCGCATGTTCCCTCCTGATCAGCACTTAGGTTATCGCGCTTGAACCAACGCCACCAGAGTGCGGATACTGAGCCTTTGGAATCGAGCAGGAAGCAGCACATGTCGGAACGCCTAAAAAGCCCGGGACTCATCGAACCCGGAGATCTTTCATTGGCCAAAGGCGAGGCTCGATGCCCAGGCCCAGGCCCCGCAGACATTATCGCCCGCGACGAGGCGGTAGCACCCGCCACGCCGGCCGCTCTAAAGGCCAGCAGCTACGAGTTTTTAGGTGACGAAGATTTGCCTTTTTCGCGCTATACCAGCCAGCAGTTCTTTGACGCCGAAGTCGACAAACTTTGGCCCAGCGTCTGGCAATGGGCCTGCCGGGAGGAGCACGTACCCAATGCGGGCGATTACTATGTCTACGACATCAAACCCTATTCGGTTATCGTTACGCGCACTCACGAAGGCGAGATCAAGGCGTTCGCTAACTCTTGCCCACATCGCGGCATGGCGTTCTTTAACCCCGGAGAAACCGGCTCAGGCAAACAGTTTTTTCGCTGCCCTTTCCACGGCATGGCCTGGGAGCTCGACGGTAGCTTGCGAGAAGTACCCTGTCGTTGGGACTTCCCGCACATCAAAGACGAAGAGTTTGGACTGAGCGAAGTCAGAAGCGGCGTCTGGGGCGGCTTCGTATTTATCAACCTGGATCCCAACGCCGAACCACTTGCGGATTTCCTTGAGGTAATGCCTGAACACTTTGCGCACCAACCGCTAGAGAATCGCTACGTGTCTATGCACACCGAGAAAGTGCTGCCAGGTAATTGGAAGATGTGCATGGAAGGTTTTCTTGAAGCCTTCCACGTGCTAGCCACCCATCCCGAAGGTTTACGACATTCCTCATGGGCTAACACGCAGTACGATGTGTTTGGAAAAAACGTCACACGATTTTTGCAAGTCCTGTCGAGCGGCAACCCGCATTACCATCGCGAACTCAGCCAGCAAGAGCTGTACGAGGGTTTGGGCTACACAGATCAAACTCTACCCGAAGGTATGACGGCCCGGGACGCCCATGCTCAAGCCTTGCGCGAAACGAAAGGGGCTGAGCTTGATGTTGATCTGTCTGAGGTAAGTACCAGCGTGATGCTGGATTCAATTGAATACCACCTGTTCCCAAATGCCTGCTTTTTCCCGGGTATTGTTATTCCCCTAATCTATCGATTTAGACCCTTAACAGTAGACACCTGCGTGCACGAAATTTTGCTATTGAGCCCGGTTCCCGAAAACGGCGAACGTCCTCCACCGGCAGAGAAAATTTCGCTGGGTATCGAAGACTCTTACACAAGCGTTCCTGGTTTTGCCTTAGCCGCGGTGCTAGATCAAGACACCGAGAACTTTGCGCGCCAAAGCGCTGGCATGAAGGCAGCCCGCAAGACCGGACAAACTCTGGGCAACTACCAGGAAGCGCGCATAAGGCGATTTCATATGACTCTAGATGACTACCTGCAATAGCTTCATTGCGATACCTAGAACGGAAACGGAATAGGAATAGGTAGTCGGAACATCAGCGGTTGCGCCGGTTCACCAACAGCACGAAGCGGCAGCCCACAAACAACGTCACCGCACCAGACAAAGTACAGGCCCAAAGATTTGCGTCCGCCAGTGGCGCAAACACCCACGCAAAGCCATAGAGCGCGCCCGCGATCATGCAACCGGCGCTAAGAAAACGCAGTAGGCGCTCGGCGGACGCAGCATCCACATGTTGGCGCACTGCGTTTTGCCGGCCAAGACGCTGGCATGCGAGGTAGCGTCGAAACTGGGGTAGCAGTCGCTCCGGGAAATAGTTCGCTATCACAACGAAACTACCGCCGAGCAATACGCCAACAACCCGCCGAACGCCTGCGACATCGATGGCGCCCAGCCCCTCGCTCAAACGCATCAGCAGTGGCAGCAAGATCAACAGACCCACCCCAATCAAGGTTCGATCGAGTGAGAGCCGTAAGCGTTTAGGCGCGCGAGCGAAGACCTGAGTCAGGCGCAAACCAAGCACCGCTACCGGCAAGAACATTCCAGAGACGAACCAGGCCCAAAGGTGCTGGGGCTGATCGCTTGCGAGCATCAGGGCGCAGCTGAGGTTGGCCGCACAAAGCACCCACAACCAGCCCTGCGTGTATACCGGCAGACGCGTGGCGGCCTTAACGCGATCGGCAGGATTTGCCCTGACGATGGCGGTGGCGGTGGAATTTTCAAATTGCGCGGTATCAGACACCGAGACACTCCTTCTTATCGAATTCACCGCGGCGACCGCCGGCTAATTCGAAGCTCAAAACCAAAGCTCTGAGTAAAGGTCAGCAGAGCATCTTCGAGCACACTTAGATTAATACTGTAAGTAACTGTTTTTCCACTCTTTTCAGAAGTGATGAGCCCGGCCTCTCGTAACACCGTGAAGTGCGCTGACATTGTCGGTCGCGACACCTCAAATTGATCAGCGATCTCGCCCGCTGAGCGGGATTGATTGCGCAATAGAGTCAGCACCCGTCGACGGGTGGGATCGGCCAGGGCTTTGAAC
>CAZFIA010000237.1:0-4478 GCA_964519335.1 uncultured Pseudomonadales bacterium
CTTCGGGAGAAACAATAGACAGATGCAGATCTGCAAGCGATCGGCACATCATTTCGGAGAGCCGAATGGTTGCGCCCATGGGAGACGTCGACTTGCGGCGTTCCAGGTCTATGCGAAATTGCAGACCGGCCAGTCGCTGACGCGATTGCGGCGTTCGAGCTTTTTCAAGCACACCCTCGACTAAGCCTTGACGGAGATCTTCAAGTGCAGTGGGGTCATTGCGCGCCAGATCAACCAGGACTTCAAACTCTGGTAAAGACATTCATCGCTTCCTCATTTACGAGGCAAACTATGCGGGACACGGGGGCCAGGCTCTATGAGAGGCCTGTAAGCGGGTTGTGTCAGCAATCCCAAAGAAATCTCTAGGCGATTTTTATTTTGTTTAAGGTTGTCTGTTTAAGGTTAGACTTTGGGCCTGCTTGTTGACGATTATGGGGAAACAGAATGATTTATCAGCTAGGAGATCGTCGAGTGGTTGCCGAAGGTGACTACTTTGTTGCGCAAAGCGCCGATGTTATGGGTTCTGTTGTGCTTAAGAATAATGCCTCGGTGTGGTTTAACGCGGTTATTCGTGGCGACAACGACGTCATTACCGTGGGCGAGGGCAGCAACGTACAGGATGGCTCTGTTTTACATACCGACCCGGGCTTCCCATTAACCATCGGTGCCAATGTCACTATCGGTCACATGGTGATGTTGCACGGCTGCACTATTGGTGACGGATCATTAATAGGCATTGGTAGCACCATTTTGAACGGTGCGAAAATTGGTAAGGGATGTCTGGTGGGTGCCCATTCACTCATTACCGAGAACAAGGAGTTTCCTGATCATTCGATGATTCTGGGCTCTCCAGCCAAAGTCGTACGTACGTTCACGCCAGAAGAGGCATCGAACATTCAATTGGGGGCGAATGCCTATGTAGGCAATGGCCAGCGATTTGCCAAAACGCTAGAGGTTCAGAGCGAGCCTGATCGTCCCTCTTAGAAAGAGAAATTGTGTATGAATTCACTTGTTCGCCCAGGCAACGAAGCTCTAGGTACACCGGGAGCTGAGCATGCCACACGGGTAATGCTGCTTGGTTCAGGTGAGCTGGGTAAGGAAGTCGTGATTGAACTCCAGCGCTTCGGCGTGGAAGTGATTGCCGTAGATCGTTATGCCAATGCTCCGGCCATGCAGGTGGCGCACAGGGCGCATGTGATCGATATGCGCGATGCGGACGCATTGCGTCAGGTTATTGAGCTGGAGTCGCCGGATATGGTGGTGCCAGAGATCGAAGCCATAGCCACAGCCGCACTTGTACAGCTTGAGTCCGAAGGGCTAACGGTTGTGCCCACGGCCAGGGCGGCGGCACTCACGATGAATCGTGAAGGCATCCGAAGGCTTGCAGCCGAAGAGCTTGGTGTTGCCACCTCCCCCTATCGGTTTGCGGGCGATCAGTCTGAATACGCGGCGGCCATTGATACCATTGGTACGCCTTGCGTTGTAAAACCGATCATGAGTTCTTCCGGTAAGGGTCAGTCAACGGTTCACTCTAGCGACGATGCTCAGCGTGCCTGGGATTACGCGCAGACAGGTGCACGGGGTGATGCCGGTCGAGTGATTGTCGAGGGCTTTGTCGATTTTGATTATGAGATCACGCTGCTCACTGTTCGACACAAGAACGGCGTGAGTTTTTGTGCGCCGATTGGTCATCGTCAGGAGGGTGGCGACTATCAGGAATCCTGGCAACCGCAACCCATGGCTGCTGCTGTGCTAACCGAATGCGAACGCATAGCTTCTGAGGTAACCGAAGCGCTCGGCGGTTACGGGCTGTTTGGTGTGGAGTTCTTTATCAAAGGTGAAACAGTTTACTTCAGTGAGGTAAGCCCGCGTCCGCACGATACCGGGCTGGTTACTCTCATTAGTCAAGACCTGAGTGAATTTGCGTTGCATGCGCGCGCGATTCTCGGCTTGCCGATACCGTTAATACGCAGCTTTGGGCCTGCGGCATCCGCTGTTGTCCTTGTGCACGGCAATTCGAAAGATGTGCGCTTTAGTGGCGTTGACTCAGCGCTTGCCGAGCCCGATACGCAGGTTAGGCTTTTTGGCAAACCCGAGGTCGAGGGCGAGCGACGGATGGGGGTGGCGCTTGCGCTGGGTTCGGACACAACCGAAGCACGGACCAAAGCGGTAGCGGCTGCAGCCAAGATAACCCCAGCGCTGTGATTCAGCGCTCATATAAGATTTGAGGAGTGCTTTGATTAGCCATGGTAAAAGGCTTGAAGCTGTCCTATAGTCTTGGCCATGAGCCGAACAATCGCTACAGCTCTAGCTTCTCTTCTGCTAACCGGTCTTCTGCTGCCGGGGCTTCCGGCTACTTAACTCTTACAGGGCCTCGCCCATTCATCCCCCTTATTAACCGCTCGAATTTATTTCGTTGTGACATAGTCGCGCGAGCGAGTACCTTAGAGATTGAAAAAGAGTTGATCCGACAATGAGCACAGACAACACAGATCCTTCTACTGGTGTTGCCACTGGCACGCCGACAGATGCAGGAAATTCTCCTGCTTCCATGCCCTTTCAAAAGTACACGGCCTACAAGCCCGTCGATCTGCCGGATCGTGAGTGGCCTGGCAAAACCCTGACCCAGGCGCCACGTTGGTGCAGCGTTGATCTGCGCGATGGCAACCAGGCATTGGTTGATCCAATGAACGTGACCGAAAAGCTGGAGTTTTTTGATCTGCTGCTTGAGATGGGCTTTAAAGAAATTGAAGTTGGATTCCCCGCCGCGTCGCAGCCCGATTTTGACTTTGTGCGGCGGATCATCGACGAGAATCGGGTCCCCGACAACGTGGCCATCCAGGTGCTCTGTCAGGCGCGCGAAGAACTGATTGAGCGCTCGGCCGAATCTATAGCCGGGGCCAAGAACGCCATTTTCCACCTCTACAACTCGACGTCCACGCTGCAGCGTCGAGTTGTGTTTGAGATGGACCGGGCAGGCATCAAGGAACTGGCTGTTGACGGTACCCGTATGGTGAAAAAGGCGATGGCAGGTTTTGAAGGCAACCTTACGCTTGAGTATTCGCCCGAAAGTTTCACCGGCACCGAGCTCGATTTTGCGGTTGAGGTTTGTGCGGCGGTGGCTGACGAATGGGGCGCAACGGCGGAAGCCCCCATCATCATCAACTTGCCGGCCACGGTTGAGATGTCGACACCAAACATCTATGCCGATCAGGTGGAATGGTTCCTTAAGAATTTTCCGGGCCGCGAGCGCATCGTTTTAAGTCTGCATACTCACAACGATCGGGGCACGGGCATTGCCGCCACCGAGCTTGGCGTCCTTGCTGGCGCGCAGCGTGTTGAAGGTACGCTGTTTGGTAACGGCGAACGGACCGGGAATTGCGATCTCGTTACGGTTGGCATGAATCTGTTTTCACAGGGGGTTGATCCAGAGCTCAACTTCTCTGAAATGAAACGCATCAAGAGTATTGTTACACGGCTCAACAAGCTGCCGGTGCATGAGCGTCATCCATACTCTGGCGAACTTGTTTTCACGGCGTTCTCTGGTTCGCATCAGGATGCCATTCGAAAAGGCATGGGTAAGGTAGATGCTGATCTTTGGGAAGTGCCTTACCTGCCGATCGATCCGTCAGACATAGGCTCCTCTTACAAAGAAGCCATCCGCGTCAACAGCCAATCGGGCAAGGGTGGCGTAGGTTTTATTCTTGAAGAGCACTACGGTATCCTTTTACCACGAGAAATGCTGGTGGAGTTTTCTGGTTTGGTTCAAGACGCCACTGAAAAACTCGATCGCGAAGTGCAGCCCGATGAAATTCTCTCAGAGCTCGAATCACAGTATGTGGTTCAAGACGGGCCTTACAAGTTAATCGACTACACGCTTGAGAGCGGCGAAGGCGATACGCAGATCTGCACCGCTCAGGTGATGGTATCCGAGCAGACGATGACGCTAACGGGTGAAGGCACAGGTCCGATTGCTGCTTTTGCCAATGCCATGCTGAATACGCTCAACGAGAGTCTCAGGGTAATCGATTACCACGAGCATGCGATGTCGCGCGGTAAAGATGCCCAGGCGATTTGTCTCCTGGCCATCGACGATGAACCCGATGGCCGCTGTTATGGGGCGGGCATCAGTCGAAACACCGTCACATCGTCTCTACTCGCAATGGTGTCGGCTCTGAATCGTCGCTGGGCGCGCAGATCTTAAGTGCCGGCTAGTCTTCGGGTTCTTCAACTTTAGCAACCGGCATCTCTTCTACACGCACATCGGCGATGCGGTTGTCGCTGATCGTTAGTGTTTCCATGCGGTAGTTGTCGATCGACAGGCACACGTTAGCCTCGGGAATGACTCCGAGGTGCGCGGTTATCAAGCCGTTGAGTGTGCGCGGACCCTCAGTCGGTAACTCCCAGGACAGCGCGCGGTTGATATCCCGCAGCACGGTCATGCCATCGATCTTGTAGGTGCCATCGGGAAGGGGCGT
>CAZFIA010000238.1:0-4438 GCA_964519335.1 uncultured Pseudomonadales bacterium
TACCAGTACCTCTACATTGCGCCGGGCCATCGCTGTGGTTCTGGCAAGCGCCTCAGACACCGTGTTTTGCGCGGCATCGTTTGCACCTCGCAGATGCCGGGGATCTACCCCGTTCGGACTGGTACCCTCGGTACCGGGCAGCAACCGCTGCAACAGGTCACTGACCGACTGTGGCGCATCATACAGCCGGATGCGAGCCGACGAACCGTCGCGACTTTTCAGCCAATCCGAAAAATCCTTGTTGACGCCATCACCCGATGCAAGAAATTGTTCAATGTCAGCCGCCTGGAGCTCTTGCACATTCGCAACCCGCGAATCATCGCTTCGCGCGGCTGCCTGCGCCAGCCAGTGCAACCCTGAAATAGAGGCGTTGTCTTCTGCAGATTCATATTCAATAACAAAGCTGTCGCCGAGCAGTACCCAACCGATTAGCTCCGCGAGTTCACCTTCTACCCGGGAATGAATCGTTCTTGGTTCGGTGATTGCGGGACTACGGCTATAAGTAAATTGATACTTGTCCGCGAGTGTAGACAGTATTTCGTCTTTGCTCGCCCCGTTGGCGTTGACAACAAGCGTTGGAACATTGCTGTAATCAATGATGAGCTTCGCCACGGGTGCTTGTGCATTTGGTGCTAACTCTGTCGGTCTCTGAGGCGTATCTGCGTGGTTAACCGCAGACGGGTCGGCTTGTTTTTCGGACGACGAGTCTCCGCAACCCAGCACCAACACCATTGGTAGCGTTAGTGTTAACGGCGCTAGCGCTATCGTTCGCATCACCTTGCATCTACTACGCATCTGCACTAACCATTTTGATATCGACTTTATCCAGATGATTCCAGTTTACCTCAAGCCCAGGTTAGTTCAGCGGGGGCTCGAACCAGCGACCCGATGATTAGCAGTCAGCACTTAGGGGCTAATATTTTATCATTGCAATCAAGAGCTTACCCATACGCCCTGTGTCTCATCAGTGCAGAAAAAAACGCTGTTCTTCGGTAGGGTAGCGTCATTCCTTCCCTTGCACCCAACAGGTTGTGCGGCAACAACCAATGCAGCAGACAAGGGAGAGGTTGGCGATTTCCCTTATTCAAACAACACCAATAAGAGTTGTTGCCCGCTCTAACCTGCGGTAGCGTCAGCTCATGGAGCAGCACCAACTTGTCGTTAACAACCCTACCGGGGTAGAGCTCGCACTGCCAATTGCCGGTCCGGGCGGGCGCAGCTACGCTTTTATAATCGACTGGCACATACGGTTACTGCTCGCCCTGGCATGGTATCTACTGGTGTTGCTGCTGATCCAGGGCGGGATCGGAACGAACGTACTGCTGCTTAATGCGCCTGCTTTCCTCATCTACGTCCTCTATCACCCCATCATCGAAATTGTCATGCAGGGCAGCTCGCCGGGTAAACGTATAGCCGGTGTGCGAATTGTCACCGATCAGGGATTACCGCCTGGTGTCGGCGCGCTGGTTATTCGCAACTTGTTTCGCCTGATCGATTCTCTGCCTATGTTGTACGTTGTCGGGCTCACCGCCTGCATGATCACAAAACAGAATGTTCGATTGGGTGATCTCGCCGCCGGCACCCTGCTGGTTTACGACAAGAGCGAGCCGAAGCTCGAAGGCATCGACGACTATGCGGGCGACACAAAGCTCAACGCCAAACAAATCGAGATAGTGCAAGATTTGCTAGATCGCTGGTACGTACTGGAACCTACGCGCCGCACTACCCTTGGACAACAGTTGCTCGCGCGGCTAGGCGAACGGGTTACACTGTCTGCCTCGCAACGATCAGCACTAGACCCTGAGCTTGATGCAAGCAAAAGCGATAGGGCCTTGAGGCAGGCGCTACAAGAACTCATAGCACCAACGGTTTAATGGCAACAGATAATCCTCAAACACAAAAGGCACCGCGGGCACAAAAAGCACAGCGGGCACAAAAGGCACCAGAGGAGCAAGACACTCGGGGCCAGGAGGTACTTGGACAGTGGGTTGCGCAGCGCGCGCCTGAATGGCGCGAAATAGAAGAGCTGAATAAATCTATTCGCGGCAGTGCCCGGGTAGACACCCTTTCTATTCGCCGCGCGGTTGACGCTTATCGCGATCTCGGTGCGGATGTTTCACTGGTGCAAAGAATTACGCCAGACGGTCGCCTCAACCAGGTGGTGAACGGGCTGTTTGTCAATTTACACAACACCCTACATCAAGAACCGCGGGCTCCCCTGCGCACTCTCGCCCGTCTCTATACAGTCGAAATACCTGCGATCATGCAGGCGATTGCAAAACCTATCGCTTACGTGTTTTCTCTGTTCTTTCTGGCGGCGTTCACAGGTTGGATGCTCATCAGCACCTACCCAGAACTCGCCAGTCTGTTTGCGTCTGAAACGATGATCTCGCAGGTGCAGTCTGGAGAACTCTGGACGGACGACCTGCTAAACATCATGCCGTCCTCTCTGTTGTCGTGGTCTATTTTTACCAATAACGCCGCGGTGACGCTGTTTGCATTTGCACTGGGTACATTATTTGGTTTGGGTACACTCTACATCATCGCCCTTAATGGACTGATGCTGGGCGGAATCTTCGCATTCACCAACCAATACAACATGGCAGGACGCCTGTTCGAATTTGTCATTGCACACGGCATTGTCGAGATATCGATTATTTGTCTGGCGGGGGCAGCAGGTACTCTGCTTGGTGAAGCGCTGTTCCGGCCTGGCTTGCAAACCCGCAAGGCTGCCTTTCGTCAGGCTGCAAAACAGGGTACGCGACTGATGTTTGCTTTTATTCCGCTCCTGTTGGTATGCGGGTTAATCGAAGGCTATATCTCACCTAACCCCGATTATTCGCTCACTCTTCGCGTGGTGGTGGGTGTGGGATGGGCCTTACTAAGCTGGGCGTTGCTCACCGGCCGAGCTTATCGCTGGCTGGGTTTGGCACCGGACAGCGCCACGATTCCAGACTAGATTCGACGATCGGCTCGCAGGCGCTTGTAGGTAGCAAGAACCTGCTGATCCAGTTCTGTGTCGCTGGCATGCACAAGCACTGCCCCCAAATTGCGTAACTGCCTGGCAACGGCAGCACGATCCGATTGGGCATCCTGTGCCGCAAGCGCAATCTGCGGCGTAAGCCAGTGGGGATCCGAACTCACCGCCAGTTCGTCCACATCTCTGTTGCGCACGCTAGCGAGTACCACCCGATGACGTCCGCCCAGCAGCTGTGTTGCGCGAGCTTGCTGCCCGGTTGTGTCGGCGTGTTCAAAATCACTAAGCAACACAACCAAACTACGGCGACGAAGTAGGCGCAGCAAGTCGAAGGCCGCACCCAGCGGGTTGGCCTCTATCGATTGGCTGTTCACAGTGGCGAGCGCGGCTCGAATTCTAGCCAGCGATGCTCTACCCCGACCGGGAGGAATACGCACAAGCGTTTGTTGCGCAAACACCAGCAGGCCCACCCGATCTCCCTGGAGGGTGGCGTACTCAGCCAACCGCGCGGCCACATTTACGTAGTGCCCAAGCAAGGACAACTGTCCAGACAGCAAATTGCTGCTACGACCGGCATCAACGGCAATCATTATTTCGAGGTGCTGTTCTTCAGAAGTTTCACGAATCACATGGCTGCCGTTTTTAGCCGTGGATTTCCAATCGATCATTCGCAGCGAATCACCTGGTCGATAGTCGCGCAATTCCTCGAGCTCACTGCCCTGGCCGATCGCCCGCCGGTGGCGGTTGCCTAATTGACTGGCGGCTGCATCCTGGGTGTAGTTGCGCAAGGTGTCCGGCATCACCGATATATCGCCAAGGGATTCACCCTCTACCCGATTCCACGACGCCAGCCCATATTTGCCCGCAATGCGAAAAGCAGGCTGCGGTAGCCGGGTGGAACCTAACTCAACCGGTAATATAGACGTCGTCGACGCGTGTGAATCTGCTATTTCTATGGTTGCCTGCTCCAGTCGCTGTGCTGGTCCGATCAGTGGCGCCGGGTAAGCCTGCAGCCATTCGACCTGCACAAGACGCTGCGCCGTATTACGTATCTTCGTTGTGAGTTGGGTCGGCACACCGAGGCGAACGACATCCGGCAGGATTGCCTCAACCTGGATTGGTAACTGCCGAACCTCCCGGCGCTCGGCAACTAACGCTGTGCACCAGATGCCCAGGGCCGCTGCGGCGACAACAACAAGTCCGATGTGGGTCCACAGACCAACAATTGCGAGCAATCCGCAAAATACGCCTAGCAATACCCCACGGGCAGATAAGCTCACCTTGGCACAGCTACGTCATTCATAAGTTGCTCAACCAAGGTTTCCTCGCTCAGGTTTTCAAGCGCAGCTTCCGGGGTGAGCAGTAATCGGTGAGGCATGGTGAGCGGCGCAACTTGCTGAATGTCATCGGGCGTAACGTAGTCTCGGCCATTCATCACCGCCGTCACACGCGCGCAGCGCA
>CAZFIA010000239.1:0-4397 GCA_964519335.1 uncultured Pseudomonadales bacterium
GGCATAAACACTCTGGGTTTGCCTTCGACATTGGCACCTAAATACCAGGAGCCGCCCTGTGGGAACAGCGTGGCATCCGCCACTTCGTTGACGTGAGCAACCCAGTTGAGCTGGGCCTTCGCGTCGACATCTACTCGATGTTTTTGGCCATGAGTCATGTGCTCGATGAGGCCGATGATCCAATCAACATGCTGTTCGATCGAGACCAGCATGTTGCTCAACACCGAGGGACTACCCGGGCCAGTAATGGTGAACAGATTCGGAAAGCCAGCAACACCCAGACCAAGATAAGTCACCGGCCCGGCGTTCCAGGCCTCGCCAAGCGATGTGCCTTGTTCACCGCGTATGTCGATGTTCAAAAGCGCGCCGGTCATGGCATCAAAGCCGGTGGCCAGAACCAAAATATCCAGTTCGTGTAACTGCGCTTCCGTTTGCACGCCTTCCGGCGTCACCCGCTGTATAGGCTGGCCGCGAACATCGCACAACTGAACATTGGGCCGGTTGTATGCAGCGTAGTAGTCTGAATCAACACAAATTCTCTTGGTGCCTATCGGATGATCGTTCGGACACAAGAGCTCGGCTGTTTCGGGATCGTTCACAATGCTACGAATTTTATCGCGCACAAAGTCGGCGAACTTGCTGTTCACCTCAGCACTAATTATTGCGTCACCCACGGCCCCCATAAACCGCGCACCACCGGTGCTCCAGTAGCGCTCAAGCACCGCATCAAGTTCATCAGAACTCAATTCGTCTGCGCTCTCCGCCACCGGCCCCTGTTCCCGAGGCGTTATTTCAAGATCACCAAAGCCCTGGCCAAAGCCGCGCTTGTGGTTGTGCCGATGCCCGCGATAGTTGGCTTTGAATTGGTCAACCCACTCAGGGTCTAACACTCCGTTGACTGCAGGCACGCTAAAGTTGGGCGTGCGCTGGAACACCTTAAGCGATTTCGCCTGTTCTGCGATTACTGGAATCGCCTGTATCGCAGACGAACCGGTGCCGATAATGCCCACGCGTTTGCCTGTAAAGTCGACACCCTCGTGCGGCCATAGACTCGCCTGGTGAAGCTCGCCTGCAAAAGAATCAAGGCCTTCGATATCGGGCCGCTGCGGCACCGACAAACAGCCCGTCGCCATTATGCAAAAACGCGCGGCGGTTTGATGTTCTGAATCTGCAGTTCGCACCCGCCACACACTTTGGCTTTCATCGAAATGCGCCTCAGACACCTTGGTGTTGAAATGAATGTCGCGGCGCAAATCTAGTCGATCAGCAACGTGCTGGGCATACTTCAAGATTTCTGGTTGCGTGGCGTAACGCTCACTCCATTCCCACTCCTGCTCCAGAGATTCAGAAAACGAATAGGAATAGGCAAGGCTCTCCGCATCGCAACGCGCACCGGGATAGCGATTCCAGTACCAGGTACCTCCCACGTCGCTGCCCTGCTCAAACACCACCGCACTCATGCCGAGCTCGCGCAGACGATGCAACATGTATAAGCCCGCAAAACCGGCACCCACTATAACGGCGTCGGTCTGCACAGGAATTTCGCCAGTTCCGGCGCTCACTAAAGAACCTCTTCGGCGAAGAAGCGCAGCACCTCGCGATCTGCCGTGCCGATGTTGAGCTGCGTAACCGGGCTTTCTTTCCAGGTTGGCAGCAGTTCACGAATCCGTTCCTTGGGTCCGCAAAAAGATATCTCGTCGATTAGCTCATCGGGTACGGCAGCAAAAGCCGCATCCCGCTTACCAGACATAAACAAGTCTTGAATTTCTTGGGCGGCATCTGCATAGCCCATCCGCCCGACATGGTCTTTGTGCACGTTGAACGTTTTGGCGCCCATGCCGCCCACATAAAATCCGACGTTTTGCTTGATCTGCATCCGTGCCTTGTCGATATCGTCATCGATAACCACCGGAATGGCGGCAGCAATCTCAAAATCTGGCTTTCGAATTTTCATCATGTCAGCGTATTGCGTCGACATTTTTTGTGGCGCCAGGAACATTGGAATCCAGCCATCAAACAGCTCAGCACTCATCGCAACGTTCTTAGGCCCCTCGGCACCGAGGTACACGGGTATGTGCTTGCGCAGTGGATGCTGCATTAGCTTTAGCGGTTTACCGAGCCCAGTGCCACCGTCCAGCGGCAACTGATAGTGTTTACCATCAAAACTAACAGGCTCTTCGCGGGCGATTGTTTTGCGGAATATCTCAATCCACTCCCGGGTCCGAGCCAGGGGTTTGGGATAGGGCTGACCGTACCAACCTTCCACCACTTGAGGACCCGAGACACCAATACCCAGTATGAGCCGACCGTTCGACAAGTAATCGATGGCTACCGCATGCATGGCGGCACTGGCCGGCGTGCGCGCAGAAATCTGCATGATGGACGTGCCGAGATTGATTTTCTTGGTGTGTGCACCTACCCAGGCCAATGGTGTAAAGCAGTCTGCGCCGTAGATTTCAGGACACCAGATAGTGTCGTAACCAAGGGCCTCCGCATCTTGCGCGAGCTGAATTATTCGTTCGCCACCTGCGGGTCCTAACGGCCCAATACCTAAACCTAACTTCATAATCTCGCCCTCCCCAGGGTTCTTGTGTCGCTATTTGCGCAAGTTATCTAAACCGGCTCCGCTACAAATACTGGAATCTGGCGATCGGTTTTTTTCTTATAGTCATTATAAGTAGGAAAGGCTTCGGCGCTCGCCGCCCAGAGCTTGTCACGCTCCTCGCCTTCAGGAACTTCGCGTGCACGCATTTTGTACACGTCGGTTGCATCGCGAATCTCAACGTCCGGATTGGCCCGCAAATTGTAAACCCAGACCGGATTCTTCGGTTGCCCGCCCATCGAGCCCACAAGGACATACGAATCTTCTACTTTAACTCGCATCAAAGGAATTTTGCGTATCGCACCTGATTTGTTACCCATATGGGTAACCAGAATACAGGGCAGCCCCGTCTCCAGCAGGGTCGTGCCCTCTTTGCCGCCGCTACTCTCTATAAGCTCGACCTGCTTGCGAACCCAATCGATGGTTGGAGGAATGTACTCAGTCATTGCTATTGCCTCTTTTTTAGCCAATTTAAGAGGCTTTCTTGAGAGGTTGCAATAGAGGAAATCGCTTGACGCGAATCCTAGATGTCCCCGCGCTGTCGGTGCCAGTCCACCAGTCCGGCAACGCCGGCTTCCAGACTCACGCTAGGATCATAGCCCGCGAGTTCTCTTGCCCGGGTAAGATCAAAAGATCGGTCACTGCCAAAGAACTTCACTCGGCGACGATGCAAGGGTGGTTCAACACCAAACAAGGCGCACAGCTTTTCGCAGACAAAGCCTGCGGCATAAACCAGCGAGTATGGTACGACTATTGGCAACAACCCGCCGTCAGTTTGTTCGGCAACCAATTCCACAAATTCGCGAAGTGTCGGAACTTCAGCGCCACCAAGGGTAAGCACCTCGCCCTCTGTTCGATCCGATTGCGCGGCCAGCATCATGCCGCAAGCCAGGTCTTCAACATGCACGAGATGAAACAATCCGTCACCGCGACCAATGAACGGAAAACGGCCACGAGAGATCGGACGAATGATCTTCAGGAATCGATCATCGCCTGCACCATAAATGCCGCAAGGACGAACAACGGTGACAGATAGGTTGTGCTGCGCACCGAACGCAAGCGCCGCCTGCTCACCTTCCAATTTTGTTTCTTGATAGTCATCTGCTGGATTCGTTTGTGAATCTTCGGCGGCGTTCCGCGGTGGATTGGGTCCTTGCACACCAATAGTACTGACGTGTAAGAACCGTCTTACCGACGCCGCTTCACTCGCATTCAGCAGATGTTCCGTTGTGCTTACGTGAGACTCAAAGAGAGACTCTCGACTCACACCGACGGTACGAAAGACTGCCGCCACATGGAACACGGTATCGACAGCAGAACCGTCCCGCTCATGTACATCGGCGAACAACTTGGTAACCGCTCGGGGATTTCTTAGATCGGCCAGGTGCACACAGACAGCATCAGAAAACTGTGCACGAGAGCCATCTGGGCGCATCACGGCATGCACTTTAGCGCCGGAGCGTACAAGCGCCGTGACCAGGTTGCGACCCGCAAAGCCCGCAGAACCTGTAACCAGCACCGACCGCTCAGCCCAAAATTCGTTTTTAGATTCAGTCAAAGGAGATACAAAACCAACGCCATATCAGCGCTACAACTAAACAACCTAACAGGATGGGTGAGAGGGCCCAGCGACTCAAGGGTTGGCAATCAAACCCTTGCTATAGAACCCAACTAAGATTCGGTTTTGCAACGCAAATCTCAGATGCCGGCCGTTCCAGCCGCCCCCAGGGCCCGGTTTCGCGTATATTTTGGAACCATAACGCCACTTCAGAGCCTGGTCTCGTAATATTTCCGC
>CAZFIA010000240.1:0-4383 GCA_964519335.1 uncultured Pseudomonadales bacterium
AGTTTTGGCATACCTTGCGGCTGGATCAAACGTTTCGATTGCACGAACCGCAAACTCTACGAAGAATCCTCGAAATTGTTTACGAGATCGATGCGCTTACGTCGCTTGCTCACGCAACCCGCGAGCATTCCCTGTTAATGCCACAAATCAACCCCGAGGACACACATATAAGTGCCGAACAGTTGGTACACCCGTTTGTACCCGACGCCGTTGCCAATCCCGTAGAGCTAAATCAACACAAGCGTTTGTTGTTTTTAACCGGCCCCAACATGGCCGGCAAAACAACCTATTTGCGGGCCGTAGCCACAGCGTTATATCTAGCTCACCTTGGAATGGGTGTGCCCGCTACGCGTTTTAGCTTTGCACCGGTTCAACATCTACTAACCGCAATCTCAATGAGCGACGACCTGCATGACGGTATCAGTTACTTTCGTGCAGAGGCGTTGCGCATCAAGGCGGTGGCGCTGGCCATCGCCGAGGGCAACCGCGTAGTCGCGATTATGGATGAACCGTTTAAGGGTACTAACGTGAAAGATGCGTTTGACGCCTCCGTCGCGGTACTGAGCCAATTTTCTACCAAAGATGACTGTCTGTTTATGGTGTCATCGCACTTGATAGAAGTGAGCGATCAGTTCGATCAAACCATGAGCATCGACTATCAGTACTTCGAAGCGGAAGAATCTGCACAGAAGCTTCGTTTCGACTACGTGTTGCACCCAGGGGTTTCAAGCCAGCGTCTTGGCATGCGAGTGCTGCGCGAAGAAGGCATCTTTGGTTTGCTCGATAAGCGCTAGCCAGACAGCCGCGGCAATACGCAGGCTGCAAACCGCTCGATCTCATCGCCACTAACACCCGCGACATTAATTCGACCATCCATGGCCATATAGATGGCATCTTTGTCGCGTAGCTCGAGAATCGTATCCGGCGAAAGGTTAAGTGTTGAGAACATACCTTTTTGCGCAGCCAGGTAACTGTGCTGCGAGCCCAGCGCCTGCACCAGACTACGCCGCGTGGTTTGTACCCGCTGCTGCATCGCGGTGAGCTCAGATTTCCACAGCGCAGTTAGCTCTGCATCCTCAAGAATGGTCCGCACCACTACAGCACCGTGGTCTGGCGGCATTGAATAAGCCACTCTAGCCAAAGCCAGCACGTTAGAAGACGCAGCGACCTTGTCCGCGGCATTTGCACTCAACACAAAAAGGGCACCAGTGCGCTCTCGGTAGAGCCCAAAATTCTTCGAACAAGACACCGTTACCAACGCTTCAGGAACCTGATTAAGCAGTGTGTTTACCCCGGCGAGATCAGTATCAAGCCCCTCGCCCAGCCCCTGATAGGCCACATCAATAAAAGGCACCAGACCTTTGTTCGCACAGAGTTCAGCAATTTGCTGCCACTGATCAAGCGACAGATCACTGCCAGTGGGATTGTGGCAGCAGCCTTGTAGTAAAACGACATCACCCGCAGTTGCCGAAGACAGTGCTTCAAACATCGTGTCGAAGTTGAGTGTCTGGGCCGCCACATCAAAATAGTCATAACCAGCAACAGGACAGCCGACGGCAGAAAAGATAGGCGCGTGATTGCCCCAGCTCGGCTCGCCCAACCAGATCTTGCAGTTGGGATCGCTCAGGTGAATGAGCTCTGTGCCCAGTCGCAATGCACCTGAACCACCGGGTGTCTGCACGCCAAAGAGACGGTCCCCGAGACTTGAGTCAGCACCAAACGCCAGTTCTTGCAGCCGCTCAACAAACCCCACATCTCCCGCAAGCCCCAGGTAGGATTTGCTAGCTTGGTGTTCAAGCACTTTCTGCTCGGCCTGTTTTACGGCCCGCAGCACCGGCGTCTTGCCTTCAGGGTCACGATAGACACCCACTCCAAGATCGATCTTATTGGTACGGGTATCAGCCGCAAACAGCCCAATAATGGCAAGCAGCGGATCGGCGGGCTTTGGCGTAAGAGCGTTAAACATGCCCCACAGTATAAGGCTATTAATTCGGGGACAGTTTACCTATTTCGATAAGCCCTTCGGCCAAGCGCGAACACGCAAAGACGTGAAACTCAAGTAAGCTAGCCCCGTTAACCTGCGAGCGTACCTAATGCTTGAGCCTCTATTTGCCCTGACCGTCATCGGCGCGCTCACCCTTGTCTCCCAGTGGGGCGCCTGGCGGCTGGGCGCCCCGTCCATTGTCTTTCTCCTTGCTGCCGGAATACTCATCGGACCAGTGTTTGGGCAAATCAACGCAGATCAATTGCTGGGCGACTTGCTGTTCCCGGTGGTTTCACTGTCAGTGGCCATCATCCTGTTCGAAGGCAGTCTCACTCTGCGGTTCGGCGAGTTGAAAGAGACCGGCAGCACCCTCTGGCGCATGCTGTCTATCGGCGTGCTGGTAACCTGGGTAGTTATCAGTTGCGCGGCGCACTGGCTGGTGGGTTTGACCTGGGAGCTTGCCATACTGTTTGGCGCCATCATGGTGGTTACCGGGCCAACGGTGATTGGCCCGATGCTTCGCGCGGTACGACCTAATCAAAAAATCAGCAAACTCCTGCGCTGGGAAGGCATCGTGATCGATCCGGTGGGTGCCGTACTTGCCATCATTGTCTTCGACGTCATCATCATCGAGGAAGGCGGCGCGCTGTTGGGCATCCTCAGTGGTGTAGGCGAGATCATTCTTGTGGGTTGTCTGGGCGGAGCTATCGCGGGTTACCTTTGGGGTCTGGTGTTGCGCAAATACTGGATTCCAGAATTTCTGCACAACGTGTGCACTTTGCTTGTGGTGCTAATTGTTTTTGTAACCACCGATTCGCTAGCCCACGAATCAGGCTTGCTTGCTGTCACGCTCATGGGTATCTGGCTCGCCAATATGCCGGGTGTTTACGTCGATGACATTCTCGACTTCAAAGAGAGCCTGAGCGTATTGCTTATATCCGCCCTGTTCATACTATTGGCCTCACGACTTGACCTGCAGGCGCTTGCCTCGGTGGGCCTGCCTGCATTGGGCCTGTTACTGGTCGTGCAGTTTGTCGCACGCCCCCTAAAAATCTTGGTGTCAACGGTGCCCAGTGATCTCACCTGGCCAGAGCGCGGCTTGCTCTCTTGGATTGCACCGCGCGGCATTGTAGCGGCCGCAATCTCTGCGTTGTTTGCACTGAAGCTCGAGGCCATCAACTACCCGGGCTCAGAACTCATCGTTCCTTTGGCATTTGCCATTATTATTGGCACAGTTGCCTGGCAAGGCCTGACCTCACCCTTTGTCGCACGCCTGCTCAATGTTGCGCAGCCCGAGCCAAAAGGTGTGTTGTTTGTTGGCGGTAACTCCGTGGTAATGGCGATTGCAACCAAACTGCAAGAGGCAGAGTTTCGAGTGATGATCGCCGACACTTCATGGGACAACGTAGCGAGTGCACGCATGGCCGGTTTGCCTACCTACTTTGGCAACCCACTATCAGCCCACGCAGAGCGCCACCTGGATCTCACTGGAATCGGCCAACTGTTTGCCATGTCGCGGCGAGATGATCTGAACGCACTCGCTTGCTTGCGCTTTGCCCACGAATTTTCACGCAACGGCGTTTATGCACTAGCACGCAAGCGTGAGAACCGTGACGGCGAGAAGCACACACCAGCAACAGGCGAGAGCGGTAGAGTGTTGTTTAGCAACGATGTTAGCCACGCAAAGCTCGCAAGCCTGATTGCGGGTGGCGCAAACACCAGACAAACCCGGCTAACCGAAGAGTTCGACTACGATCAGCTCGCGGCCGAACCCAATCTTATTCCGCTTCTGGCGTGGAGCAGTGAACAGGAACTGCAAGTGGCAAGCGGAGATGAATCGTTTCGGCCGGGTATAGGTTGGACCGTGCTAAGCCTTGAGCCCGCAAATCCGCAAACCAGTCAGCAAACTAAAGGAAAGTCCGATGCCTGAAGTTAGTCAGGACCAACTGCAAAGCTATTGGAATATGGCTGTCGATTTGCTATTGGCCTACGTGCCAAAGCTTATTCTCGCCTTAATCGTTTTAGTCATCGGTCTATGGCTGATCGGCCGACTGTTGAAAGTAATGGACGGCGCTCTGGAACGGGCGGGCATGGATGTTTCGCTCGCAAGCTTTTTACACAGCCTGGCGGGAATGGTACTGAAGGTACTGTTGCTGCTGAGCGTGGCGTCGATGATTGGCATAGCCACTACGTCGTTTGTTGCTGTGCTGGGCGCAGCAGGACTCGCTATCGGGCTTGCTTTGCAGGGCAGCCTCGCAAACTTCGCCGGCGGCGTTCTAATCTTGTTATTTAAACCGTTTCGCGTAGGAGACTTCATCGAAGCTCAGGGCGTTAGCGGCTCGGTGCGCGAGATTCAGATTTTCAGTACTCTGATCCACACGCCAGACAACAAAGTTATC
>CAZFIA010000241.1:0-4356 GCA_964519335.1 uncultured Pseudomonadales bacterium
CCCATATAGATAGCCAAGCGACGTGCGCAATTCTTCACTAAGTATACAGAAGTCCTCACGAATTCCTCCACAATTCTCCCCTAAATCCAAACTTGAAATTCACAGGTCGTTTGAATAGTGGCGCAGATATTTGTCGCGCATTCGCAAGATAGTGCCTTCCTGGGTGCAGTCAGTGAGGCGATCAATCGGCACCCAGGCTAAATCGAGACTTTCCTCGGAGATAACAAAGTCTTCAGAACCAACCACTTGCATAATGAAGCGCACATCATAGTGATGATGCTCCGGATCCTTTTTGCGGGCTGGAATCGGGTGCACATCCACATCAAACAGTGCATCAGTCAGCAACTGCACCATAAGCCCTGACTCTTCGCGGGCTTCACGCAGCGCCACCGCCGCCGTGTTCGGATCGCCGTCGCTGTGGCCACCCAGCTGCAGCCACATCTTCAGTTTTTTGTGGTGCGTTAGCAGCACATGAGTGCCGGCGCCATTGACCAACCAGGCTGACCCCGTGATGTGGCCCCGCCAACAATCTCGCTCGAAGCAGCGCGGCTCTTCTACTAATAGCTCACGAAACTTTAGAACCTCAGCCCGCTCCTGAGGGTAGCGCTCGGCATAGGCATCAAATTTGGTCAAAAGCCCGTCAACAAATACCTGTTGGCTCGCCACGCCGTGCCTCGAATTGCTATCTTGGTCGTTCATGAACACTAGAACTTTAAGGGGAGAATCATGTTAGCAGTGATCGCAAAACTGAACGTAAAAGAAGGGTCAGAGGCCGAGTTCGAAACAGCCATGCTCGATTTAGCAGGCAAAGTGCAGGCCAACGAACCCGGAAACCACCTATATAGACTGTGCAAAGACGCGGATGGTAACTACTGCGTGATGGAGCTCTACGAAGACGAGGCGGCCATCGCCGCCCATGGTGAGTCAGCGCACTTCAAGGCATCGGGCGCAAGCTTTAAAGGGCTGATGGGTGGACCACCAGAGATTACCCGCATGGAAGTGCTGGGCTAACAGCGAAGCCAGGGCTAGTCTTTTAGCTCAAAGAGCGCAGCAAGCTGCTCGGTGATGGCACCGCCCAGTTGCTCGGCGTCGGTAATGGTCACGGCACGCTCGTAGTGATGCGTCACGTCGTGACCAATACCCACCGCCACCAGCTCAACGTCTG
The DNA here is from genome assembly GCA_964519335.1 of uncultured Pseudomonadales bacterium. GTDB lineage: Bacteria > Pseudomonadota > Gammaproteobacteria > Pseudomonadales > Azotimanducaceae > JALZVT01. Next base: position 1,166 of record CAZFIA010000241.1, read on the forward strand.
AGTAATTCTCGATCTGATCGATGGCGTACTTCAGGTGCTGCTCGAGGTAGTTGCTGGGGTTAACCAAAAGCGTCGAGTTATCGACCGGCAAGCCGTCTGAGATCACCATTAAGATGCGTCTGTATTCGTTGCGCGCCGCAAGCCGGTTATGCGCCCAAATCAGCGCCTCGCCGTCGATGTTTTCTTTCAGCAGTTCTTCGCGCAGCATCAGGCCGATATTACGCCGCGCACGCCGCCAGGGTTCATCAGCTGATTTATACACAATGTGTCGTAAGTCATTGAGGCGGCCGGGGTTTGTTGGCTTACCTTGGTTGATCCAAGCCTCTCTGGCCTGACCGCCACGCCAGGCGCGGGTGGTAAACCCAAGTATCTCTACGCGTACCGAGCAACGCTCGAGGGTGGCACCCAGAATGTCGGCGCACATGGCTGCAATGGTGATTGAACGGCCGCGCATAGAGCCTGAAGAGTCGATCAACAGGGTCACTACGGTGTCGCGGAACTTCATGTCTTTTTCTTGCTTGTAGGCAAGCGGACTCATGGGATCAATGATGACCTGAGCAAGGCGCGAGGCATCCAGCGCCCCCTCTTCCAGATCAAACTCCCAGGTGCGATTTTGCTTGGCCATTAAGCGCCGCTGTAATCGATTAGCCAGTTTTGAGGTGGCGTGTTGCAGTGAGACCAGCTGCTGATCGAGCAGCGCCCGCAACCGCACCAGCTCTTCAGAATCACACAGCTCATCAGCGCTAATAACCTCATCGTATTGATGGGTAAACGCCTCGTAGTTGTGGTCCATGGCGATCATGCCGGCGTCGTCCGGCATCATTTGCGGGGCTTCGTCTTGATCGGCCTCCGCACCCAGCTCGGCCGAATCCATATCGGCGTCCATCTCTACCGCCGTGGATTCGCCGTCAGCGCTCTCTTCGCCCATCTGGTCGTCGTCGAGCACCACGTCTTGTGGCAACAGCTCAGAATCGGCATCTGAATTGTCGTCGACAGTCTCAGAATCTTGCGCGTTATCTTCGTTGGCAGCCGGGTCCTCAAGCTCGGCTTCGAGCCCCATGTCGCGGATGATGTCACGCGACTTGTCGGCAAACGCCTTTTGGTCGGTCAGGCGATTGGCTAGCTCGCGAATATCGTTGCCCGCGCGCTCTTCAATATAGTCGCGCCAAAACCGAACCACGTTCTCAGCCGACGGCGGCAAGGGTCTGCCGGTTAGCGCCTCACGCACGAGCAGTCCAACGGCAACGGACAAGGGCGCTTCGGTTTCGGTGGTGATGGTGTCAAAAGACGATTGCTGGCACTGCTCTTCCAGCGTTGCCTCAAGGTTTTGCGCCACACCTTCCATGCGCAACGAACCAATGGAGGCAACCCGGGCATCTTCAACCCACTTGTACATGTCTTCAGCAGGCCCGGTGCGCGGGGCCATCTTGCTGTAAATCGCTGAGTCGTGGTGTTTGAGCCGCAGCGCAAACTCATCACCGGCACCGCGCAGCGCATTGAGCTCGGCGTCTGTGGATTCTGCTACAGGCAAAGGTACTCGCATGCGGTTACCGCGAAGCGTAGGCGCACCCTGACCAAAGGTCACTTCCAGCTCGTCGTTTTCGGCGATCGCCCGAATGGTGGCTGTGGTCGCCCGCTTAAAGCGCTCTAGAGAGTGCTCTAGCTGTTCTTGGCTCTGCTCTGGGCCCTGCTCGTCACTCATTACAACTCACACTAGTGGCCTAGGCCGTGCGCAGCGTTAGGCCGTCGGTGGCCTCGCCAAGATCTTCGCCCATGCAGCGCTGGTAGTACTCAGACACAATCGGCCGCTCTAGCTCATCGCACTTGTTGAGGAACGTCACGCGAAACGCAAAGCCCACATCACCAAAGATCATGGCGTTTTCTGCCCAGGTGAGCACCGTGCGCGGCGACATCACTACACTGACATCACCATTAACAAAGCCCTGACGGGTAAGATCGGCCACGCTCACCATGTTGGAGATGGTGCGTTTTCCGGCTGCATCTTTTTGATATTCAGTGGCTTTACCCAAAACAATATCTACTTCTTGTTCGTGGGGAAGATAGTTAAGCGTGGTGACCACACTCCAGCGATCCATCTGGCCCTGGTTGATTTGTTGGGTGCCGTGATACAGCCCGGTGGTGTCTCCAAGGCCAATCGTGTTGGTGGTAGCAAACATGCGGAAGGCGGCGTGCGGGCTAATGACCTTGTTTTGATCAAGCAAGGTTAACCGGCCTTCGACTTCAAGCACGCGCTGAATAACAAACATGACATCCGGGCGACCCGCATCGTACTCATCAAACACCAGCGCGCAGGGGCGCTGCAGTGTCCACGGCAAGATGCCTTCTTTAAACTCGGTGATTTGCTTGCCGTCTTGCAGAACGATGGCGTCTTTGCCCACCAGATCGATGCGTGAAATATGGCTGTCGAGGTTGACCCGAATGCACGGCCAGTTAAGTCGCGCCGCCACTTGCTCGATGTGGGTCGATTTACCTGTGCCATGATAGCCCTGCACCATCACACGACGGTTATGCGCAAAACCCGCCAGAATCGACAGCGTGGTATCGCGGTCAAAAATGTAGGCCTCATCAAGCATAGGCACGTAGTCGGTGCGCTTTGAGAAGGCAGGCACTTGTAGATCCTGATCAATACCAAACGCGTCGCGTACGCTTACAGTTGTATCGGGAAACATGTCGCCGGGTAATCCGGAATCTTGTAGGCTCATTGCTAGTCACAACTTCTTCAGTTCAGCGCCACATTTAACCACTAATCTCATAGCTAGAGGAGGTCTCTCGGCTAGAGGAGGCGATTAACTAACCTATGCCCACGATCTATCTGGTACGTCATGGCAAGGCAGCCGCGGGCTTTGGAGCCCACCCCGATCCGGGTCTTGATGACCTGGGCCAGGCCCAGTCGCTGGCCACCGCCACAGCACTTTCCAAGCTACCTAAAATGCCGGTCTATTCAAGCCCGTTGGCCCGCGCACAAGAAACCGCCCAGCCTCTGTGCAAGCTCTGGGGCTGCGACTACGGCATCGAACCGCGCGTGGCAGAGATTCCTTCGCCTACCGAAGATTTAGCCGAACGCAGCGCCTGGCTGTCGGCAGCTATGGCAGGCTCCTGGGATGCGCTTGATTCGCCGCTGCAAGAGTGGCGTGCGCAGCTAGGGGAATGTCTGTTGGCCTTCAAAGAAG
>CAZFIA010000242.1:0-4315 GCA_964519335.1 uncultured Pseudomonadales bacterium
TCAAGCAGAGCCTCTAACTGACGGCTGAGGCGTTCAAGATTGTGGTCATCTTTAGACGTGATAAACCAGCCAATATGCGACAGCGCGATCTGCAATTCATAGCAGTGGTGTCTATCGGCCGCATCCTCGAGGTCACCGGGGCTTAAATCTTCTGCATCCAGCGTAAGTTGCCACAGCAGATCGGCATTCAGCACCGCAAACCAGGGTGACCAGAGCGTGCACCAGGCAACGTCGTACAGAAAATCCCCCAGTGCCGAACACTTCCAGGAGAACACACCAGTCACCTGACTTGATTCACTATCACTGATCAACACGTTTTGATGCAAAAGGTCACCGTGCACCAGCTCACGACGCTCGGGCACCAGTGGCAAAAGTTGTTCTATCTTCTGCATGGTAGGTGCAAACAGGGCATGAGTTTCGGCATTGCCACTAACGCCTAAGCGCAGCCAGTCGTGCCAGCTCGATGCACCTTCTCCCTGCGGTTCGTACCACTCAACGTTAACGGTTTTGGGGTCTTCTAAAACCCTGTTCGAACGCAGCGCACTCAGTAGTTTGGCAAGCGAGGCACAAACAGATTGTGAGCGCAGCTGCGATGCCACTTCGATAAAGCCGCCGAAGTGCCGTCTTGAGATCGCATACTGATGGTCGAGTGCGGTACCTATCTCCAGCACTTCCGGTACCGGTAAGGCAGGCGAACTATAGCGCTCCGCCATCTGATCAATACGATAGCCCTCATCAGACTCGCCTAACCGCAGCACCAGTTCTTCTTGCTCGCCTTCCTGCTCGCCTTCCTGCTCGCCTTCCTGCTGCCGTCGGGCCAATCGATAACTAAACGCACTCGACCAGTAGCCACCATCCATGGGTTGCAGATCACTGATCGGCTCGCCGTGGTAACTTGTTAACCAGGCGCTGATATCGGACAGCGCAAAGGAATGCTTATGCGACATAGTCTCCTTCGAGTGAACTGACCAATGCGCGACCGATAGCGAGCATGGGTTCGGGGCTGCGAGCAGTACGTGCAAGCAGAAACCCACCTTCTATCGCAGCAACCAATAGCACCGCAAAGTCACTCGCCCGTTGAGCGTCGGTAACTTCATCCTCAACTACCTCAATGGCCGCATCTACCCAGTTCTGTAACACCTGATAACTGACGTTGCGCAGGTTTGGATGCGAGTTAGCGATTTCACGCGCCACGGTTCCCACCGGACAAGGGTCAACGTAACCAGTTTCATGCAGCACTTTGGCACCGCTCTTGAACAAGGCGGCAATACCACTGGCTAAACTGGGTGAGTGTGTAAGCACCGCGTGCACCAACTCTTTATAGCTCGCGCCAGAATCCGCGAGCGCCGCCGCCGCTATTTCTTCTTTGCCGCCGGGGAAATGGTGATAGACCGATCCGGCCGCCGCCCCGGAGGCTTTGATGATCTGCTGCATCGAGGTCCCTCGATAGCCGTATTCTTTATAGAGCTCGTTGGCTGAGTGAAGAATGTTGTCGCGTGTGGCCGTCATCGCCGTGCCTCGGGCTGATTAGAATAGACATTCTAGGCGCCTATCTCTCCGGATGGAACATACATTCGCAACAGCCACAAAATTCGATTAGAATAATCATTCTAGTTTGCGGAAATCCCCATGAATAATGCGCCTGTCCAGCCCATAACCGGCCCGCTACCCCTATTCTTGCGCAGCGCCGCGTTGCTCTTTTTGGCGGCAGGCGGAATGCACGTTGCCCTGGGGTTGCAGGCCGATTTGCTCCTCGGCGCAATGGTATCGGCAGAAACGCAGATCGACGCCGGTCTCGATAGCCAAAACCGATTCTATGGCGCCTGCTTCATGGCCTATGGGGTGCTGCTTTGGCTCAGTGCCGATGACCTCAAGCGCTATGCGCCAGTCGTGCGCGCTCTACTCTGGGTACTGTTTAGCGCAGGCCTGGTGCGATTTATAAGCGTTTGGAAATTTGGTTGGCCACCCTTCTACATAGGGATCTTGTTTGCACTCGAGGTGCTGGTGCCACCGCTCGTGCTGATCTGGTTGGGGCGACTGCGTTTCGGTGCCTGATAGACTAGGTATCTATCTGGCGCACGCGAAACATACACCATGGCCACCGGCAAAAAACCAACCGATAAGTCTCCGGCAGACAAAAAGCCGGCTCGCAAACTAAGGGCCGGCAAGCGTACGGCCAGAACCTCAGGTATGAGCCAGTCGGCCTTTGCCGGCTACGCCACCACACCCCCGCCTGCAAAATCTTCCTCTACCGAGGCTTCTTCTGAACAGAAAGAAAAAAAGAAGAAGAAAAAGAAAGACGAAGATAAAGACTAAGACTATGGCAGGTACATCCGCACTGGCCGGACGTCGCATACTCGTCACCGGTGCCACCTCGGGCCTCGGTTGGACAATAGCCAAAACACTGGCGACAGAACAGGGTGCGCATGTGATCGCTACCGGCAGGCGGGACGACCGCCTGCAGCAATTGAGCGCCGAGGTTGCGGCTCACACTATATCGAATGTATCGGATATACCCGATATATCGAAGGGATCTATAGAAACCCACGCCCTGAGCCTCACCGACAGAGACGCCACCAGCAAGCTGTGCACAAAACTCGCAGAGTCGGGCGTCGATGACCTGATTCTCAATGCGGGAATCACAAGAACCCAACCTTTTGACCAGGGCTCTTTCGAGTTCGATCAGACTCTCCTTGAAACCAACGTCACGGCCAACCTGCAACTCATTAGAGAACTCCTTGAACCCTTATCACACAACAATGTGGGCGGCCGAATTCTGCTTATCGCAAGTCTGGCGGGTGTCATTCCGCTGCCTTACCAATCTGTGTATGCCGGCAGCAAAGCCTTTCTGGTGAACTTTGGATTGAGTCTGCGCGAAGAGCTGAAGAGCCACGGAATTTGCGTGTTGGTGTTTGCTCCAGGCGGTATAGCGACCGAAATGACGGACACCGCGGCTATGGCAAATATGCAGAACCAGCTGGCAAGCGTGGACGCTGTGGCGGCAGATGCGATAAGCATGTTTATTTCGCGTCGGCCGCTGGTTGTTCCCGGTGGGCAAAACAAGCTGGTGGCCTTGCTTGGCCGGCTGCTGCCGCGGTCGTGGCTAAGCGCCATAATCGGAAAGTTCTATCGCCGGGCAGGTGCCGACGGTTCTCAACCATTTCCAAAATAGCGAATACAAACAAAAAGAGAGGGTTCAATGGCTGTTAAATACTTCGACTGGCTCGACCAGCACGAATCGGTGCGACCGGACAAGGTTGCCATTCAAGACCTGGATGCGGGCACCAAATTAACCTATACCCAGCTTAACGATCGCGCCAAAGCGCTTGCCGGCTACTTGCAGGCGCAAAACATAAAGAAGGGCGATCGCATTGCCTTGCTTATGCGCAATCGAACCGAGTTCTTCGAAGCCCAGTTTGCCTGCTCGAAAATCGGCGCTATCTGTTTGCCGTTGAACTGGCGTCTAACGGTGAATGAACTCAAGTACATCCTTGAAGACTCATCCCCCGTTGCACTGATTCACGACTACGTGTTCGCAGATAACGCGAGCCAACTCGTTTCTACACTGAACATTGGCATAAACCTCGAGCTTGCTGAGCCTATGGAGGCAAGCAGCTATGAATCTGCCCTGGGCGCAAACCACAAGCACACGCATGTAGATACCACGCACGAAGATGTATCCATGATCATGTACACCTCGGGAACCACCGGGCACCCCAAAGGCGCGATGATCACCCATGAGATGGTGTTCTATAACATCGTCAACCTGTCTATGCCCGCGAGCGTCACCGCTAATACGGTACAGCTTGTTGTACTGCCGCTATTTCATACCGGCGGACTTAACTGCTACGCCAACCCGGTATTGCATGCTGGCGGCGAACTGCTTCTGATACGAGAGTTTGATCCAGGCCGGGCGCTAAGCGTCATCAACGATGCAGAGCTTGGGGTATCCCACTTCTTCGCGGTACCGGCGCCCTATCAGTTTATGATGCAGCATCCCGATTTCGCCAACACCGACCTCAGTAGAATAGTCAGCGCCGGTGTGGGTGGCGCACCCTGCGCCGAAGTTATTCTCCGCACCTGGGCGGATCGCGGCGTACCGCTGAGCCAGGGCTGGGGCATGACCGAGACCAGCCCTGGAGGCATCAGCCTCGAACCTGCTGATGCGCTGCGCAAGCTAGGTTCTGCTGGCAAAGCCTTAATGCACACAGAAATTCGTATCATCAACGAAGACGGCAAGGACGTAGATGCCAACACTGTGGGCGAACTGATTATTCGCGGGCCCAACATAACCCCGGGCTACTGGAACAACGAA
>CAZFIA010000243.1:0-4290 GCA_964519335.1 uncultured Pseudomonadales bacterium
GAACGCTTAAAGACATTTTTCGAATCCGTCAGGCCAGAGGTTGTCATGCACTTCGCGGAGCAGCGAGCAGCACCCTACTCCATGAAAACAGACCGGCATAAGACCTACACGGTAAACAACAACGTCAACGCCACCCACAACGTGCTAAGCGCGCTTGTTGAAACCAGCCTCGATACACATCTTATACATATGGGAACCATGGGCGTTTATGGCTACTCGACAGTTGGCGCCGCGATCCCCGAGGGTTACCTGAGCGTCGACGTTGAACTCACCGACGGCAGCAAGACACCGCAAGAAATTCTCTACCCAGCCAATCCTGGCAGCATTTATCACATGACTAAGTGCATGGACCAACTGTTGTTCGCGTTTTACGCCAAGAACGACAAATTGCGAATTACTGATCTACATCAGGGTATCGTCTGGGGAACTCAGACTGATCAAACCCGTCGCCATGAACAACTCATAAATAGGTTCGACTACGACGGAGACTACGGCACCGTACTCAATCGTTTTCTCATTCAGGCAGCCATCGGCTATCCACTTACGGTGCACGGCACAGGTGGTCAGACCCGCGCGTTTATTCACATTCAAGATTCTGTGCGATGCCTAGAGCTAGCGCTTGCAAATCCACCGAACGCCGGCGAGCGCCCAAAAATATTTAACCAAATAACCGAAACACACAGGGTGCGCGATCTCGCCCAAATGATCTGCAAACTTACTGGCGCAACCATCACAAAGCTACCAAATCCTAGAGCCGAAGCTGATGAAAACGATCTCATTGTCGACAACGACCAGTTTATCGCATTAGGACTTGATCCCATTCGCCTTCAGGAAGGCCTGCTCGACGAGCTGCTCAACGTGGCCCGCAAGTATCAACATCGAATAGACCTCGGGCGTATTCCGAGTAAATCGGCATGGAATCGCACCCAAGCCGCCGGGCTCGCTCGTGTAGTAGATGTAGAGATACCACAACTCAGGGCGTCTGCCAGCCGTCAACGGGCTTCCGGCGATCAATAGAACATAGCCTGAGGTGAGCGCCGGGTTTTCATATGCAACGCTTGTTACTAACGCAGACTATGCGCTAGGAGCGCTTGCGCTCGCCCGATCGCTCACCGCAGTGGGCTCGAATTGGGGGCTCACCGTACTAACAACGACCGCAGCCGCGAGTGATTCAGATAGCTCACGTGGTCTGGCTCAGCTCGAGGCGACTGGAGCAACCGTACGGGTAATAGAACCTCTACCCACAAGCACCGAGTTTGCCGAACGACACAGCCGACGTAGTCAACACGCCCGATCCCCGTTTACCAAAGGCACTAAGCCGATTTTTCATAACCCTTTGGAAAATTTCTGCAAGCTACATCTGTGGCAGCTCGAAGAATTTGATCGCATCGTGTTTCTTGACGCAGACACGCTAGTGGTAAAGAACATCGATCGATTGTTTGGCTATCCTCAGTTTTCAGCCGCCCCGAATCTGTATGAGTCGTTGGCTGATATGCATCGATTGAACTCAGGCGTATTCGTAGCAAAGCCTGCCCATAAGACCTATGACCGAATGCTAACCGAGCTCGACTCTCCCAATGCCTACTGGCCACGCACCGACCAGACCTTTCTTGAACAGTACTTTCCCAACTGGCACGGACTGCCCTACACCTACAACACGTTGCAGTACGTTTTTTTTAACTTGCCCGAACTGTGGCAATGGAAATCCATCAACGTTGTCCACTACCAGTACGAGAAACCTTGGCAAGAACACAACCCCAGACGTGCCGAGTTACTCCCGCTTATCGAGCTATGGCACAGAATGCTTGAAGGACAACCTCCTCCTGAAGAGCTACGAACACCCCATGGCTGAGAGGCCCTCTTCGATAAACGGCTTACAGACGATTGCCGTAACCGGCGCAACCGGAGTAGTGGGACAATTCGTTGTTCAGCGATTGTTGACCGAAGGCGTAAGAGTTAGAGCCGCAGGTTCTCCGAGTAGTGAACAAAAAGAGAAGGCGCAGGAGACCACTTCTCTCCTCGATGCGCGGACATTCGATATGGACTCCGCAGCAAGCGCCACTGAGTTACTGGACGGTTGCGATGCGCTCGTTCACTGTGCTTTTTCGCACGTTGAGGGCCGCTACAGGGGCGGCGAAGGCAACGACCCAGAAGGATTTCTGAAGAAGAATCTAGGCGCAACGGTTAATCTTCTCGATGCTTGCTCGGAAGTGGGTGTCGAGCGTGCGGTGATCATGTCCAGCCGCGCAGTGTTCGGGAAACACTCAAAGAGCACGGTCAACGATGAAAGTACGGTCGCACCCGATACCCTCTACGGCAAACTTAAGGCAACTGAGGAGCGCCAGGTTCAAATAGCGGTTCGCAACAAGACACTGGACGTTGCGTGCCTGCGCGCCACCGGGGTCTACGGGAGGCTAGCCAAACCCTCAGCAAGCAAATGGTTCGACTATTGCACGAAAATCCATAAGGGAGAGCCGTTGACAGAGGTTGATGGCGGAACACAAGTGCACGGCGCCGATGTTGCCCAGGCCATCTGGATCTTACTCACGACACCCAATGGCTCGCTCAATGGACAGGCGTTTAACTGCAGCGACCAATGGATTAGCACCCGAATGATTGCTCGCACTCTCAATGATCTAACCCGCCAAAACTTGCCTCTGCCGGATCCGATTCCAACACGACACCTGTCAGGAATCATGCACTCCAATGGGTTGCGCCGACTGGGTTGGCAGCCCGGCGGTTACGCCCAATTCAAGGCAACGCTCGAGCGCTTACTGGCGGACGCAGCGAACGCTCAGGCTCATTCGCGCGGTTCCCCGAGTAAAACGCTACGGCGAGCTAAACCGTGTCTCAAGCTCGAATAGCGAGCCCACTTGATAGGTAGGGGAAAATTCTTGGCGATGTGGCCAAGCCAGCTTATTGGAATCAAGTAAAACCACATCCAATCCGGCAGCAGCAGCGCAAGCTACGTCGAATTCTGGCGAATCTCCGACATAGAGTACCCGTGATGCGGCACCGTTCGAGATACCAAGACGTTCAAACGTCCGAGAGAAAAATCTCGGATCAGGTTTACATACTCCAAGTGCATCTGAGCTCAGTATCGCGTGCATATACCGATCGATGGCATAACGCGCAACCAGTGGCTGCAAATACTCCTCTGAGTTGTTTGACGCTATTGCCAGTCTTGCTTGTTTCGCAACCGTCGTCAGCATGTTGTGGCACCCCGGTTTTAAGCGCAACTCAGTCACGACGGAGTCACGTTGACGCGCAAAGTAGCGCTGCGCTACTGCGGCGATCGGCGCTGGTAAGAACTGTGTGCGCCCCGCGTAGTTAAGAAGTCTGATGTCACATAGTCCCAGGCCAATCAATCCGCGCAAAAGGTGCTCGGTGACGAGTTGCTGGTGGGTATAGGTCGAGCGGCTGCGGAACCTAGCATCCGTTTCTTGTCGTGCCTGCAAGAACACAGCCCGCAAGCGCGCCGAGCGCGCTACCTGCTCCGCGCCCAACTCTGAAACTGCCATCCGTTGGTTACGTTCAGTCGTGTAGGCAGGAAGTGGCTCGAACAGCGTGCCACCCTGGTCAAACAAGACCCAATCGTAGCGGCCGGCCAAACTCTGCTCGCGTATGGACAATCTCTTTCCTGTGGGCGGTCTCTTCACTGGCGTCTGTTGCAGGGCTCTCATGCCGAGCTGCAAGGCTATATCAATGAGAAGATGCAGCGCCACAGATAAGACCGTAAAAGTCTCCCGCTACAAGCCTTGAACCTCTATCATGCGCGCTGGCAAAAACGGCTAAATCCCTATTTCCCCTGGACCCCGACCGCTATGCGGAGGTCGATGCGTCTACCAACACGACGGGACCATCGTGACATCACTCGCAAAAACTCTGCCCCTGTTCTTTCTCAGCACAGCACTCGCTAGTGCATCCATAGCGTCCGCAAGCGACGCGCTGCACGAGGACCAAACGCTGGTGCTGAGTGCAGAGCAGCTCAATAACGGCCAGCAGCGACTCAGCGAGGCCCTGGCGGCAGCCGTCCCTGCTTTCACAAGCCCACTTTTTGCCAATCGCGGTGCCAGTTCGCATGCCCGCGTGCTGCTTGACCGTGGGCTTTCACCCGACCAAACGCTGGTGCTGGTCAATGGCGAGCGGCGGTATAAATCCGCTATCGCACACGTTACTGACACGCCCGCACAGGGCTCAATCGCCGTTGATCTAGACGCTATTCCGCTAGGTGCCGTTAAGCGCGTGGAGATCACCCGAGCCCACGGCAGCGTGCAACATGGCAGCGCG
>CAZFIA010000244.1:0-4287 GCA_964519335.1 uncultured Pseudomonadales bacterium
GCCGCCTCCATCAAGGCATCGCGACAGCAATCGGCGGACCCCCGCTTCCAATGGCTCACTCCAACGATGCTGCACCGCTGGCACCAACTCGTTATCGCCGCTCTGCAAAACTATGTGCGTACGCTGCAAGTAAGGCGCAACAGTTGCACTGCGCACACCTATGCTACACGAAGTATCTTCAGCCGAGGGTTGATCAGGGCTCGACAACAGGTAATAACGCGTAACAGGCGTGGCACTGGAACAACCCCATAACACAAGAGTTACGAGAAATACTGGCGAGCGCTTAACTAATGTCTCGAATCGGGTCTGTATTAAAGGCTTCACTAATTGGTCTCCACCTGGCCTGCGGAAGGTTCGGGATCAACTGACTGCTTGCTCGGAAAAACAAAGGCGTTGGGTTTCTTCTCATAAGTTTGCAACACGCTGTCGGCGTCGGTGAGTACCTGTTTGAACTGCTGCAGGGTGGTAAGCAGCTCACCCTGTAGGCTAGCTTCGCCCCCAAAACTGCGTAGCACATCCCGCGCGTCTTCAAGAGTAGCTACCATTGAATCGGGCAGATCATTGGTGCCTGGTGATTCAAGTATTTGCGTGAGCGCCGCCAACGTTTCCTGACTGTCCGTGAATGTACCTTTAGCTGCGGCGAGCGCTGAACTCGCATTATTCAAAGTGTCTTCGATGGGCAGCTGCTGTAGCTTGCCAAGAAAGCTCGCCACTTTCTCTTCTATGGCATCAAGTCCAGAGGAAACCGTGGGTAAGTGTAGTTCTCCATCAATGCTTGCGATCTCAGCCTTAGGCGCATCCTCTACAAAGTCCAGCGACACATAGAGACTGCCGGTCAGAAGGTTGCCAATGGCAAGAGAACCGCGCAGACCATCTCTCACGGCTTGTTCAAGTGCTGTGGCAAATCCTTTTGCCGCCGCCGGGGTATCATCGCCGAGCCAACCCGGTTCGATGTGAATCACCACGGGCAGCGAGTTTGCACCCTCACCCGCAAGCGCGGCGGCTTCAGGATCTATAGGTGCACTCCATAGAGACTCCCAGGGCTGCGAACCCACACTAAGCACCGTGCCAACGCGCAAGCCTCGATAGTCCACCGGTGCACCTTCCTTTAAGCCACGAATGGAAGACTCGAACATAAGAACGTATTCGGTTGCGTTAACGTGGGGATTGTCGGTGAGATCGCCTATATCTTCGTACAGCAGGAACAGCGCGTCGTCTTGTACTTGCACTCCGCGGCTATAGCCTTCCGGTACCCCGAAGGTCACCCCGCCCGTGAGCAGCGCTTCCAAACTTTCGGTGCGCAAATCAAACCCGCCAACATCAACCGAAACAGACACGCCGCTCGCGTTCCAAAACCGGGTTGTTGTAGTGACCAGGTCATCGTAGGGCGCGTCAATAAAAGCTGAATAGCGCGTTTGGCCGTTGTCAGTATCGAGTGCAATATCTTCTATGCGACCTACCCGATAGCCGTTGTAGAGAATAGGGCTACCTACGTTGATAGAGCCGGCGTTATCGGCAATGAGCGTGAGCGAAATGCCTGGTGTGCTCGGGGCTGTAACCGGCATGACATCGAGTCCGCGAAATCGTCGAGCACCCGATTTTCCGGAGCCAGCAGACAGCTGTATGTAGGAGCCAGACAAGATCGTCGACAATCCTGAAATTCCCTGGCTGCCCACCTGAGGCCTAACCACCCAAAATTGCGCATCATCCGTGAGCAGGCTGGATGCTTTCGGGTCGAGCCGGACAACGGCAGTGATCGATTCGAAGTCGTCTGCAAGTTCTACTCGCTCAACAACGCCTATCTCTACATCAAGCGTTTTAACCCGGGTTTCGCCGGCGACTAGACTTTCGGCTGTAGCGAACTGGATACGTATCTCCGGCCCCTGAGAAAGATAACTTTGCACCAACGTCCAGGCGCCTATGATCAACGCGGCCAGCGGCACAATCCATACCGGCGATATGCGCCGGTTGGACCGAACGCGAGCCACATAGACCGGGCCATCACTTTCTTGTTCGGGGCGGCTGTCTATGTTGTCACTCATTCATCTGACCGTTTTGCATATTGTCGGTTCGGCGTTGAGACGCATAAGCATGATCCCAAATAAGCCTGCTATCAAAGGAGTCTGCCGCCAACATGGTAAACACCACCATGCCACAGAACGCGAGCGCGGCTGACCCTGGCGCCACCGTCAGAATGCCTGTTACCTGAACAAGCGCTACCAGCAAAGCAACCACAAAGACATCCACCATCGACCAGCGGCCGATGAACTCAGTGATTCGGTAAAGTCGTTCACGCTCGTGAGGATTGTGCGGGCTGCGCTGGGCCACCGTATAGCACAGCCACAGAAGCGCGATGATTTTGGCCACGGGCACGAGCACGGAGGCGATAAATATTATGGCCGCAGTGGGATAAGACCCATGGTGCAGCAACAGAATGACACCCTGGATAATTGTGTTGCTCTGCACCTGACCAAACTCCGCAGTATCCATAATAGGAAGCAGGTTCGCCGGCACATAGAGCACCACGGCTGTAAGTAAGAACGCCAACGTCCACTGCAACGACTGCGGCCTGCGCATATACAAGGCCTTACCGCATACTCGACAGCGAGTCTCATCCGCCGGTGCTAATGTCGAGCAGCGCAGGCAGCATTGCAATCCATGCGCGGCAGCACTTCCCGGGGGAAAGTTTGCACGCGCATCGTCGTTCTCGACGGCAAACAAATCGATTGCGTCATCCAGCAACGAATCATCATCGTCGTTAAGGTTGTCATTAGTCATGCAGCAGACTCAGAGTTCATTAGTTTGTCTATGTCGCGCCACATGCGCACTCGATCAACCATTGCAACACTTGCAATGGTGCACAGGGTAAAACCTATAAAGGCCCAAAAAGCAAAGCCAAGTTGAATGCTGGCCATTGAAGAGATCTTAACAACGCTAACAAGCGCACCGATAAGAAATACCTCAACCATGTTCCAACTGTGGAGAAAGTGTACCCAGCGCGCTATGTACGGTAGCCAGGGTGCGGGCAATCGATAACGCATCAGCAGAAGCAATACGATAAGCCAGAACAACAAAAGCACGGGTCCTGCAAAGATGAGAACAAAAACTATGAAGCCAAGCACGGGTTGATCATAGGCGAACAAGGACGTTGCGCTATCGAGCAAGGTCATACTTTCGACCTGACCCGACGTCGCAAAACCAAGAAACGGATAGGCCGTTGAACACAGAAGCAGCATTAGCCCAGAAAATGCTAACGCCAATGCCTGTTCGATATGTCGAGGACGCTCGGTAGTAATGTGATGATCACAGCGCGGACAATGCGCAGCCTGATGATATGAAAGCCGCGGCAATTCAAACAATAGATCACAGATCTGGCAGGCGTGCATGTCGGTAAGTTGATCAGGCGTGAGTTTCATAGGATGACGCAATCTCTTTCATATAGCTTAGCTGACTAGTTTGCTTCTGCTTTGGTTGCACAGTCGATACAGTGTTTTGTTACCGGATCCATTTCGAGTCGCTTGGGGTTTATCCACTCACCACAGTCTTCACAGTCGCCATATTCTCCCGCATCAAGCCGCGTTATAGCGATACGTGCAAGCGCAATAGTTCGCTCGCGGAGACGCAGTGTCTCTTTGGCTAGCGCCTGACCCTGCAAAGCATCCATCCGCGATAAACGTCCTACCTTGGTTTGGTCTAGAGTGACCGCCGCTACCGAATCTGCGGTGTCTTTAGTCAACTGCTCGAGCTCAGCAATAAGCGTCACTAGCTGCTGACGCCGCTCGCTCAAAAACTGCTCTGTTGGCGCTCCACTCATACCAGTGCGTTCTTCTGTTGGACTCGCACTGCACATTGTGCGCTAAATTGCGCAATAAATTTATCGGAGACGTAAAACGTGCAAGATCTTTTTTCAGTGAAGGGCAAGATAGCTCTGATTACGGGCGGCTCCCGAGGTATCGGAGAAATGATCGCAGCGGGGTATCTGCAAGCCGGTGCCAAGGTATACATCAGCTCGCGCAAGGCAGATGCCTGCGAGGCAGCGGTGGCCCGGCTGACCGAACAATTTGGCGGCGAGTGCATTGCCATCCCTGCTGATCTCTCAACGGTTGAGGGCACCGCACATCTTGCAGACAGTCTGGCCAAGCACGAGAAGAAGCTAGATATTCTGGTGAACAACGCCGGAGCAAGCTGGGGTGCGCCGCTCGGCGAGTTCCCTGAGAACGGTTGGGACAAGGTAATGGTGCGCGAACTTCGCTCTCCATTCAACTTTGTTTTGGCCAATCTCTACGT
>CAZFIA010000245.1:0-4228 GCA_964519335.1 uncultured Pseudomonadales bacterium
TATGCTTCATACCAAAGAAGGCTTTAAACCCTACCGAGACAAGGCGGCGCAATACACAGACGCGAGCTACACCAGCCGTAGACGATTGCGCATTCCTGTTCCCGACGATGTTGACCCCTATGGCCTCCACATCGACGAACTCAACGTTGCAAATCCAGAGCTGTTCAAAGCCGATCGCACCGCCCCCTACTTCACCCGTCTGCGCGACGAAGCGCCGGTTCACTACTGTTCCGACAGCCAATATGGTCCCTACTGGTCAATCACCCGGTTCGCAGACATCTTGCAGATTGACGCGGACACCAAGAATTTCTCAGCAGATGCGCTTACTGGGGGCGTAACCATCAATGGAACACCGCAGACGGGTTCGTTTACCCCAATGTTCATTCAGATGGATCCGCCGATACACGACGAACAACGCGCTGCCGTAGCTCCCCGTCTCGCACCGCATAGCCTTGCAGACCTGGAAGCCACCATTCGCAGCAGAGTCATTGGAATACTCGATGACTTACCCCTTGGCGAACCCTTCGATTGGGTAACGCGCGTGTCAAAGAATCTAACGGGGCAGATGATCTGCACACTGCTTGGTGTGCCTGTTGAAGAACGGGAAAGACTGATGAACTGGTCAGATATCTTCTCCAACCCCGACAATCCGGAGATCGTCGAATCACCCGCAGTGTTTTATAACGCGCTGGGTGAAATGGGTGAGTACTTTGGTGAGCTGTGGAACCAACGGCTCGCTGAACCAGACCCCGGTTTTGATTTCATATCCATGTTGGCCCGGTCAGAAGCCACCCAAGATATGGGGCCGCGACAACTCGTTGGCAATCTGGTACTCCTCATAACCGGCGGCAATGACACAACCAGAAACTCGATTAGTGGCGGTTTGCTCGCGCTTAACGAAAATCCCCAGCAGTATCGAAAGCTGCGCGAAAACCCTGAGCTTGTCACCAACATGGTGTCAGAGATCATTCGTTGGCAAACGCCCCTGACTCATATGGCACGAACGGTGGTGAACGACTACGAGATTCGTGGGAAAACTCTACGCAAGGGCGATCGGGTTGTGCTGTGGTACCTGTCGGGCAATCGAGATCCACGAGAGATAGATCGACCTGATGAGTTCTTAATCGATCGGCCTCGCGCGCGCCACCATATGTCGTTTGGATTTGGTGTGCATCGATGCCTGGGCAATCGCCTGGCCGAGATGCAGCTTCGAGTGTTGTGGGAAGAGCTTCTGCAGCGATACCCAACTATAGAACTGGCAGGAAAACCAGAGCGCGTGAGCTCGACACTGTTTCGGGGTTTCACGGCAATGCCCGTGCGGATACCTCGCGAACCGTTGGGTTTGTAAACACCAAGATTAAACCTTTGCCTAAACGGCCAGGTTTCCGTGAATAAGTTATTCTTAGGCGTGTCAACTCACCACGACGGCCAAGATAGTCTAAATGACATACCGATATTTTTTGTTAGCCACGTTCATACTGCTTGTTAGCAGCTGTGTTAACGACTCGGCGATAACAGCGACAAACCAAAACTCGTCGAACTTGCCTGGGTCAAAAACCACATCAAGCTCAGGTATCGATGCGTCCAGGCTATCGGAAATTGTAAGAGTGCTGGCATCAGACGAATTCGGGGGTCGTGCACCGGGTACGCCGGGTGAAGATAAAACCATCGCCTTCCTCGAAGAACAGTTTACCCAGATAGGTTTGCAGCCCGGCGGTGATAATGGCGGATGGACTCAGGCCGTTCCGCTTATTCACACGCAAATTGATGCGCCTGCGACCTTTGCTCTATCTGTAAACGGAGAGAGTTTGGAACTTCGGCAAGAAGTCGATGTAGAAATTAGTACCGTACAGGCCGTTGAGCAAATTGCTTTCGATGAACTACCGGTAGTTTTTGTTGGTTACGGAGCTTACGCGCCGGAGCGAGGGTGGGATGACTTTGGCGATATGGATTTGACCGGAAAAGTCGCGTTGTTTTTGGTGAACGACCCTGACTTTGCGGCTGAACCAGGCGAGGCAGTATCCGGACGTTTCGGAAATCGCCGTATGACTTACTACGGCCGCTGGACGTATAAGTTTGAAGAAGCGGCAAGACGTGGCGCAGCAGCGGCACTTGTCATTCACGAAACGGAAGCGGCCGGCTACGGGTGGAACGTGGCGTCGTCGTCGCCAGGCGAAAACTATGCCATTCCAACGAAGGCAGGCGCTACAAAACCCGTGACGCTCCAGGGCTGGATGCACGGCGATATTGCAGCGAAGGTGTTTTCTCAAGCTGGATTGGATCTGCAAGAGCAAATGATCTTGGCGCGGAATCCGGATTTCACGGCATTTGAAATAAGCACCGCAACGATGAGTGCCGATTTGACGGTATCGATGGACAAAATTGTCAGCCAGAACGTACTGGCGCTGTTGCCAGGAACGTCGAGGGCAGACGAGACCATTATGCTGTCTGCTCATTGGGACGCTTATGGAATAGGTAAACCCGATGAGCAAGGTCGTACGGTGCGACCGGGCGCGAACGACGACGCTCTGGGCACCGCAGGCATAATGGAGATTGCGCGGGTATTAAGAAATCAGCCGCCGCTTGAACGTAGTGTTGTCATTGCGGTTTGGACAGCAGAAGAAAGTGGGTTGCTGGGTTCAGCAGCGTATGCGGCCAATCCCGTTTATCCGGTTGAAAAAACGGTGGCGAATTTGACGCTCGATATTTTGCAGACAGCGGGGCTGGCAAAAGACGTCATACTGGTTGGAGAAGGTCAAAGTGACCTTGAGAAAGATCTAGCTGCCGCCGCAAAACTACAGGGCCGTACACTCACACCTGAGTCTTTGCCCGAGAACGGCCTGTTCTTTCGTGCCGATCATTTTTCTATGGCTCGTGTCGGAGTGCCTGTGTTGTTACTCATGGGTATTGCAGGTGGCGCCGATTTGGTTGACGGTGGCCGTGAAGCTGGCGATCAGTGGATCAAGACCTATATTGGCAATTGCTACCACCAAACCTGTGACGAGTGGGATTCGGATTGGGATCTGAGCGGGGCGGTGCAGGACATAGAATTGTTTCTGACAATTACGCAAGACCTTGGTAACTCAGAGCGTTGGCCCTTATGGATGCCAGGGTCTGAATTCAAGGCGATTCGTGATGAAAGTGAACATCAGCGTCAGGGAAGAGCTAGTCGCTAGGGCGGCAGCGTCCTGCTAAATCCTAGATCACGCCAAGCGTGTTGGTGATCATTGCAAATTGGACGAAGACATACAGTAGCGCCAAACCACTCAAGATAATCTTCACCCACGGCCCGCTGAATCGACGCCACAATGTCGCCATACAAACTGCGGCAATGCTTGCCTCTAACAAGCTGACCCACTGCGCGTGATGCTCCGTTTCGTAATAAGAAAGTGGTGAGTAGAACCGCCAGTCAGAGAATGGCCAGAAGTGTCGGTAGGCGTCGTGGTTGTGGAAGGGTAGGTCAAACGCGATGTGTAAAAGTGCGGCAAGCGAGAACAGCAAACAAAACAAGCCCCCTAGTTTGTCCTTGTAAAGATACCCTGTGATTCCAAGTGCTGCGTAGATGGGCGCTGAGTTCACATAGGCGATGAGATTCTGCATAGGGGCTTCGAAGTACAGGGTGTTCCATATTTCTGACCACTCTCGCTGCCTGATATAGGCCTGATAGGGTGCCCAGAGATAGATAACCGCGTCGGGAATAATGGAGCCTAAGAAGATGACCCAATTTCGCCGTGATTGGTTTTGCTTTGAAAGCAGGGCAAGGGCGATGAGGCTATGGGTCGGGGAATTCACGATGTCTGCCTCTATTTGAAACCCTGAGTGTTCCACCTTAAGAACTGGAGTCTTCGGTAAACTCGTGCTGGTTCTATACCTCTGAGCCCGAGGTTACCATCTTAGCGCATGGGTCAATTTCTTAAGGGGAGCTTTAGGCTGAACCAAACCGGCGGGTAGCAACGTTTAGCTTACGCAAACCGGCTTCTATGACTTAGACTGCTCCAACCTACTACCAACGGAGACGACACTGTGCCGGTAGAAATGATTGGTTGGATTGCTCCTCGGGTGGCCTCTGAGTTGATCCCCGCCGAAGGGCCGCCACTTGATCCCAGTGTCATCGCACACACCGCGCAAGTTCATGAAGAGGCCGACTTCGATCGAGTGCTCATCGGCTACTTCTCTGATGCACCCGATGGATTCCTGATTGGCGCCCATGCCGCATCTGTTACCAAAA
>CAZFIA010000246.1:0-4189 GCA_964519335.1 uncultured Pseudomonadales bacterium
CACTTGCTGCAAGACACTCTCCCTGGTACCGCAGATCAAGCAGAGCCGGATGCCGAATTACCGCTATTTGTCGCCCTTTCCAAGGGGGTACAGCCCACCCGCGGCTTTGAGCTGCACCTGGCCGATCAGGCCCTAATTGTTGAAGTTAAAAGTGTTGAAGGCCCAGAGGGTGAAGGCCAGGGGCTCGAAATACCCGTGCACTGGACCGCGCCTGATCCGCAGAAGTCGCATCCGCTAGTGAACACCCATCCTTGTCTGGTTGTTAGTGTTCCCAACGCCGGCTGGCAGCGCATCGAGGCGGTGGATCAGGATGGAAACTCACTAGGGAGTTTGTCGGGGCTCTAGAGCAATTCGAGGGCAGCGGTTGCCTTGGTTACCACGCCTTCTTTGTACGCTTGCAGATCAACATCATTGCTATCGCCCATAGCACCAACCAAATAACGCTTGTAGACCCCCTGCGTGATCGCGGCCAGGCGCCAATGCTGAAAGGCTCGGTAGTAGTTTATCTGGCTGACATCTCGCCCCGTGCGGTCGGCATAGGCATCGGCAATAAGTTCGCGGGTTAAGAATCCACCAGATCCAATGGGGTGTTCATCACCGCCCTCTTCGCCCGGTTGAATCCAGGAGTTCAATAGGTAACCCACATCGGCGAGCGGATCGCCAAGCGTGCAAAGTTCCCAGTCGAGTACCGCCTGCACCCTATCCCCCTCGAAGATCATGTTGCCCACGCGATAGTCACCGTGAACGATGCTGGCTCCAACTTGTTCCGGTAGCTCGGCCAACCGCCGGGCGCACTCCTCCATCTCGGGGACGGGTTCCGTCTTGGTCGCTTCCCACTGTTTTGTCCAGCGTTTTAGTTGACGAGCGATGTAGGCTTCTTTGCGGCCAAGATCACCGAGCCCAACCTCATCAGGGTTAATGGCATGCAGGTCAGCCAGAATTTCAACAACGTGGTGAGCAATATTGCCCCGGGCGCTTACCGAGAATGGCTCGGTATCTTCGGCCGCGTTAAACACCACGCCCTCTACAAAACGCATCACATAAAAAGGCGCTTCGTTAACAGATACGTCTTTGCACAGCCCGCAGATTTCGGCCACCGGTACCTTAGAGCCTTGCAACGCAGAAACAATCTTGTGCTCCCGCCCCATGTCATGGGCACTCTCTAACACGTGACCTAAGGGGGGCCGTCGAAGTACATAGGCCGCACCCTCCGCGTCTAGACACTTATAGGTGAGATTAGAATGGCCACCCGCAATCAGGCTGAACTCAAGCGGTGTCTTGAGCCCGCTAACGTTTTCCTGCAACCAGGCGCTCACTTTCTCAAAGTTAATTCCATCAGGAACGGAAGGATTGTCCGAGGATTCTGAAGAACTGGTGGGGTTGCTCACGACCGTTAGCCCATGGTTGATACTATTGCGCTCTATCTTCGCGGTTTCTTTGAGATTTGTCATGAGATCGGTTTAACTGCGCCGGCTCTTTCTCAGAAGACCTTATCCACAGCCCACTGCAGGACATCCGATGCACAGTATTCAGCGCTCCTGCTTTCGGTCTAACAGGCCGGTTTCTGTTTGGCATATCAGGTTTGCAGCGATCATGCTGGCGCTCGCTGCCTTGCAGCTTGGGCATCCAGGATACGCAAGCGCCGCAGAACTCACGAATCGCGATTGGCTGATCAGTGCAGCAGGAGGTCCAAGCTCAGATGGCTCGAACGCCTTTCGAGTGTCAGCCACCAAGCCCTGGAAACGTCGCTGGTTCGAGGGTGGTCGCGCCCACCTCACCGGTTATTGGGAAGCAAGTGTTGCCCTGTTCGAAAACGACGTCGACCATGTGCCTGCGGACGACGGTACCGCTTATCTATGGAATTTGGCCGTTGCGCCGGTGTTCCGGCTGCAATTTACTCTCGGCGAAAACGGTAACGCCGCCGTTCAGCCCTTTATGGACCTGGGAGCCGGCCTGAGTTTCATGTCAGACCGCGAGTTTCGAACTGGCAAACTACGCAGTCGCCCGCTCGGCTCCTTCTTCCAGTTCGAAGATCGCGGCGCCGTTGGCGTGAAGGTTGGCCGATGGGAGGTCGCGTATCAACGCATGCACTACTCCAATCTTAATCTGGCCAGCGATAACTTTGGGATCGATGCCCATTTGCTGTTGGTGCGGCGAACGCTCCGCCCCAACTAAAACCGAAAACCAAACTTATACGCCGTGGTGTCGATCAAGGTATCGAACAATTCTCTCGAGCCCCTCTTCTAATCGATCGAGCGACTGTGCGAAGCACAAACGAAAAAAGCTGTCGTTGCCCGGCCCAAAGGTATATCCCGGTGCCAACCCAACATCCTCTTCATCGAGCACTCCCTGCACAAACGCCATGCTATCGGTGAGGCCGGCAACACTCGGAAACGCATAGAACGCCCCTTCAGGTTGTGGAAGGGTAATCGCGGGGTGCGCACCCAGGGTATCCATTACCATTGCTCTGCCTGCCGCATACTGCCGCTGCAGGCTCGCGATAAACGCTTCACCTTCTTCAAGCGCTGCGACGCCACCCAACTGCGCGAACACCGTCGCACCCGTATTGAAAAATTCTGAGAGTGTTGTCCATTGGGTTTCATAACCCGCGGGAGCAACAAGCCAGCCCACGCGCCAGCCGGTCATCGCCCAGGCTTTGGAAAATCCGTTTACAACGACTACGGGGTCGGCGGGATCGGCATGACTTAGAAACGAAGGCGCACATTCAGCCTCAAATACCGTGCGGTGATAAACCTCATCAGCAATAAGCAGAATATTTTTCTCACGGCATAGAGTAAGTAACTCAATTTGCTGCTCAGCCGGCATGATCCAACCGGTCGGGTTACAGGGTGAGTTAACAAACAGAGAGCGCGTATTGGACCTAACGGCATCCCGCACGCGATTCATATCCAGGGTCCAGCCGGTTTCGTCTAGCGTCTGCGCCACTTCGGTGACGGCAGCTCCCGTTAAGCGATAGGTAAGTCCAATGTTAGGCCACGCCGGGCCAATGATTATCGCGTGGTCTTTGGCAGTAAGAGCGGTTTGAGCCGCGATGGTGATCGCAGACATGGATGCGCCGGGCACCGTGATGCGCGACTCATCGATGTCTACGCTATATAACCGCTGCAGGTAACGCTGAATTGCCATGCGCAGAGAAGGGTGACCACGCGTGTGGGTGTAGAAGGTTTCGCCTTCGTTTAGCGCTGCCACCGCGGCATCACGGATGAAAGCGGGTGTTGGCATATCGCCTTCACCAAACCAGAGCGCAATCACGCTGGGGTCGTCTATGCGAGGAAAAGCGAGCCGGGTAATACCGTTCTGCTCAAGCCCGCGCATCTCTTTTCGAAAGGGCGATGCCTGGTTGGAGTCACGCATACAATTTTCTAATGAATAAAAGGTTGTAACTATCTGATTTTATTGGAATATATGTCTCCACTTTAGCTAGGGTATCTGGCTTCAAGACCCGAATAAAGTCGCGTCACATACTCTGGCGCAGACACCTGCACCTCGGCCAGCACTTCCATCAAATGTTCGTTGTCTTCACGTCCCTGCCACATTTTTTTATAGGTGCCTTCTTTGTAGCCATGGCTCTGCCGGAACCGGTTAAGCACGTTCTTGCCAATATAGAGTTCAAACAGCTCCTGAAAGCTAACAGGCAACGCACGAAGTGCAGCAACAAACGCGGCTAAGGGAAACGCCTTGTCCGCGAGCGACTGGACAGCCAGCATTTCTACGGCCTCACGAAAGCCCTCGGCATCGCCAATTTGGCCACTTGTCTGCCCGGGTGAGGTAGGTCGGTCGGGTAAGGCGGCAAAGGCTTCAAGGGCGCCATCCAGCTCGATGTTGTCGCGAATCAGCTCCGACAACCCAAAGTGCCAGATATCCACAAGCTCGAGCCTGGATTGCTCAAGATCTGGTGCTTGGTGCTTCCACCACTTCCAACCGTAATGATCCAAGAGCTCGGCACACTCCACCCAAATCGCCCGATAATACTCATAGCCCTGGGTTCGCCAGTGGGGGTGCACCTGCTGATTGTGCTCCTCTTGCATCGTGGCCATGGTGGTGAGCATTTGGCGCATCTCTTCTAGGCTATGAGTCAATTGGGTCTCCTATTCGCTGGGGGGATCAATTTATCGGGTGGCAGGATTCGATCCCAGTGAAAATTATGCGGTATTCTTGACGCCAGCGG
>CAZFIA010000247.1:0-4155 GCA_964519335.1 uncultured Pseudomonadales bacterium
ACGTACTGCAGAACACCTGCACCGAATGTCACGTCGCAGGCGGCACTGCCGTGTCTTCAGGACTTGTATTTGTGCCTGATTTCACACCCGGCGCCGGGGACACGAACTTTGCAGCGCTGGTAGGCTACTTGAATGCGACTCCAGGCAACGACGCTGTGCTCACGTCCGTAGTTACGGGCGGCCAAGGACATCCCGCGGTACTAGACCCAAATGGCATCTTGTTCACCAACGTGGTTTCCTTCCTAGACCTACTCGCCACCGAAGATTAGGTCGACCAAGACAGGGCGTTACTTCAACTCTTACTTAGGTCTTACTTAGTAAGAATAGTAACGCCGCTGATTCCGGGTGCGCCGTACACATGGGTGTAGGCCACCTTGGGATCATTCGGTACCTGACGCACACCAGCGTCACCCCGCAATTGAACCACGTTCTCGTAAACCTGACGTAGACCTGATGCGCCAATCGGTTCACCGTTGGCCAGGCAACCGCCATCTGTATTCACCGGCAAACGACCGTCTATTTCGGTATCGCCATTAGCGAGCATTGCTTCTTGTTCGCCGTGCTCACAAAAGCCGTTCTCAGCCATGTGCATAACCTCGGCACCACTCTCGGTATCCTGAAGCTGGGCAACATCAATGTCGTCAGGTCCAATGCCAGCAATTTCAAACGCGGCCTTTGCCGCATCAATGGTAGGCCCGCCATTGTGTTCTGTAGCAAGCGAAGGCGCCGTTACCTCAAAGCTGCCAAAACGACGCGACCGCACAACCGATGCACGCAGGAAGATTGGATTCTTTGAATACTTGTGCGCAACGTCGGCTTTGCACATGACCAGAGCAACGCCCCCCTCGCCCGGGTTACAAAACATGTACTGGGTAAGCGGGTAAGACAGCATTTGTGCCTGCAAAATCTCATCTTCAGACAGCGGCTTGCGACGCCAAGCCATTGGGTTTTTCTCGCCATTACGAAATGCCTTGGCCGCAACGCGAGCAAGCGTTCGGTCTGTAATGCCATGGGTTTCCATATAGTGGTTGATCTTCATGCCGAAGAACTGAGTTGTGAGCGCCATGCCGCTACCGCCGTACCAGTCTCGACCTTCGCCCTCAGGGCCTGAGGGGTTAAACGCCCCACGCGGGTGCTTATCGAAGCCAATCGCCATCCCCAGTTCATACGCACCTGAGCGAATGGCGTTGTAGGCGGAAGACAGTGCCGATCCCCCCGTAGCACAGCCGTTCGAAACGTTAATAAACTGCAGACCCGTCAAGCCAAGCATTTTCACCATGTGATCGGGCGAGCCTGCCGCGGCACTGCCACCATAGGCAAACTCAACGTCGTCCCACTTAATGTCTGCATCCTTCAACGCGCGGCGTACGGCAATAGCACCCTGCTCCATGCCGCTCACCCCTTCGTGGCGACCAAACTCATGCATCCCTATTCCGACAATTGCTACATCTGACATCTGAAAATCCTCTTATCCCGAATTAAATCTCTCTGCAGTGTTTGTGGGTTCTTGGTCAAACCCGGCATGTTCAAACTGGCTTTTTTTACGCTGGCTCGAAGGCAAACGTGTGAATGTCGTTACCGTCGTCGTCTTTGGCGATGGGTACCGTGGTAAGACGCATAGGCATCCCACTCTTAAGTACTTTGGAATCGCTCTCGGTGAGCCTGGCCTCGATCTTAAGCTGATCTTTGATGTCGACGTAACCGACGCCGTAGGGGCGAAACTTCGCTGGATCGGTTTCGCCAAGATAGGGCGGCGCCTTGGGCGGAAAACCCTGTACGGTCCAGGCCCACAACTTGCCTTCGGTACCAAGCATGGCTTCCGACATCGAGGTGCCCGTACACTTTGAGCAGCCTGTTGCGGCAGGAAACACGTGGGTACCACAATCGTTACACACCGAGCCTTTCAGCCGCGGTCCGTCGTCAGTTAGCAACAGCACGTTCTCGTTAATGGATATGGCCTGGCCCATGCTCTCTCCTAATTGTTCTATTAGAAGTTAGACCCTGAGCCAATTTTAGGCAAGGGGGCCAGATAGAGCATCTGGCCCATTTACCAGACGCTTAGCCGCCCGGTGGCGTAATCACCTCAGAACCCAGGATGATGTTGATCAGCCGGGCACGCGCCCCTTCCCAATCATCAGGATCGGTTGACCAGCTAGGGGGTGCGAGTACAAAAGTCGGATCGTTGGGATCCGTGACACCCAGCTCCCACATAACTATCGGCACCATTTCGTCGATCACAGCCTGAGTTGCCACGGGGTCGGCCTGCATGGCAAGCGTAATGTACTTCACATCCTGAATACCTCGACGCCAGTGCTTCATCCGCAGAGAGGCGATAGGGCCGTCAAGACCACGATCTTCTGCGGGGAACACTTTGTCAGTACCGGGGTACATGAGCACGCCGTCCCCATTCGAGTAGTTGAAGACTCCGGTCTCCCCGATGACAGGGTTAAAGTAATCATGGCTACCAAAGGTATGGGCGCTCTTGAACACATTGGTGCGAGTGCCAATGCGAAAGGATGCTCCCTCAGTACCTACTTCAGACAGGTCCCGAACTGCCGGGCCACCAAGGAAGTTGTTGTAGTAGTTGGCATGCCAGTAGAACCAGCGCGAAATACCCTTCTTGTACTGTCCCCAGGGCAACTCGCGAAGTGCGACACCGTCGTCGTCGGTAGAAAAACTACCCGACGCTGGACGGCGTCCGTTGTACATAAAGTAGCGACGGTTCGGGTCGGCATTGAGCGCAGCCGTTGCCTGGTTCCAAGGTTCGGTCGGTCCTTGTGCGATGACGGTACCGAGAATGTTGGTTATAGGTAACGCAGTATCGTGGTCGAGCGGTGACGCAGTAACGAAGGTATCGAGATTGCCGCCTGGACCCGGATTCTCTGCAACGAACTGACTTACGAGGTTTGCGTACTCCACAGGCAAACGCGGTCCTGAGGTGATATGCGACACCATCGGTTCGTCATCTACGTACAAGAAGCGCGTTGTATCAGGTGCATTATTCTGGAACCAGGTTTCCCAGGCATCGGTGCGTACCTCGAGTTCGCTGCGCAGCTCAGACAGGGGCGCAGCGGGATCAAATACGTCGGTTTGTTCTGGGTCGAAGCGGCGCAGACCCCACCAGCCAGACCAGTTACCGTAACTGCCGATGCTGAATATATCGTGCGCATCGCCCTGACCAGGGCCGTCATAGCCATTGGCTGCCGTGTACAGACCGCCAGTAAGCCGGCGTTCCCAATCTTCGTTAGGCTGATTCGCAGGCAATACCTTGTCAGGAACTAGCTCGTTGAGATCAGTCATCGACAGACCGTGACGCCAGGCCATTTTGAAGTGATTGTCTACGATTCGACGATAACGGGCGTCATCTGAGCTGGGAATGACTGCGTCAGAAATACCAAGGAAATAACGTTCAATAACCTGATTGCCAGCCATGTGCACCATGGTGCGAGACTCACGTTCATCAGGCAGCGTGATATCGACCACTTCGATTTCAACTGGAATTATTCGCTCCACAGCACCGCTTACGTGGACTGCCAGTGAACCACTCATAACGCCAACGGGAGCATTCTTGGGGATATACACATCGACCCAGAAGCTCTGCGAGTTGCCGCTTGCAACAGGAATAAAGCCACGAACTTCCATGGGCTCTGCAATATCCGGGTAAGACTTATCGTGGTTTTGGCGATCTTCCCAACCGCCGCTACCTACCGCTGCGCCCAGAGGTTGGAAATTCTCGAATGGCCGACGCAGTTCTTCAGGTATGTGTGTTTCATCATAGTGCTCATAGCCGATGCGAGACAGCCCGTGAATCCGCAGATAGTGCACTGCAAATACTTCGATAGGTCGCTCGGTCCAATCGAATAAATCTGCGGAAGACGTATTGGTCGTTGTTAGTGAGAAATTGCCGTTCGCAAGCGAGGAGAAATCTACCGCGACTGCCGGCAAATCTGGGCCGACATTTTCGACCACAACATTAAAGGAAACGACTTCGTTACGAGCACCAAAGGTGCTGATACGCCTGCCGTCCCACACAGCGTTTGTAAGGTCAGCACCGCTGGTCGTACGAGTTTCTTCTTTGACAACCTTGTCGCCACCATCATTGGCCCATACCACAATATCCACGCCCGACGGAGCCGGTGGTGGTGTTGGAGCTGG
>CAZFIA010000248.1:0-4129 GCA_964519335.1 uncultured Pseudomonadales bacterium
TACACCTTCTTGAAAGGCACTTCGCCGGTAAAGTGCAGCGTCATCATGATCATGCGCGCTACCCAGAAGAAGATGATGTCGTGGCCGGTCACCAGTACATCGGTAGGGTGGTACTTCGCAAGCTCAGGGGTCTCTTCGGGCCAGCCCAGTGTCGCAAAGGTCCACAGTGAGGATGAAAACCAGGTTTCGAGCACGTCGGTTTCCTGGCGTAGCGCTAGATCATCTGCCAGTTTGTATTTACTGCGAGCGGCTGATTCGGTTTTGGCGACATAGATGTTGCCTTGATCGTCGTACCAGGCAGGAATGCGATGGCCCCACCATTGTTGGCGACTAATCGTCCAGTCGCGAATGTCGCGCATCCAGGCGAAATAAGTGTTCTCGTACTGTTTGGGCACAAATTCGATGGAGCCATTTTCTACGGCTTTAATCGCGGGGTCGGCCAGCGGCTGGATTTTTACGAACCATTGATCGGTGAGGTAAGGCTCGACAATGGCGCCGGAGCGATCGGCGCGCGGTACCTGCAGCTTGTGATCAACCACTTTGTCGAGCAGTTTCAGTGCATCGAGATCAGCGACAATCTGTTTGCGTGCATCAAAACGATCCATGCCCCTATAAGCAGCCGGCGCGTTGTCATTGATGCAGGCTTTGTCAGTGAAAACATTGATCTGCGGCAAGCTGTGTCGAGCGCCCATCTCGTTATCGTTAAAGTCGTGCGCCGGCGTGATCTTTACGCAGCCGGTGCCAAATTCGGCGTCAACATAGCTATCGGCAATGACAGGGATGCGGCGGCCAACCAGCGGCAACTCTATCTCTTTGCCGACAAGTTCGGCGTAGCGTTCATCGTCGGGGTGCACGGCCACCGCGGTGTCGCCAAGCATGGTCTCCGGTCGCGTGGTTGCAACCACCAAAAAAGCTTCGCCTTCTTTAGTGGTAGCGCCGTCGCACAACGGATAACGGAAATGCCACAGGTGACCTTTTTCTTCCTCGTTGTTTACTTCGAGATCCGAGATGGCTGTGCCTAGTTCTGGATCCCAGTTAACCAGCCGTTGGCCTCTATAGATCAGGTCTTCATCGTAAAGCCTTACGAACACCTCGAGCACAGCTTCGGCGTAGTCGTCGTCGAGGGTAAAGCGTTCGCGCGACCAGTCGAGCGAGGAACCCATGCGGCGCAATTGCTGAGAGATGTTGCCGCCCGACTCGGCTTTCCAATCCCATACGCGCTCAATGAACGCCTCACGACCAATATCGTCTTTGGTTTTGCCTTCGGCGTTGAGCTGTCTCTCAACGAGCATCTGGGTTGAGATACCGGCGTGGTCGGTACCCATTTGCCACAGAGTGTCTGCTCCGCGCATACGCTGATAGCGAATGAGTGAGTCCATTAGGGTGTGCTGAAACGCGTGTCCCATGTGCAGGCTGCCGGTGACATTCGGCGGCGGGATTACGATGGTATAGGGGGTGCCGTTGCCAGAAGGTTTGAAGTGGCCGGCGTCTTCCCACGACTGATACTGCGATTGCTCTATCGCGTTGGGATCAAATTGATTGTCCATAAGTTACTCTGAGGAGTGCTCAAAAGCCTCGAGATGACGAGCAAGTTCGTCGCGCACGGCGTTGAGCAATCGTTGCTGCAGTTCTAGTGCGTGGGCATCCAACGAGGTTTTGATCCACCCTGCTACGGCTGCGTCTATGCGCACCCGCAGTGCATCGGCCAGCTCGTCAGTTTGTTGTGGTGACCAGCGGTTAGCGTGCTGGTTGATGAGCCCGCGAGCACGCTGCATGACCTCGGCTGTTGCTTCATGAAATTCTTCACCCAATAACTCTTCAAGATTCGACGGGATTTTTGGTGCGACAACCGGTTCGCTCAAACCAGTTGCTGGGTCAAAAGCTTTCAGCGGTTCCTTTACTGCAGGCAGGTCTCCGTCGATGGAGGAGTCGATGGCTTCAGCATCGAGTGCATCATTGAGCTCGGCGAGCTCAGTGTCTTCTAGCTCCGATTCTTTTAGCACCGCGTCTTCGGCAGGCTCATCATGAGCCTCTTTGGGAGGAAGCGGATTCAGCGCCTCGGACAGGGTCTCCGGAATCGCCTCTAACTCATCCTCTTCCAGCAGCGCCTTGATGGACTCTAAATCACCCATCAAACCATTCGACTTGTCTGTACTGCTTTTCATTTGCGTCTCAGGCTTCTTCCCAGTTAGTCAGTTCATGGTGATGCAGAGGGTAACCGCAATCACGGTAAAATTTGTAGCGCTCGCGGCCATCATCTTTGCGCTCACCCACAATGATCTCAGCGACGCGCTCAAACCGGCCGATAAACTTCGGCACCTCATCTGCGAGGTTGATCAGAACTTCATCCCCCCGGGGCTCCTCTCCCCAGCCAATCAGCACGGGAGTAAGGGGCCGAACATTTTCGCTGTTCATCATCTCGTGGCCTAAAAACTGTTGGCGCGGGTAGTCCCACATCAGGGTATCGAGCTCCTGTGCATGTTGCTCATCGTTTGAGTGCAGGTAGACCCTGGATCCTCCGAGCACGGCTTTATGCGTTAGACGGCAGGCGAAGCGTGCCGCAGCGATTATGCTGACGTCTTCAAGAAGATAGAAGTCTACCCGGGTCACGCTTGTTCGAGCAGGTATTGGAACAGCATCGGTACCGGCCGGCCGCTGGCACCCTTTCGGGCGCCACTGTGATAACCCACACCAGCGATATCGAGGTGTGCCCAGGGGTACGCCTTGGCAAACCGGGCGAGAAAACAGGCGGCAGTAACTGAGCCGGCTTCCCGACCGCCGATATTGGCCATATCGGCAAAGTTTGAGCGCAACTGGCTCTGGTAGTCGTCCCACACTGGCATGGGCCAGACCCGGTCGTGGATATAGTTGCCCGCGTCAATAAGCTCTTGCGACAGTTTGTCGTTGTTGCTGTACACGGCTGCCGCGTGCGAACCGAGGGCGACGACGACGGCACCGGTGAGGGTGGCAACATCTACCACAGACTTTGGCTTGTAGCGCTCGGCGTAGGTGAGGGCGTCACACAAGACGAGCCGGCCTTCGGCATCAGTGTTCAGAATTTCAACCGTTTGCCCCGACATGGTGGAAACCACATCACCTGGCCGCGAGGCATTGCCCGACGGCATGTTTTCGGCAGCAGCCACAATAGTGACCAGATTGATCTTGAGACCTGCGTCGATAACGGCGCGGGTAGCGCCAATAACGCTTGCTGCCCCGCACATATCAAACTTCATTTCGTCCATGGCGGGCCCTGGCTTCAAACTGATGCCGCCAGTGTCGAAAGTAATGCCTTTGCCTACCAGAACGTGCGGCGCCTCTTTGGCCTTGCCGCCCTTGTACGTAATGATGATCATTTTTCCGGGTGTGTCGCTGCCCTGGGACACTGACATGAATGCGCCCATACCGAGCCGCAGCATTTCTTTTTCGTCGAGACTCTTAACAGTGACTTTTGCGGACTTGGCCAGTTTGCGCGATTCGCGCAGCAGGTAGGTGGGGTTACAGATGTTGGGTGGCGTGTTGCCCAGATCGCGCGACAGGGCCATGCCGGTATCGAGCGCTTGAGCTCTAGATACCGCAGTGCGGACGGTCGCTGCGCCCTTGGTCTCTGCCAACACGCCAATGCTCTTGATGCCGGGCTTGGGTGCGTCTTTCTTTTGCGCATCAAAGCTATAGAAGGCGGTGCTGAGGACAGACAACGCGTTGCGGGCTTGGAAAC
Organism: uncultured Pseudomonadales bacterium; assembly: GCA_964519335.1. Lineage (GTDB taxonomy): Bacteria > Pseudomonadota > Gammaproteobacteria > Pseudomonadales > Azotimanducaceae > JALZVT01. The sequence continues at coordinate 3,716 of CAZFIA010000248.1, forward strand.
CCAGATCAGCCGCTTTGCCGTCGAGCTTCAGGCTAGTGAGGGCCCAAACTGCGTTTTTGCCCGGCATAGCCACCAAAGCCGCACTCGCTGCCTTGAGCATCTTGTGGAAATCCGCGGTGCTGGTCTTGCCAGAGGCGCCGCCAACCACCAGGGCGCGCTTGATGGTCTTGGTCAGCACCAGGGAAGTTGTTTTGCCGGGCTTATCAGTAAAGTCTGCCAGCGCCAGGGAGGCGGCTGCTGTCACCTTGAGTTCTTTTGCCAGTGCTTTGGCCTGGGCAAGGCTCACAACTACGCAGTCGGTGCGTTGCTTTGCGAGGCTGCCGGACTTTACGGAATACTTCATAATACAGATCGCCGATGTGTGTTCGGCCCAATGGTAATTGAAAGCAGGTGCTACTTGTATGGTGACGGCCC
>CAZFIA010000249.1:0-3949 GCA_964519335.1 uncultured Pseudomonadales bacterium
ATACTGGTCGTTCCGTCATCACCGGTACCTGTTGTTATGCTTGTGAGTCGATCAGCCACTTGAGCTCCTGCTTTTTCTAGAACGCACCCGTTATGAGGTAATTGCAGCCGCGAGCGCCGGATTTGCTGGCAAGTGGCTAAATGCTGAGGCATCGCGTTTGTCTGCATAAGCCCCAACAATCGGCTTAAGCTGCTCGGGAGAGGCGCCGTGTAGAATAACGCCGTCACAACCTAACTGCAGCTGATGTTGTACTGCCTCCGCACAAGCCTCAGGGCTGCCCTGAGCTGCACTTGCCAGCCATTCTTCCGGAATGAGCTCGGCGATGAGTTCAAGTTCGCTGGTTGTTGCCTTCTGATCGATGGTGCCAGGAAACTCAGCCACTATGGGCGCCGCCCTGAATTTAGCCAACACCCCCGGGTCCCAGTTATTGGTGCGAACCATTAAATCTCCATAGGCCTGAAGATAAGTGGCCATGCGCCCTACTGTTTTCTTCAGTCGAACGTCTTCACTTAGGTGATCGCCAATGGTGGCGAAGCACGACCAAACGCGCACGCTATCGGGATCTCGACCCGCTATTTCTGCCGCTCTCTTAACATCTGCAACGCAACGCTGAGTCGTTTCATCTGTAAAGAAGGTGTGCAGTACAACGGCATCACAGGCCCGACCGCCGAACGCCAGTGAATTTGGACCAAAGGCGGTAAAGGTAATGGGAATATGCTCATCAAAGGCGTTATCCAGCCGCAGAAACGGGTAGTCCCCTGCCGGGCCTTTATGATTCAACACTGTTTCGCCGCGCCAAAGCCTTCGCATGAGGCCAACGAAGTCTTCTAGCTGGGCAGTCTTTATTCGCGGCAGGCCCATAGCGTCAAAAAACACATCAATACCGCGGCCCAAACCCAACGAGAAACGTCCACCTGTAAGAAAGTGCATAGTGCTAGCATAGGCTGCGGTAACCATCGGGTGGCGCGTATTGTGGTTGGTTGCTGCCGTAGCGATACCTATGCGCTCCGACACCGCACCGACGGCGCCAGATAAGGTGGCTGCCTCCTTGATATTGAAACGCTCAGAGATAAAGCAAGCGCCTAACCCCATTGCCTCGGCGTCTTGTACTTCAGCAATCAGATCGCGCGGCGAGTTTGGTGCACCAGCAAGCGTATAAAAGGCCAGTTCATTCATGATTGATTCCTGTGTCATAGGTTTGGGATTGATCCCCGCACACTCTCTAACTGTTCGAAAAAATGGTTGAGCCAGGCCTTGTGCTCGGGTTTCATCAACGACACCCGCAAGCAGGTTAACGAATCACTATCTTGTTCGAGCCCTGGCAAGGCTTGGCTCGCGAACCTGGCATCCACCTCAAGCAGTGCGATGTGAATATCGCGTTCTGCCAATTTATCGAATAGGTAGTGTGACCGTTGGCTCGCCTGGCTAAAACTATCCGATTTCACTATCCAAACAACAATGTCGAGATCGGGCGAGACCAGCGGCAACCAGTGTTCTCTCACGTCGAGCCAACGATGCAGAGCCACGGCGGCTTCTCGTGAATGCATGAGGTCACTTGCGAAAGCACCGTTCACTACATTGGGCAGCGCTTGTTGCGTTGCCCAAAGCGCAACCGCTGCAGCTCCCGGTCGCGAGCACTCCAGACTGATTTCACCCAGGTGCAGCTCATCTGATGTGAAATAGGTATAGGGCGACTCATGCGCGAAAACCACGCCATCGTCAGGATTGGCAAATAGAACACAGCCACAACCGTAAGGTTGCAGTCCATGCTTGTGTGGGTCGACAACAATACTGTCGGCGGCTTGAAGGGCTGCAAAGTCAGCCGCGGTTGGTAGCTCTGGCAGCAACTGAAAATAGCCTCCGTACGCGGCGTCGACGTGCAGCCTGAACGAATATTCCTTTTTCAACTCAACAATCTGTGCCAGCGGGTCGATAGCGCCAAAAGAAGTAGTGCCTAGCGTTGCAACTACGGTGGATACGTCATGCTCGTCAAGGCGACGACGAAGTGCGTTGATATCCATGCGGCCGCAATGGTCGGCAGCAACAGATTCATGTTGAATACCCAGCACGCCTGATAGCCTTGCGTGAGTGTAGTGACTGAACTCACTCGACAAGGTTTTGCCAGGGCTCACCGCCTGTTCGCGCGCAACCCACAGCGCCTCAAGATTAGCGACAGTACCGCCGCTGCACAGATGACCTAGATGACGATCTTGCCAACCAAACATCGAGGCAATATGCGCTACCGCCTCTTTTTCCATGGCGGATGATGCACGACCGCCATCGAGCGCATGATTATTCGGGTTAACTGACTGTGCCAGCGTATAGGCCAGCTGAGCGATCGGGTGCGGTGGCTTAAGCATTTGGCCCGCGTAATTCGGATGGTGGTATGGGTAGTTATCCTGCAATCGAACCGCGGTGGCCTGCAGGACTTGCCCAGCAGACCCCGCGGACTGCTCCTCGACGTCTGCGAGTTCCGCAAAGGCCTCGTTCAGCGTTGCAAGCGCATTCTTCAGCAGATCAGTGTCGATTTGAGGCAGGGTCATGGCAGATAGCCGCGCTAGTTCAGTCGCTCTCTACCGTGTGGGGCCGACCAGTCGTCGGTGGGGCCTAGCGGAATAATTCCGCTTCCCGACCAGTAGATCGCCTTGAAGGCGTGCCAGTCGATGGTTTCTGCCACCCGCGGTTGTTGAAACAGATCACGCGCGTAAGGCCATAGATTGGCGTAATCAACGATTCGTTTGAGGTTGCAGCGAAATCGCGAATAATACGCGAGATCAAAACGTAAGAGCGTTGAAAACAAACGCCAGTCGGCTTCGGTAATTTGATCGCCTACTAAAAATCGCTGATTGGCGAGCAGATCGTCCAGTGAATCAAGCTCAGCAAACAAAAGCTCACAGGCTTCCTTGTAAGCAGCTTGGCTACCCGCAAACCCCGCTCGATAAACGCCGTTGTTAACTCGCTCGTACACTCGTTCGTTAATGGTGTCGATGTCGGCCCGCAAATGCGCGGGATAGTAGTCAATGCTATCGTCGGTAAAACTACTAAAAGCCGAGTTGAACATCCGGATAATTTCCGAGGATTCGTTGTTCACAATGCTCTGGCTCTGTTTGTCCCACAGAACCGGCACTGTCACCCGCCCGGTATAGTGGTCGTCTGAGGCAACGTACACTTCGTGCAGATTACGTTTGTGGGTGAAATCATCACTGCTCGCGCCATCGGAAGATAAAAACGTCCAGCCTTCCGGTCCCATCCCCGGCTGCGTGCACGACATGCTGATGACATTCTCTAGTCCCTTGAGCCTACGCATCAACACAGCGCGGTAAGCCCAGGGACAACCTACATTCACGTACAAATGGTAGCGACCCGCCTCGGCCGGAAACTCAGCGGCCGGGTCTGCATCGACGACACGCCGCAGCGGGCTCGCCTCGCGCTCGAATTTACCGTCTTTAGATTGCCGTGCTGCCGGAGACTCTTCACTCCAGGCGCCATTCACAAGTTGTCCCATAGCCACTGAGTGTCGCGCGAGGAGCCAGAACACGCAAGCCTGTGGCTGCAGAAGGTTTGTCAGCCCCGCCGCCGGGCTGTAGGGTGAGCGAGTGAAGAAAATTTTGGCAAGCGCCGTACTGCGGCTATGTGGCTGGCAGGTAAAGGGCGTTACCCCCAAGCTGGATCAGTGCGTGGTGATCGCGGCCCCCCACACCTCAAATTGGGACTTCATCTGGATGAAGTTGATGGCCTGGAAGCTCGGCTGGGAGATCAACTGGCTCGGCAAACATACACTGTTCACCGGGCCTGCCGGCGGAGTCATGCGTTGGTGGGGCGGCGTGCCTATCGATCGACGCAGCAAGCAAGATACGGTCAGCCAGGTTGTTGAACGCTTTGATCGAGGCGAAACGCTAATGCTCATGATTCAAGCGGAAGGCACCCGTAGCTATTCCGACAACTGGCG
>CAZFIA010000250.1:0-3926 GCA_964519335.1 uncultured Pseudomonadales bacterium
ATCGAAGCACAGGTCAACACCAGGAGAGTCGGATACTTCGCCGTCAATACTCAAGCCACCCTGAATGCCGCGATCAATCAGATAGCGTGAGGCAAATCGAACATCGGCCTCGAAGGTAGCTACACCCGCCTGATGCAATCGGTCGCGCAACGGCGGCGCGTCTTGCGGAACAGGTACGTTAACTCTGGCAACTGCACCTCCCGCAAAGGTTCGGCGCGAGCTTTCGGCTATGCAGCCTTTCGGTAAGGCGCTGTGATCACGCTCAGAAAACGGAATATAGAAGTGCGGGGTTTGCTGCGAATCGCGAACCAGGAAAGTTTCGCCCGTTGTGAGCCGACCAAACAGATGCACCACCGGACGGCCGCCAAGAATCCGGTAGCTGGCCTGTAAAACAAAGCCAAGCCTTGCAGTCACGACCATTCATAGACGGCTAGCAGCGCAGCAATCATTTCTAAATCTTCAAGCCAATTTTCAATCCATTCTGACAATTATCACCTAAGTCTTTAGTGCCAACCGGTTAGGCTCTGGGAACACGATTTACGATCATATCAGTATCGCGGTAATGGTTGGTTGCCACAAAGAAACACGAATAAATTCAAAGACAACTTTGCGAATAGTTCGTGGGCGCTGCCATTCGGTATACTCGCGCCGACCAAACGACAGCAACACAGTAGTAGCCCCGATCAACATCGTTCTCCCCTCAGCTCGAACCGACGCAGATTACAAGCCCGCAGGCACAGTGGCATGCTTTGGTCCCACAAGCCCTGCTACCCAAACAGCAGCGCAAGCCGAGCCGTTCGAGCCGTTAATGAATCTTGAGTGCCTGCGCCCCAGCGATTCAGAGTCCTGGATGACGCAGGGACTCAACGTTCCCGTGCAATTCGACGAAATTACAGGTTTCGATGGCCCCGACTACGCCCTATTGCAGGTCGCAGTTGCCATCGAAGACGTGAGTCAGATCAAGGCGCTCGCCAACAATCTGTATCTTAAGTTGTTAGGCCTGGCCTCAAAGTTAGACAAGCCGCGGCTCGTACGCGTCTGGAACTACATCCCGCAGATCAATGCAGGCAAGGACGACAACGAATGTTATCGGCAGTTTTGCTGGGGCCGCGCTGAAGCACTAGGCACCACAGTATTGTCTGCGGCAACCGGCATCGGCAGTCAGGATGGTGTACTGCGTATATGCATGTTAAGCACGACAACAGACTCTCCGAGTCAAGGTCTGCAGATTCGTCACCTGGAGAATCCGCGCCAGATCAGCGCCTATAGCTACCCCCGCGAATATGGTCCGCGAAGCCCGTCCTTCGCCAGAGCAACCCTCATCGAACCCCCAGCCACCGCAGACAGGCCAGGACTCCTGTTGCTGTCAGGCACGGCCAGCATCGTCGCCCACGAATCTCGCCATAAAGGTAACCTCCAGGGGCAGAGCAGAGAAACCGCACGCAATATCCAGACGCTGCTTGCCACTCTGGAGCGGCCAGCGCAGCCCATAGCGCTTCGCTACTATCTGCGCGACCCAGACCGATTAGCGGCAGCGATGGACTGCTGGCACGAGCACTTCAACGATTGGCCCCTGCCGGCGTTCTACCGGGCCGACATTTGCCGTGCTGAGCTCGACCTTGAAATAGAGGGCGTCTTCAGGGTTTGAACCCGAAGCCAGGACCGCAGATTGAAAAGCAGGGGCCTTTTCAGGACAATCGCCCAAAGACCACCAAAGTAAGCTGAGATGGCTGAATCAAACACTGCAACCGAATCGACCGAAGCACCGCGGCAATCCAACAAAGAGCCGCTCCAGTCTAACGAAGAGCGGAAAATGGCCGAGCTGATTGTCGACGTGCTCAACCTCGAAGACGTCGCGCCCGAAGAGATTGATCCCGCAATCATCATGTTCGAAGACGACGGCCTGGGCTTAGATTCCATCGATGCACTCGAGATTGCGGTGGCGATCGCCGAGCAATATCAAGTGCAGCTATCGGCCGAAGATGAGGGTACCCGAGAAATATTTGCCACCCTCGGCAATCTCACGGCGCATGTGACCCAGGAGGTCAATGCCCGCTCTTGAGGCTGACGCAGAGCGCTACAGAGCGCTTGAACAAGACCTGCGACTGCTCACTCGACCAGCCTCTGACATACTCGCCTGGCGCAACGGTCAAGGCATAAGCTGCGCTCAGTTCCTCGCAGACGTTGCGCACTGCGCCGAAACCCTGCCCGACGCGCCTTACCTCATTAACCTGTGTACAGACCGATACCGCTTTGGCGTTGCATTTTTCGCCGCAGCCATTCGCGGTCAAACGACCTTGCTGCCATCACAACGCAGCGTTGAATCGATTGCGACGCTACGCCAAACCTATACGCCGTGCAGGGTTATCGCAGACAATCCCGACACCCATTGCGACAGCTTTGTCGACTTTGCTCCGGCGCAAAACGGTGAGCTGACTGACCTGAACCGGGCAGAACTACGTATCGCCCCTGACCACACTGCGGCCATCGCCTTTACCTCTGGCAGCACCGGTGTACCTAGTGCGCACCCAAAGAGCTGGGCGCTGCTGTGCGCGGGACGGGCGACACACGCACGTTATCTATGTGCAAGCGAGGGAGCCACGCGGGCACTGGCCACCCCCTGCGCCGATCAAAGCACAGATCAACCGGGCGCTGCACTCAACGGCCTCGTTGCCACCGTACCCAGCTGGCATATGTATGGTCTTGAGTGGGCAATGCTGCTGCCCACGGTTGCGCCACTCAAACTCTTCTGCGGCCCTGATTTTTTCCCCGGCGATGTGGTTGCCGCACTTACGAGCTTTGGTGAATCGAGCCACAACGTTCTGGTTTCAACACCCGTGCACCTGCGTGCGTTGCTAAAATCACCACCACCTGAGGGCACGCTAACCCGCACCCTAAGTGCAACGGCTCCGCTCAACCCTGACACTGCGCTGGCGGTGGAAAGCCATCTCGACACCCGCATGTTTGAGATCTATGGCTGTTCAGAAATTGGCTCGCTTGCGGTGCGGCAGGAACATCACCAATCTACCGACTGGACCTTTTTCGATATTTTTGAACTCGATCTAATTGAAGATCAGCTCCAGGTGTCGTCGCCACTGCTGGACGCGCCGGTTACCCTCGCCGACCGATTTGGCAAAGACGACAACAATCGCATGCAGCTCCTTGGCCGCGCGTCCGACCTGGTTAAAGTTGCCGGGAAGCGCGAGTCACTGGCACGCCTCAACAGCGAGCTCTTGTCGCTGCCCGGTGTTACTGACGGTGTGGTCTATCAACCCGAGGCGCTTGGTGTGCCCGGCGGCGAGCGACTGGCTGCCTTTGTAGTGGGCAAGAACCTTAATCCGGCAAATCTGCGCCAGGCACTGGCCAGCAAACTCGATCCGGCGTTTGTACCTCGCCCCATACGCGTGATCGATGCGCTCCCTCGAGACACAACCAGCAAACTTCAGGCTCAGGCACTGAAGAAACTAGCCGAGAGCTTCGCCGATGGCTGAGCCAGGCTCTACCCAATGGCAGGCACGACCCGAAGCAGGCAGCAGTGGTGGCATTAGGTTTTTGATGTGGCTGGCTGGGAAAGTTGGTCGGGCGCCACTTCGCATTGCCCTGTATCCGGTGGCGCTGTATTTCTTTGTCGTGCGAGGTCCGGAACGCAAGTCTTCCCGGCTGTACCTGAGTCGCGCACTCAACAGGTCCGCCACCGCTCTGGACGTGTTTAGGCACTTTGTGTGTTTCGCTCAGGTAGCAGCAGATCGATTCTTCTTCTTCGCAGGACAGGGTGCTGACATTCCCATCAAATTTGTCGGCGGACATGCAGCCCAGCGCATAGTCGAAAAAGACACTGCGGGTATTTTTCTGGCCGCCCATCTGGGTTCATTCGAGGCCGCCCGCGTCATTGGTCCGGAACTTGGCGGCATAGATTTGCGCATCGT
>CAZFIA010000251.1:0-3920 GCA_964519335.1 uncultured Pseudomonadales bacterium
GTGTGTTCGGCCCAATGGTAATTGAAAGCAGGTGCTACTTGTATGGTGACGGCCCGGTACGCATTCCGCGAGCTTATTGGGGTGTTCCTGGTGGTCGCGCTGGTTCTGCTGCTGATTGGTCTTGGTGGCCGCTTTATTGGCTATCTTCAGGACGCGGCACTGGGCAAATACTCCGCCGACATCCTGCTCACCTTACTGGTCTTTCGGTTGCCGGAATTTCTGCAACTCATACTGCCTTTTGCTCTGTTTCTTGCTGTTTTACTGACGTTTTCGCGCTGGTATGCAGATAGCGAGATGACTGTTCTGATCGCTGCCGGGGCTGCGCCCGCCCGGGTGCTGATCTGGGCACTTTCCTGTGCGCTGATTGTGGCCTGCGTTGTGGGCGCTATGAGCCTGCTGGTGACGCCCTATTACGCGCTTAAGCTAGACAAGACGCTGATTAGTCAGCGCGAGAATCGCGAGTTTGAGGCGCTGACCCCTGGCGTCTTTCACTCACTGTATCGGGGTCAGCGAGTGACCTATACCGAATCGATGGACGACGAGCGGCAGAATTTGCGCAACGTCTTCATTGGTGAACGCCGAGACGACGGCAGTCGCGCCACGATCTGGGCCGCCACCGGCAGCCAGTTTGAAGATCCGAACACGGGCAGCCGATTTTTACGCCTGCAGCAAGGGCGTCGCTATGAGGGCACACCGGGCAAGGGAGATTACCGGGTGTTGGAATTTGGCACCCTGAGCCAGCGGATAGAAACGCCAACCATCGAGCGTCGCGAAGCAAAAATTCGCACGGTTTCGAGCACAGACTTGCTGGCCTCGAACCTGGCGCCGCAGATGGCCGAGTTGCATTGGCGGATGGCGTTGCCCCTGATGACGCTGATTGCGACGGTGCTTGCGTTTGCACAAAGCCGGGTGCGGCCGCGACAGGGTAGATTTGCCCGGGTGCTACCGGCGATGGGTTTGTTTCTGGCCTATTACCTGGCGCTCACCTTGTTGCGTGGTGCTATAGGTGATGCCAGGGTGCCGTCGGCGGTGGGTTTGTGGCCGGTGCATCTGGTGTTTGCCGGGCTCGGCTACTGGCTGTTTCAGCGTGCCCAGCAACCCGCGGCCACTTGAGATGAGCCAGGCCTTTCCAACATTGTCGCGGCACATCACCATTCATGTACTGGGTGGCATAGCGCTTGTGTTGATTGCGTTTCTTGGCCTGGTCAGTTTGTTCACGCTTATTGATGAGCTGGGTGAAGACGAGGCGGGCTATGGCGCCGCGGCCGCGTTGCAGTACGTGGCGCTGACCTTGCCCAGACGCACCTATGAGATGTTGCCGTATGCCGCTTTCATCGGAGCCTTGTTGGGGCTGGGACAGCTTGCGAATCACAGTGAACTAATTGTTATGCGCGCTGCAGGCTACTCTACGGGGCGAATTTTTCGGGCGGTATGTATTCCAGCGGGGCTGTTGCTGCTGTTCAGTTTTTTACTTGGTGAGTATGTCGCACCCGTTACGGAGGAGCGTGCCACTAGTCTGAAAACTATGGCGGTGCAGTCGGCGAGCGATACGTTGTACATCGATGGCGGTCACTGGTATCGAGAAGGCGGTTTGTATGTAAATGTTGATGGCATTACTGAATCTGGTGAACTACGCACTGTCGTTATTTATGAGCTAGATGAATCTGATGCTGTACGCAGCATCAGAAATGCCAGTCGCGCAGTTTATGCGCCGCAATCGGATGGCGATGATACGTTGCACGTATGGCGGTTGTTGAATGTTCGTGAAACGCGTTTTCTCGCCGGGCACAATCAGGTTCGGGACTATCCGGAGTACGAATGGCACAGCAACGCAGACCCCAGGTTGTTAAGTGCCCGGGCGCTACTTGAGCCGGCTCGCATGTCGCTAAACAACCTGTTTTATCAAGTTGATTACATGCAGCGTGAAGGACTCACACCTGTGCGCTATGAATTTGCGCTCTGGTCAAAGTTACTGCAACCCTTTGCCGTGCTTGGCCTGTGTTTGCTTGCGCTGAGCTTTATTTTGGGACCGCTACGCGAGACTGGACTGGGTGTGCGGCTAAGCGTGGGTGTCGTAGTGGGCTTGCTGTTTAAATACCTGCAAGACCTGTTCGGGCCGCTGGCGATGGTTTATGGGCTGCCAGCGTGGCTCGGGGTATTGATTCCAATTGCGCTGTGCTGGGTGCTTGGGTTCATTGGCTTTCGGCGAATTGGTTAGGCACGCGAACGATGCGGGTGCCCGATAGCAGATCAGACCAGCTGCGATTTTGCGCATCAAAGAGCATCCACAGATAGCCCAGACCCAGGGCAATGGCCCCTGCGCAAGCCCCGACAAAGCGCAGTGTAATCATGGTCACCGTAAGCGGCGGTATAACAGGGTCGCCATTTGGGCCAGCGACCGAATTGGGTTGAATCTCCAGTTGCCAGGCGAGCATGCCCAGGGTCTGACGATTGCGCAGCCAAAAGAACGCGAAAAAGGCGTAGGAGGCAACAATGGTCAAGGGTTGCGAATAGGCGGAATCTATAGCGCCGTTGCTCAGGGCCACAGCGATAAGCAATAGGCTCATGACCAGTGCGATGACCAGCAGCGTATCGTAGATCATGGCCCCAATGCGACGACCGAAGCCGGCGTTAGGCAGGCTGTCGCGCTGGGCGTGGGTGAGGGTGGTGTTAGCTTTAGCTTTTCGTGGCAAGTGTTGCCTCAGCGCCAGGGATTTGGTGCCGAGTCTAACGGTTTGGGCAAGGCTTGAAGCGCGCGTTGGCGCCGTTCGATCTGACGTCGGTAGGCGTTGATCAAATAGTCCTCATCGGAACCCGATCGAACCGCCAAGCGATTCAGCCGTTCCTGATAGTCGAGGATCTCTTTGAGCAGGGTGGCAGCGCGAGCGGTGGCGGCTTGCCTTTCAGTGGTAGGACGCTCAGTGGTAGGACGCTCAATAGTCGATCGTTGCGTCGCATTGAGCTTGCCGGCAGGGCGTTGTTTGAGGAGCGTCTGGGCCATCACTGTTCTCCAAAGCGGAAACACTTTTCAATCAGTGCACGTTTCAGGACAGTTGATAAACCCGGGAGACCTAATTTGGCGCTCCCGGAAAACGGCTGTCCTGGCCGTGCTGGTGGCTACCCTTATTGGCGGTAACCGACCCGCCTGACGTCTGTCAGACGGTCAGCTTTCACTGACGGCGGAGAATGTAACCACTTTATTTATCTAAATCAATACTTAAATAATCACCATAAGTAATTGATATTTAATATAAATTTAATATCGACTGTTTCTAGATCGTGCGGAGATAGACCCGCAGGGCCCCAGAGACCATGTCGGACCCAATCAGCCGAGGACCGCGACCTGCTTTGCGATGGTCACCGGATTGCCGATCACCGCGCCCTCAAGACCCGAAGCTTCGAGCTCTTTTACCTGGTCTTTGTCATGGACGCTGCCCCAGACCCGCGCGCCATCGGCAGTGAGCCCCGCGATATGGCCGGTTTTGGGTCCTTCACCGTCATACATCACGGTGTAAGTTTCTACCGTGGCGCTGCCTTTAAAGTCTTCCACCACGTCGCGGGTGGGCTCTGCATCGACCTTTGGCTGGAGGTCTTCGTGGCGGAACGCCTGCGCGGGCGCCTCAGACGAATACACCCCAAAGGCGTGCTTGGTGAGAAAGCCGCCGTTGGCGGTGACCAGGTTCTTGCTGCCGGGTTCGCGACGCGCCAGATCAACCGATGTAGCGACGGAATGCATCACATAGTTGTTGAGGGGGCCTCCCGCAAAGGTCAGGCCGCCGGTAACCGTCAACGGGGTACGATGGCTAAGCCCAAGCTCTTGAGCGGCCACCTGCACCGCCACCGGAAAGCAGGAGTACAGATCAACGTGCGCAAGTTGGTCGCTGGTAACCCCGGCCAGTTCCAGGCATCGGTTGCCCGCA
>CAZFIA010000252.1:0-3804 GCA_964519335.1 uncultured Pseudomonadales bacterium
ACCTTATGTAGAAGTCATATTGTTGTCGCGAAATTCCGCGGACACCGGTCTACGTATTTTCAATTCCATCGCCGCCTACGATCTGAGTATCAAACGGGCGGCGTTCAGCGGCGGAGAATCACCGTATCGCTACGTTCAGGCATTTGGCTGTGATTTGTTCCTGTCGCTAAACGGCGACGATGTTCGTCAGGCGCTTGATGCCGGCGTTGCTGCAGCGACGTTGCTGGGCCCAAACAGCCATGAAGAGGGCACTGGCGACTCTCAGGAGTCTGACGTGGGCGAATTGCGCATCGCCTTTGACGGTGACGCTGTGTTGTTTTCCGATGAAGCAGAGCGGATCTATCAGGAACGGGGTCTTGAGGCGTTCAGCGCCGAGGAACAGGCGGCAGCTCGTCAACCGCTCGCGGGTGGTCCGTTTAAGAATTTTCTGGCGGCGCTGCATCGCCTGCAAACCGAACTGCCTGATGGCGCCCAGGCTTTGCGAACGGCGCTGGTGACCGCGCGCAGCGCCCCGGCGCATGAGCGGGTGATTCGCACCTTACGAGCCTGGAACATCCGCCTCGACGAGAGCCTGTTTCTTGGGGGTATGGACAAGGCCCTGTTTCTGCAATCTTTTGGTGCGGACATCTTCTTCGACGATCAGCTGGGCCACATCGAATCGGCTTCTGAGCATGTGCCTGCCGGTCATGTCCCCAGCGGCGTGATCAATAGAAGCTAGCGTGAAGCGCGGCTCGCGGTCTGAGATCGCTGCATCTGATATATCTGAAACTATGGTAGTCTGAGTTTTTTATGCAGAAACCTTAGTCTGGTCGTTCACTCTAGGTCTCTTTGGTCCACAAATGAAACTTCAGCAACTGCGCTATATTTGGGAAGTGGCCCACCACGACCTCAACGTCTCTGCCACCGCTCAAAGCCTGTATACCTCGCAACCCGGAATCAGCAAGCAGATTAGGTTGCTCGAGGATGAACTTGGGGTCGAGATTTTTGCACGCAGTGGCAAGCATCTGACGCGCATAACGCCCGCTGGCGAAGCCATCATCGAAATGGCGGGAGAAATTCTTCGCAAGTCTCAGAACATCAAACTGGTCGCAGACGAATTCAGTAACGAGCGCGTCGGCAGCCTGTCAATTGCAACGACACACACGCAGGCCCGCTATGTCTTGCCCCCGGTGATTGGTGACTTCAAACAGAAGTTTCCTGATGTCTCATTGCACATGAATCAGGGTACGCCGGTTCAGATTGCCGAACTTGCGGCTAGCGGAGAAGTTGATTTTGCGATCGCGACAGAAGGCATGGACCACTTTCACGACCTGGTATCAATGCCCTGCTATCGCTGGAATCGTTCGGTGGTGGTTCCCCGGAACCACCCGCTCGCAAAGGTAGATAAACTCAGCCTTGCGGAGCTCGCCGCTGAACCTATAGTGACCTACGTGTTTGGTTTTACTGGCCGATCAAAACTTGATGATGCCTTTCTCGAAGAAGGTTTAGAGCCTCAGGTTGTATTCACGGCGACAGACACTGACGTTATTAAAACCTATGTACGGCTTGGCCTTGGCGTTGGCATTATTGCGAGCATGGCGTATGACGAGGCCGTCGATGACGATCTGGTAGTGCTTGATGCAAATCATCTGTTTGCCAGCAGTATCACGCACATCTGCTTTCGAAAAGGTACTTTCCTGCGCCGCTTCATGTTCGATTTTATCGAGCGGTTTGCACCGCATCTTGATCGCGATACCGTCTCAGCGGCCGCTACAGCCGCTAACCGTTCAGATCGCGATAAGCTGTTCGAGAACGTTGAGTTACCGGAAGGTTAGCGGTGGAAATCCTCTGTCTTGATCTCGAGGGAGTGCTAATCCCTGAAATTTGGCAAGCGGTTGCGGCGCGTACCGGAGTTCCCGAGCTTGGTAAAACCACCCGCGACATACCTGTGTACGATGACTTGATGCGATTGCGTTTGAGTGCCCTTGAATCGGCAGGCGTTAGTTATCAAACGATCATCGAGGTGCTTGAAGAAGTAGAACCGCTACCCGGAGCGCTAGAGTTTCTTGACTGGGCTCGAGCGAACTATCAGGTGGCCATTATCTCTGACACCTTTTACGAGTTTGGCCAGCCGATGATGGCCAAGCTGAATCACCCCTTATTGTTGTGTCACACCCTGCAGATAGAAGACGGCTACATTAAGGACTATCAGCTTCGCCAGCACGATCCCAAGCGCAAGTCCGTAGCCGCCTTTCAATCGCTGGGTTACGAAGTGCGGGCCGCAGGTGATTCGTTTAACGACGTGAGCATGCTCGACCAGGCGGATCACGGCGCCTTCTTCTGTGCGCCGCAGGCCATCGCGGAGCAGTTCCCTCAGTACGAAACCACGCAAAACTATGCGCAGCTGCGCGCCTGGCTGGAAGGGCTTTAGAACACCGGTCCAGGTTGAATATTGTTAACAATACTTGTCGCGATTGTTGAGTAGATGGGCGTTTCCGCGTAATCTAGATGAATGAATCTTCATGATTGTCAACAATTTGGTCCGCCTCGCGCTCGATGGGTCCTGCAATGGCACTGAGAATTGCGACTACTGCGGCGGTTACGCTGGCCGATCAGGCTCTGGAGACTATTCAAGCACAGATCGTCGCTGGCGAGCTGGCCCCGGGTACCAAATTGAATGAGGGAGAGTTAGCTGCCGCGCACGGCATCAGCCGGGGTCCCCTCCGTGAAGCCATTCGCCGGCTCGAAGCGCGGCGCCTCGTTGAAATTGTGCCCAATGCTGGCGCTTCTGTAGTTTGTCTCACACACGATCAACTGCTTGCCGTGTACGAGACTCGGGAGGCGCTCGAGGCGACCGCCTGCCGCCTGGCAGCAGAACGCATTGATGCGGGAGAGGTGGCGTCACTGCATGCGTTACTGGATGACCACGAACGGGGATTGCCAGATGATCGGGGTGCTCGTTACCTGCAGGAGGAGGGCGACTTTGATTTTCACTACCGGATCGCACATGCCAGTCGCAATCCAATACTGGCCTCCATGCTATGTGATGATCTTTATCACCTGGTGCGAATGTATCGGCGCCGCACTCCGGCTGAAGCAGGTCGTGGGCGTCGGGCGCTCGATGAGCATCGACGCATTGTGGATGCGCTGGGCGCGCGCGATGCAGAGCTTGCTGAGATTCTAATGCGTCGGCATGTCGCGGCTGCGCATCAACTGCTGCGGCAACAGACCTCTTAATCTTTTAGCATTTTAACTTTTTAACCAATTTAGTCTTTTCACTCTCGAGGAATAGTTATGTCTCAATCAGCGGGCAACAAGTCGCATTCAGCGGGCAGCCAACTGCGTAAGGCCATCGCCGACGAACAGCCCTTACAAGTGGTGGGTACGGCCACGGCGTTTAGTGCCTTGTTGGCCGAGCAGGCCGGTTTTAAGGCGATTTATCTATCCGGGGCGGGCGTTGCCAATTCGTCCTATGGTTTACCTGATCTGGGCATGACATCCATGAACGATGTTGCCGAAGATGTTCGCCGCATCTCGGGTGCGTCCACGTTGCCACTGCTGGTCGATATCGACACGGGTTGGGGTGGCGCCTTCAATATAGCGCGTACCGTTCGCGAGATGACCGTCGCGGGTGCAGGTGGGGTCCACATCGAAGATCAGGTCGCACAAAAACGCTGTGGCCACCGGCCGAACAAATCTATTGTGCCGATCTCGGAAATGTCCGACCGCATCAAGGCCGCGATGGATGCCAAAACCGACAATGATTTTATGGTGATGGCGCGGACCGATGCGCTGGCTGTTGATGGGTATGACGCGGTGCTGGAG
>CAZFIA010000253.1:0-3726 GCA_964519335.1 uncultured Pseudomonadales bacterium
GCTATGCCCAGAATTCTGACGCGTTCGACGGGCAGGTTGCTGTGCGCTCATCAACCAAGCTGTATCGGTTTGCCGATGAACTCCAACAAGCCCGGGCTCTGGTTACCTTTCATGCAGGTTTGAATCGGCGGCTTTTGATTGAGCGTTTGTTGCTCCGCTGGTGCGGATTGTTTGCCTAATCTGGCGTGATGGGCTCCAAGATCAAGTGCGAAATTCACCCGTTGCACAGTGGTTTTGTGACTTTGTTCACGTCAGTCGAATTGACAGATAGCGCGCGTCTGCAGATTATTGGGGTGCAAGTAAAAGGATCAACTCAGGTGGCAGCAAAGCGTGGCGCGCGCAACGGCATTTTGTCGTTGGCGATAAAAGACAAGACGGTACTTTATGCAGCTTATATGCCATTCGTGCGTAATGGCGGGCTGTTCATTCCGACTAAAAAAGAATACGAGCTGGGCGACGAAGTGTTCATGCTGCTCAATCTTATGGACGAAGCCGAGAAGATCCCGGTGGCGGGCAAAGTAGTTTGGCTCACGCCTAAAGGTGCACAGGGTAACCGTGCTGCCGGTATCGGCGTGCAGTTCAATGATCAGGACGATATCGCCCGCAACAAGATAGAAACCTATCTCGCCGGCGCTCTGCAGTCTGATCGACACACCCACACAATGTGATCGACTCTCACTGCCACCTAAATTACCTCGATAATCCTTCTGACGCCCTCCAGGCTGCCCGCGAACGCGGCGTAAAGGCCTGTCTGTGCATTGGCGTCGATGAAGCCGGCTGGCCAGATGTGGCTGCGATAGCAGAGGCCCACACTGACGTGTTTGCAAGCGCAGGGATTCACCCGGATGCCGCCGTTGAAGTTGAGGAGGCAATGCGTTGGTTGCCGAAGGCGTGCGCCCATCCCCGCGTTGTCGCAGTCGGAGAAACGGGGCTCGACTATTCGCGCGATCCTGATGAGTCAAAGATTGCCATTCAGCGCGCTAGCTTTGCCTGGCAACTCGAACTCGCTCAAGAGCTTAATCTGCCAGTGGTTGTACACACTCGCGATGCGCGAGACGACACACTGGCAATCATGCGCGAGGCGCCGAAGGTGATAGGCGTGATGCATTGTTTTACCGAGACCTGGGCAATGGCTGAAGCAGCGCTTGCTATGGGCTACTACATTTCTATGTCGGGTATTGTCACCTTTAAAAACGCAGCCCAGGTTCAGGAGGTGGCCAGCAAGGTGCCGGCTGACCGTTTGTTGATTGAAACTGATGCACCCTGGCTTGCACCCGTGCCACATCGCGGTAAGCAGAACCAGCCAGCTTTTGTTGCCGATACCGCCGAGTTTGTAGCGCAGTTGCGTGATGTGTCAGTCGAAGAGCTGATAGAGGAAACCACCGCCAACGTGTTGCGCCTGTTCAAAGGAATGACGCTACCAGCGTAGTCCTTAGCTCCAGTCGTCTTCGAACATAAGATAGTAGGTTTCGTCCATGCCGTGGTTGCGATAAGTCGCCTGCGCGCCGGAATTGTCTTTTTCTACGTAGAGTCTTAATCCGCAAGCGTTTGCGGCGCGGGCCCGTGCTGCGACTTCATTGTGCAGCGCGCTGTAAACGCCGTTGCGTCTGTATTGTGGACGCACATAAACGCTCTGAATCCACCAGAACTGGGCATTGCGCCAATCGCTCCACTCGGTAGTTACCATCAGAGTGCCAGCAGCGACGGACCCTTTGTCACTGTCACTCAGCACGTCCGCGATAAGGTAGAAACCGTCTCTTGGTTCATCCATTAGATGGGCTATGCCCTTGCGCAATACCTGTGCATCAAGCCCTTTGTCTTCAACTTCGGCTGCGTGGGCCTGATTAAATTCCACCAGCAGTTCAATGTCGCTCGCATCAGCGGGTCTGAGCTCGATTTCTGCGGTTGTTTTTGGGCCGCTCACTAAGGCTCTCCAGCCAATTTTTCTACGAAAAACTTGAACAACGCATTGAACCGATGAATAGACACGCTACGCTCATGTAGTGCGTGCTTCGATCCCGGGTAGGTCATCATCTGAAAGTCGATGCCTTGATCCTGCAGCGCCTTGTAGAGTTTTGTTGAATGGGTAAACAAAACGTTGTCATCAGCCATACCGTGCATCAGTAGTAACTCGCCGCGTATGTTCTTCAGGTAAGGAAAAACCGAGCTGGCTTCGTAACCATTGGGATTTGCTTTGGGCGTGCTTAAGAACCGCTCGGTATAGTGAGTATCGTACAGCTCCCACTGGCTCACGGGTGCTACCCCCACGCCGGCCTTGAATACTTCAGGTGCCTGGGCCATGCACATCACGGTCATGTAGCCACCGTAGCTGTGGCCAAAAACACCGAGCCGATCAGGGTCTACCCAATTGAGTCCGCGCAGAAAGTCGACGCCACGCAGCTGGTCTTCAACCTCTACCTTGCCGAGTTGCAGATAGATTGCATCATCAAATGCTCTTGAGCGATTTCCTGTTCCGCGGTTGTCCAGTTCTAAAACTCCAATGCCGTGATTCGCAAAGAGCTGTAGCAACAGCGGTGGCCACGCCCAGTTGACTCTGGCACCGCCCGGGCCGCCGTAAACGTAGACAACAACTGGATAGCGTTTGCCAGCTTCTCTGTGGTTAGGTTCAGTGAGTCGGTAATACAGCGGCTTGTTGTCGACACCTGGCAGTGAGCCCATTGTGGGTGTGACATGATCGCCAAGGTAAGGCGCGTAGGGGTGAGCGTCGTTGATTGCCAGGGATGCAATGACCCTGTGTTCCACCTCGCCGTTGTTTTTTAACTGGCCAAGCTTAAGTTCTGCGGGGAGTGCAAAATTGGAGTGTCTGTCAACCCAGGTCTGGCCTGAAGCTGCCACACTAACATCATGCCAGCCAGCGCCGGCAGTGAGCGGACTGATGGCGGTGTTCTCGCCGTCATAGGTCAAGCAATACAAATGTTGCTCGGTTGGCTCGGTAACCCAGCCGGTAAACAGTACCTTGGTTTGTGTGGCGTGTAAGACGTTGGATACGCGGCCGCGCTCCTTTGTTAGCTGACGACCCAGATTGTTATTCTCATCATAGAGATACAGATGATCGTGACCGGCGCGAGCACTAGTCCACAGGAAAGCGCGGTTAGCCAGGGGTTTGAAATTGTCGTGCAGATTGATCCAACTGTTGCTGGTCTCGGTGAGCAATATGTCTGCGTCTGCTTTTCCGTCTGTTGTTACGGAAAGATCTTCGATAGCCCAGCGTTTCAGGGTAAGTAACTGTTGCGAACGGTTTTGCACTTGTACGTAGATATCACCCTCGTGGCAGTTTACGCGCGCAAGATAATCATCGGATTCGATTCGCCAATCTATCCACCGTGGCGTTTCGGTATTAAGCTCCTGGACTGCCAGCTCGACGGTCGCGTCCTCGGCGCCGGCATAGGGGTAGCGTTGTTCGATAACCCGAAATTGTTCGGCGTCAATCTCATAGCGTTGAGAAACTTCGACGGTTGAGTTATCGACGCGAGTGAATACCAATGACTTTGAGTCTCTGCTCCACCAGTAGCCATCGAAGCGGTGCATCTCTTCCTGGGCGATAAACTCGGGAAGTCCATAGTGGCGTATGGCGTTTCCGTCGTTGGTAAACTGCCGCTCAACGCCGCTTTCGAGATGGTGTAGCCAAAGATTGTAGTCGCGGACAAAAGCGAGGTGCTCGCCGTCGGGTGAGAACTTCAGGTGGGTTTGGCGTGTGCCCTCGGC
>CAZFIA010000254.1:0-3702 GCA_964519335.1 uncultured Pseudomonadales bacterium
CGCTTATACCTCCCGCAAGAAGAATTGACCCCGCCTGCGTTGCCACACCGCGCAACTTGTGGCCCGCAGAATCTGCCGGAGCAAGCAGTGCTGAAAGCGCCCACACGCCAAGACTTACGTCTTGCAAATCATCTGAGACATCGCTTGCATTGCTGCCAAACAGCGGCTGCTCGCGCACCGCCCACTCTGAAATGTTGTCGTCGAGATCAGCAACACCAAGCACGACCGCGCCGCTTAGGGGTATCCATACACTGGGCTGCACAGCGGCAGCTTTCGCGGACTCGCCAACCGCTTGCCAGGAGTCGGCAAAGCCCGTACGCGCACCCCAACCACCACTCGCACAACCGCTGAGCAGAGCGAGCATCAATCCATGGCCAGTCACCGTCGCAACCACCCCAGGCATCCGCGAACGCGACACTAAGGCAAGCCAGTACCTAAAGTACCGGCTCAAGATCTACTTCCCCTTCTGTGGGTAGCAGTTCTGGACCTAGCGTGGGTGCCAGCCCACCTGAAAGAACGGGCGCGGCAAGATCATCGGGCTCCGGCACCAGCTGCTCCGCCACATAATTCGCCATTCGAAACGCCTCTCCGGGATATCGTGACGAGACAACAACGTGGTCGTTGCTGGGCGCGCGCTCCCAGAAGCTAAGTCGATATTCCCCGTTATCATCGCGAACCAAAATCTCCTGGGCTTCAGCAGGCGGTGCGCTGGGCGCGTCGTCCAGTACGCCAAGAACCTGTAACTTTGCGACATTGTCGACCGCGCCCTGAGTCGCCTCGATATTGGCAATTTCCTCACCCAGCACCCAGCCCGTAGGTCCTTTGGATACCGAAAGAGTGCCGTCCCAGCTCATCGATGACACGTCGCCAACGGCTTTCAAAACCGATTTGTCGAGCCAATCGTCGGTTAACGCCGGCATCTCATGATTGGCCACCTTTACGGCAAAGACGGAGTCACCTTCACCTCGCGCGTGTACTTGCTGATAGCCCGGTGAAGTGCCGAAGTACAGTGTTGACTCACGCTCGGCACTGGTTAACTGCAGTTTGCGCTGAAAGTTATTTTCGGCCACTTCGAAGCGCTGGTGCGCATCGGCGTTGGTTGATGCCGGCCAGCCAAGTGTCAAGCCAGCAAGTTTGGCCAACAGCTCATCTGCCTTTGCCGCATCCGCAGGCAATCCCGATGCTAGCTGCCAACCATCATCCAGTTTTTTAAGGGTAGCTGTGTTGCCTTCCGCATCATCGATCTCAAGATTCAACCCGGAGCCTTCCAGTAGGCTCGCATCTAAGAGTGCGCGGGGCTCCTCGACTGATCCAGCATTTGACGACTGCAAGAACAACCACAAAACCAGCTGGACAATGAGCAACGCTGCCATAACCTTTATTGCTGAGTTCATACCGTGCCCCCCTGTGCTGCGCCGGAGGGAGTAGCTAACCAGCCCGCATAACGTTTCTCTCGACCACGCTTGCGGAACCGATAAAACATCGCCACAAAAAACACTCCAAGAGCCGCCAGCCCATAGTTAAGGTATTCCGCTCTCGCTTGAGCTGCCGGCTCCATCGGCGGCAGTGTGCGATTAAAATGCCCCCTGGAGCGTATCGACAACAGAGAACGGTCTTCTAATGACCAGTCGACCGTATTTGCCAATAGCTGAACCGTTGCACTATAGAGCGTGCCGTCTGCCGCGCTCATCATTCGTAGCGATTGATCCGCGACAAGAGAGTTCGACGAGAACACAAATAGCCGGGCAGACTCCGCCGACTTATCTATGACGCTAGTTACAACCTGGGGCGGGGGCGCAGGTTCGGCCTCTGGGTTTTGCGGATCAACAACAGGTTCTTCTATCTCCAGCAGTGGCGAGTCTTTTCCCGCAAAAAAGGAATCGAAGCGCCCCTCAAGCAACACCGCAAGCGGTTGAGATCCCAGTGTTCCCGTGGGCGTAAACGGCTGACTGTTCGGATCATCCAGTCGCGGCATGACATTAGCGTCCGCTGACCGCCAGGCGCCTTCGCTGCTCGAGAGTAGCGTGGTGAGTACCCGGTCTGAGTTTGACGCTTCGTCCACTAGAATCGGAGACGCCCAGGGCAACGTAAGCTGCGGCAAATCGGCGGTTATGCCATTGTCTTCATTTAAACCGCTACCCCTTACGTCAATGAAGTAAGGGTAATCGAGCATTCGCATCTCTTGAAAACTGAAGCCGCCTGCACGCCGGGTGACGGGAACTGGAAAGGCTGAGTTTTGCGGATCCATAACAAACTCTAGTGGTTGGCTTATACCTTGGTGGGCAAGCCAGTCAGCCAGACCGGTAGTTTTTGGCGTAGCCACCAACGCCTGGCCCGCAACCCTTACTCCATAGGGCGAGGTGGCAAGAACAACACTACCACCACGCATCAAAAACTGATCAATGGCGAAGAGCTGTTTGTTGGTGAGCCCTTCTGGCTCGATAACCATAAGAATCGACGCGCTCGCAGGAACGTTACCGTCTGCAAGGTCGCTGGTTTCTACGTTGTAGTCGGCAGACAAAAACTGTTGCAACTGCTGATAGGAGTTTGGCAACTGGCCTTGCTGGGCCATCTGCTGAGCAAGATAGGGCGGTGGCGACGCTGGCGTGACGAGTACCACCGTTTTGAGTAAGCCTGTCGCAAAGCGTTTCAGTCCATCGTCGAGCATGCGCTTGAAACTATCCGCATCGCGCGTTGCCGGCAGTGGCAGTTGCACAATCGCATCATCGTTGCGCAGCGTCAGGTAGTAGTAGAACGTGTTGGTATCAAAGAAACTCGCCTGCATGGGGCGAAAGCCGTAGTCCGCGCCAATTTGGGCCGCCACAGAGCCGTCACCCGCCTGCGGATCAACAAACTCCAAGGTCAGCTTGCCGCCTGAACTGTTCGCCGACTCCGATAAAACCTCTTCGATAACAGAGCGAAACTCAAGAAGTTCGGGTGGCAGCGTCTGGTCGTTCGAGACATAACCAATAAACGCGACAGGCTGAGAAATACTCCCAAACACTTCGCCACCGCTCTTGAATCCTGCGGCCACTTTTTTGATGACACGCGTTAGATCGTATTCGGGATTACGCAGCTGCACATCAATATCGGAATCAGTAGTCTGTTTAACTTCTATCAGGTCACGGAAACTGAGTACCTGATATTCATCGCCATACGAAACCAGAACATCGAAGTACGAATTCACTAGCGCGGACTGGTAGCGGTCAGAAACTTGAAAAGGTACTGGGCGAATACCGTATTTTGAATTGGCTTCGTCCTCTTTCTCGGGGTTAGCAACCGGGTCAACAACCTCAACCTTTACGTTATCACCACCGGCGAGAGCAAATTCATCCAGTAGATCTCGCATCTGCGGAACCAGCGGCGCAAGTAACGGGTGCGTTTTGCTGCTGAAATAGCCGCGTATCAACAGCGGCTCTTGCAAACGCTGCAGTTGGTTATGGCTCGCCTGAGAAAGCGAATAAATCTGGCCTTCGGTCAGATCGACACGCGCACCACCTATGTGTGATAACCACAGGTTAGCAGCGACTAAATTGGCCAGCACCAGAGCTGTGCCGATGTACCATGACCGGTGATTGGCCCCATCACCGGTAGATGCCCAGCGACCGCGTTCCAGTGAAAACACGTTTAGCGCCAAAAAACCAACTAGCAAGCTAAAGTAGTAGAACAAATCACGAAAATCGAGCACGCCCCGGGTTATAG
>CAZFIA010000255.1:0-3682 GCA_964519335.1 uncultured Pseudomonadales bacterium
GCGCCACCAGAACAGGTCACCACTTCGCCGGTAACAAAATCTGACTCAGGCAAACACAGCAAGTAAATAGCCCCTGCGCCGTCCTCAGGCGTTCCGCTCCGACCGAGTGGCGTTGCACCCTCGACGCCAGCCACCTGGGCATCGGTCAGGCCAACCTTGAACTTGCGCATACCCACCTCAATCGTCGGCGGTTCTCCCTCATAGGCTTGTGTTAACCGCGTTTGAATGTGACCAAAAGCAACAGCGTTTACCGTCACGTTGTAGCGTCCCCATTCTTTAGCCAGAGTCTTGGTGAGCCCAACAACCGCCGCCTTACCTGCAGAATAGGCGATCTGCGTCGCCGCCCCGGTTGTGCCCGAGACACTTGAGACATTCACAATCTTGCGACACCGAGCACGTCCGGATTCAGCCTGTTCGCGCTTAGCCGTCTCCCGCAGCCAGGGAGCAAGAGCCCTGAGAATTCTAAACGGGGCTGTCGCGTGAATATCGAGCATGGCCTGCCATTGCTCATCGGAATGGTTATGCATCGCACCATTCCAGATATAGCCCGCGTTGTTGATCACAATATCGACGCCCCCAAAACCTTGCAGCGCCGCGTCAACAAGCGTATCGGGAAACTCGGGCGCCGTTACATCGCCGGGACAGGCCAACGCCTTACCGCCAGCCTCTTCTATCTGCTGGGCGCATAGATTGGCCTCCTGGGGGTCGAGGTCATTAACCACCACCTGTGCACCCGCTCGCGCAAGACGCAGCGCCGCCGCCTGGCCAACGCCTCGACCTGCCCCGGTAACTATGGCGGTCCTGTTGTCTAGATCGGCCATGCTTTGGTCACTCCTGCGGTTTTGTTAGTTCTTATTCGCTTTCGAGCTGAAAAAACTCAATGTCTTTGCGCGCCTTAAACAGTCTCCGCAAACGCCGGTCATCGCGCAAGAACCGCGGCCGCTCTTTTGTGCGACGCATACAAAACCTTCGTGGCAACTTCGAGTACAAAGATCGCGGAGGTATCCAACGGTCCATCTTTTTGGTCAGGTTGCCCCCCTCAAAGGTATGAAAATATATATTCGTAATACCTAGCTCCACGCGCAGAAATCCCAGCGTGGCCGCAAGCATTGCATCTGCCCATTGGCGCCCAATCCAACTCAGCTCCAGTTCCTTGTAGCATTCCAAGCGCGCAGTAGAAATATCCTCACCCGCGTACTGCCAGCCATTTTTGAGCGCCCAATCGAGCGTGGACACCCAGTCGCTTTGCACCTCTTCAATCAGGGCCTCATCGCGCCTGAGGTCAAGGTCAATGCGGGCCCAGGCGAGCGTTTCGCGACGCCGATCTCCAGGCGCCTGCTGCACGGGGTGCGCTGAAGAGTTAAACAGGTTGGTGCCACCAAAGCGTTTTTTGAGCACCAGCATATGCTCACGGGAAAAATTGAGCTGCAGCACCAGATTATGGCCTCTCGTCCCGGACCGCGAGGTTTGAAAACCGTGCCAATGATCAAGGCCCAGCACAAAGCTCGTGGTCTCTGCTGGCCAGTAGCTATCAAAGCGTTGATGATCAACCAGGGCGCCGCCGCACGCAGACAACAGATGGCGCACCGCCGGCTTCTGCAGCAACGGGGCATAGGTTCCCTTGCGCAACGCATCAAGGCGTGTGCCATCGCCTGCGGCCCAGCCGAGCAACATAAAGGCGTAGCGATCAGGAAAATAGTGGTAAAGCGTTCGCTCGCCACGAAGACAAGCGACGACTTCCTTATAGTCATCCAATATCATGAGAAAAACCGTGCAATTCGAGATTTAGTCTTGAAAACTACTGATAAACAGCCGCGCCGACAGGCACCCGCGACTTTCTAGCAAGCTAGGTCAGCAAGCTAAATCAAAAGTGGCAGCTGTTTCCGCTTTGGCTAAGCGGTGATTTATTGCAAATCATCTCTAACCTCACACTGGGTTCTTCACGTCACTCGCTATTTGCGAGGCGTTAACTCAAGGGGGCGCGAAAGATAGACCTCCCGATTCAACCTGTCAATGGGCACATGCTGTCAATGAATAGACGCATGGTTTACTCTGATTTCTGGATTCAAGAAATCGCAGATCGGGAGAGCGCAATGCAAACCACCAGATTCACAACCACCACGGTCGTACTAACCAGCCTGATTATTATGTTGAGCGCTTGCGCAAGCACACAGATAGGTTCTGCGCTCGCGGCCCAAGAGACGGCACAAGAAACGGGTAAAGAAACTGCGGAAGCAACTGCTGAAACAGTCTCAGCAACACAATCTGATCAAGCGGCCGCCGATTCGAGCCTGCTGTACGAACTACGAACCTACACCACCCATCCCGGCAAGCTGGAAGAGCTACACAGCCGCTTCAGCAATCACACACAGGGGTTGTTTGAGAAACACGGCATAAAGAATGTGGCTTACTGGACACCGGTGGATACACCAAACACCCTGGTTTACATAATCGCTCACAACAGCAAAGAGGCTGCGGAGACCTCATGGAAGGCCTTTGTCGCTGACCCGCAGTGGCGCACGGTGTACGCCGAGTCCCAGGCCAACGGACCACTGGTGGCCAACATCGAAAGCGTTTTCATGACCACTACTGATTACTCACCAAGGTTCTAAGCATGAAAGACTTCAAGGACAAAGTTGCGGTAGTTACTGGCGCAGCAAGCGGCATTGGTCTGGGTATGGCACGCGCCTTTGCGGGCCGCGGCATGAAGCTGGTTTTGGCCGATCTTGATCAGGCGGCACTCGACAAAGCCAGCGCCGAACTGAGCGAATCGGGCGTCGCAGTTACAACAACACTGTGCGATGTATCCAAACACGAGCAGATCCAAGCTTTGGCAGAAGTCGCCACCAGCAGCTACGGCCAGGTCAACATTCTATGCAACAACGCGGGCATAGGCATTCCCACCGCCACCCATAACATGAAACTCTCAGACTGGAAGTGGATTATTGACGTCGACCTTTGGGGACCTATCTACGGCGTCGAAGTTTTCTTGCCACTGATTGAAGCGGCTGGCGAAGGCCATATCAATTCAACTTCATCCATGGCCGGCATGATCGCGGCCAGGCGTATGGGCGCTTACAACGTGGCAAAACATGGTGTTATTGCACTCATGACATCGCTGGAGCGCGAGTTACGCGCGCGCAAAAGCCCGGTGACCGCGTCGGTACTCTGCCCCGGCCCAATCAACACCAACATCAGCTTTAACTCGGTGACCTACCGGCCAGGCGGCGCAAAACCAAAGTCTGATGGCAAGACGTCAGGAACTATGGCGAAAGAAATTCAATCCATGCTCGAGCAAGGCATGCAGCCCGATGAAGTGGGCAGACTGGTAGTGGATGCCATTGAAAGTGACAAGTTCTGGGTACTCACGCACCCCCGCTGGACAAAAACCGTCCAGAAGCAACTCGACGCCATGAATGAAGATCAGAGCCTGACCAAGGCCTAATTGTGTTTGTGGGCCGTTGGCGTGCCTGCGATATAGAGCAGTCCGGCGATGATGCCCAGGTTTTTTACGAAATTCTGCTGCTCGTGGGCAACCGATAGTCCTTCATAGACATTCCAGAAGTCGTGAATGAAGACATTAATCAGCAATGCCAAACCAGCAAGCAGCAAAGCCATGAGCTGGGCGCGGTAGCCGATGATTAGCATCAGTCCCCCGCCCACCTGAAGCACTATTGTGATC
>CAZFIA010000256.1:0-3641 GCA_964519335.1 uncultured Pseudomonadales bacterium
CAACTACTTTGATGACTATCGCGCGTTTGGTAACGGTACAGTAGGTTCGTTTGCCGTATCAGGCGCAGCCGCTGCTACGCTTCCCAAAGTGGGCAAGACTATCGATGGTCTGTTTGCTAACAGTCCGTCTGAAACCAAAACCATGACCGAGCGCGAGTACGCATTGAGTTTCGCCCGTCAGATGGGCGATGTGAGTCTGATCGTTAACGTCATACTTGCCGCTGTTCTGTTCACCATGATCATGGTCACTGGCAATACAATGGCTGAGGCGGCGCGTGAGCGCATACCCGAAATGGCTGTGATGAAAGTGCTTGGATTTGGGCCATTTGCGCTGGTAAGCCTCACACTACTCGAGGCTTTTACGTTAGTTCTGATAGCCGGCCTAATCGGTTTGCTATGCGCCCAGTTGATTTTGACAAACATCACCGGGTGGATACCGGATCTCGCCCAGCTTGGCGACCTCAAAATTAGCTTGACTGTCGCGCTGCAAGGGCTCGCGATTGCCCTGGGTATTGGACTATTTGTGAGCCTGCCGCCGGCCATTCGTTTACTACGTATCAGCATCCTTGATGCCCTTAGAGTATAGGTGAATCATGTTCAAACAGACCCTGGCCCTTCTCACAACCAATTTACGCAGCATCCTGGCTCGTCCGGCTAACAGTCTCATAACCATTGTAGGCATTGGAGGTGTGGTCGCCGTATTGATATCGATCTTCGCTGTCGCCCAGGGGTTTGAACGAACACTCGCAACCACTGGTAGTGCAGACCGAGCGCTAGTACTCCGCGCCGGATCAACCTCGGAAATAAACGGCAGCATTCCGGCCGGACAGTATGGACCGATTAGCAATTTACCCCATGTCGCGCGCTCAGACGCCGAGCCGATTGCTTCGCGGGAGACCTATGTCACCGTTAACCTCAAGCGGCGCGATGGTAAGGGCGAAGGCTCTGCGCCTATGCGCGGCGTAAACAAGCAATCTTACTTGGTGCGAGACGAGCTTAGCCTAATAGAAGGTCGCGACATTGAATTTGGCAAGTATGAAATGATTGCTGGTATTAGCGCCGCAGCCGACTACGAGCAGCTCGACATCGGCCAGACAATCCGGCTCCGGGGTATTGAATGGCGAGTTGTCGGCTTGTTCCAGGCTCATGGAAGCGCCTATCAATCGGAACTTTGGGTAGACGAACGCTTGCTTGCACAATCCCGGGGGCGAGGCGACACGTTTTCATCGATGCTCGTGAAGCTAACTGATCCATCCAAAATGGCCGCGTTTCAGCAAAGCCTGCTTGATGATCGACGGTTAACCGCTCACGCGATTCGCGAATCTGAGTACTACGCGGCCCAGGCAGGTGGGACCGCGGGTCTGATAAAGGGTATAGGCGCACTGGTGACAGTCATCATGGCTATCGGTGCCTTCTTCGCCGCCCTGAATACCATGTACGCTGCACTGGCTAGTCGATCGATAGAAATCGCGACCCTGAGATCTCTGGGATTTAATCGCGGTCCTATAGCCGCCGCCACGCTGCTAGAGAGCGCGCTGCTTGGGTTACTGGGGGCAATTCTTGGATCGTTAGTAGTCTATGTGTTTCTAAATGGCCTCACGCTCTCTACGGTGGCCGCGACAACTTCCACGTTCACGCAAATCGCCTTTTCGTTTCAGGTCACTCTAGACCTAATGGTTGTCGCCGTGCTTGTGTCGGTGCTACTAGGAATGATAGGTGGCTTGCTTCCTACCCTTCGCGCTATACGCTTGCCTATTGTTCAAGGGTTGCGCGGTGGCTGAATCGTAGAGTATCTGGCTATTTAAGTCCCACCGGAGGATCCTTCAACTGCTCCCAAAGTGAACCATTCGCTAAATCCCAACAGATTTAGCAACTCTTCATCAAACACTGCCCGTTCGGATGCAGACAAACTAAGCGCAAAATTTTCTTGCTGGCGAATGAATGGCCGACAGTAGTAGGCAAATATTGCGGAACGCTTGTTGGTCGTGGTGTTAATGCCGGTGCCGTGCCAGGTTCGTCCATCCAGAAATACCGCCGTTCCGGCTGGCGCCTCGAGCGGCTGCATTTGCGGCGGCTCAACATAGAACCTGTGAGGATTGCTCTCAAGATGCGTTCCGGGAGCAACCAGAGTTGCCCCGTTTGCCTGATTGAAGTCAGTTAACAACCAAATCACATTAACGACGGCGGAGTAAGGGGTGGATGGCGGCACAAACGCCTGATCAGCATGCTTCATCATTTCTACCCCACCTTCGCCCACTATGTTTGCGGTTAAAGACGATAGGAGAACGGCGTCGATATGTGCCTGATCTATCATTTGTTGTGGTAGTCCGTAGCTCGCCCCAAACATCGCCCGAATAACCTCCAATGCCCTCTTATCGGTTGCGAGCGATCTGAACATCGGCCCTTTCTTGATTAAACTGAACACGCGCTGATTGGGTCCAACGCCCCGCTGTCCAAGATTACCGTCCTCCAAAAACGCGATGCCCTGACGCCTTTCGTGTTCGGCTTGTGAAGTCAGTGCGCAATCCACGGTTGTTAGTACATCTGGCGCTAGCGCATTCGCAAGCAAAGCTATCCCCTGCTCCGCCAAATCCTTTTGTATCTGGGCCAGATCTGATGTGGGTGCGGGTATAGAACTCTCGATGGGTTGCAATTTGTGGCCACCTGCATATACTTAATTAACTTAAGTAAATATATAACTAGCCCTAATGTCAACCACCAAACGCCCAAAGCCCATCGCAAAACTCGAAGACTTGAAGTCAAACATGCTGCTCTGCACGGTCTATCTACACCGGTTATTGCGCAATCACGCTCGCCAATCGGCTGAGAACTGGGCGGAACTGTCTGTTCTAAACAATCTTGAACACTGGGGTGGGCGGCCTGACGAAGATAACCAGGGCGGTGTTAGCCAAAAAGTTCTAGCCAGTCTAGAGCAAGTGAGTCAGGCAGCGATGAGTAACATCGTTCGAAAATTGCGGGCGCGAAGCCTGGTTAAATGCGAGAAAAGTGCGAGCGATCAACGCAGCGTTCGCGTTGCTCTCACGCCCAAAGGCCGGAAACATCTGGCGACGCAGGGTCCGCTTGTAAAGGAAGTCTTTGATCAATGTCTAGAAACCTTGTCGGCGAGTGATCTACGCAAGGTATCTGAAGGACAACAAATTCTCGCTCGTGCACTGCAAGAATCCACCAAGGTGCAGGCCGCACTGAAGAGCGCGCCGGTTCGATAACTTGGAGGCGGTAGACAGAGGTAAGCTCTGGAGCATTGGCTTTCTCCATATGGGGCAGAGTTTCCCTGGCGCGCTTGCAGCGGTCGCCTTACCAGCGGTGTTTCGTCAAAACGGGATGCCGCTCGAAACGTTCTGGTTGTTTGCCCTTCCGCTCATCCCTTCCTGGTTGCGCTTTCTGGTTGCCATGGTGGTGGACAACTATGGAAACCTTGCGTTTGGCTTTCGAAAGAGTTGGATCCTGCCTTGCACTCTCCTAGGCGCCCTTCTGTATCTAAGCCTTGGAAGTGTTTCGCCGACAATGGACAGCCTGTGGTTGATTGTCGGATTGCTCGTGTTAAAGAGCATCATCATGACGGCTCAGGACGTCGCCATTGATGGATTGGCCGTTGAGGGGTTTACAGATCAGGAAAGGCC
>CAZFIA010000257.1:0-3633 GCA_964519335.1 uncultured Pseudomonadales bacterium
GTATTGGCGCTTGGGGATAGCTCTAAAGCCGGCTAGTTCTAACAACAAAATAGCTACCCATAGATAGCTTCGAAATTAGGTGAGACTCGATGGATTTTTCTTTTTCTGATGAACAAACCCTCCTTCAGGAGAGCCTCTCCAAGTTCATTCAGAATGACTATGGTTTTGAAGATCGACAAAAGTCTGCGGGCCACGAAAAAGGCTTTGATGCGGCGAACTGGAAGCAGTTCGCTGAGCTTGGCTGGTTAGGCATGCCGTTTTCCGAAGCTGATGGCGGCTACGGGGGCAGCGCCATAGACACCATGTTGATGCAGGAGCAGTTTGGCCGAGGGCTGATGGTTGAGCCGTTTTTACCCACTGTTGTTCTCGCCGGCGGGGCGATCAAGACCTCTGGAGATGCCGCCCAGAAGCAAAAGTACCTCGCTGGCATTATCGATGGGTCAATGCAGGGTGCTCTCGCCTATGCCGAACCTCAGGGTCGCTTCAACCTGTCTGATCTCACCACCAAAGCGACGGCGAATGGCGACGGCTACACCCTAAGCGGCCATAAGTCCGTTGTACTCAACGGACCCTCTGCAGATTTTATGGTTGTGTCGGCGCGCACCAGCGGCGAGCAGCGCGACGAAAAAGGCGTCTCGCTGTTTATCGTAGAGAGTGCCGCCAATGGCATTGAACGACGCGACTACCCGACGGTTGATGCCTTGCGGGCCAGCGAAGTGACCTTCGAAAACACGCCGGCGGTGTTGCTCGGTGAAAAAGACAATGGGCTTGTTGCACTGCAACAAGTTATCGACGAGGCGACACTCGCGATTGGTTCCGAGGCTGTTGGCTGCATGGAAGTGCTCTATAAAGACACGGTTGAATACTGCAAGACCCGAGAGCAATTTGGTCAACCCATTGGCAAATTTCAGGTGCTGCAACATCGCATGGTCGACATGTTTATGGAGTACGAGCAGTCAAAATCATTGATGTTCATGGCCGCTATGCGGTTAGACGAAGGCTATGCCGCAGAGGCCCAGAAAGCCGTTTCGGCGTTCAAGGTTCAAGTTGGAAAGTCTGGTCGTTTTGTTGGCCAAAATGCGGTGCAGCTGCATGGCGGCATGGGCATGACCGAAGAGCTGAACATTGGCCACTACTTCAAGCGCCTCACTATGATCGATACGATGTTTGGTAACGTCGACTTTCATCTTAAGCGCTTTGGAGCGCTGTAGCAGCAGTCATGGCACGATGGGATTCAGATGCTCAGGCTCCTACGATTCCAGAGTGGTTTTTTGAAGCGGTAGAAACGGAACCCGAGTCGCGGTCGGTTGAAGTGGATGAGTGCGACGTCATGTATCGCCGCTATGGCGACAAGTCGCAGCCCGGCATGCTGTTAATTCACGGCATGCATGCGCATTCCCGTTGGTGGGACTTTATTGCTCCTGCACTTTGTGATGACTATTGCGTGGCCGCAATGGATTTAACGGGCATGGGTGATTCAGATTACCGGTATGAATATTCTGGGTCAGGGTTTGCAGACGAGATTAAGGCCGTGTGTGATGACGCTGGTTTTGATGAAAATGTAACCCTAGTGGCGCATAGCTTCGGTGGCGGCATGGCGGCGAAAGCAGTTAACAAGTATCCGGATCGCTTTGGCAAGCTGGTGCTTGTTGATTCAGGTATTCGACCGGCTGATGAACCTGAGCCCGAGCGCCCCAGCATGATGAGCGGGCGTTCCAAGGTGTACCCGGATCGCAAGAGTGCAGAGAGCCGCTTTCGGTTACAGCCGCCGCAAGACTGCGCCAATGCCTACATTCTCGAATACATCGCGCGCAACTCACTGATGCCTGCTGATGGGGGCTGGGCCTGGAAATTTGATGATGATTTGCCGATGACCATTACGGACGCAGACCGCCAGCCTGAAGACTTCCAGGGCCTAAAATTGCCGCTGGGTGTGATTTATGGTGAACACAGTGACTCCTTTACTCCGCGGATGCTTGAGTATTTGCGTGAACTTGTACCCAACGAGTTCCCAGCGACAGAAATCAAAGACGCGCAGCACCATGTGTTCTTAGATCAGCCGCTTGAGTTTATTCGGGCGCTTAAAGAGATGCTGCCGCATCTCTCCCTCTCTTCATAAGAGATTAGGGCAGCTTGGCCCGTAGCGACAAGTAGACCGAGCGGCCGTTGAAGCCCCATGGGGTATAGCTTGAAAACGGAATCTCGAAGCCGTCTGGTGACAGGCTTGAATTGGGGTCAAACACGTCCGGGTACGCATCAAACAGATTTAGTCCACCAAAGGTTGCGGTGACATGCTTGTTGAGTGTGTATTCGAGGATCAAATCCAATAAAAGGCCGGTGCTGCTGTCGTGGTCATCCGCCGCTGTGTCACCTGGGTGTGTCGATTCGCCAAACCAGGTTGCGCGAAATTCGAGTGAGGTGCGCGGCCGTTGCCAGTTAGTTGCGAAGTGCACCTTAGCGCCCGGTCCGCCTTCTTCTAATCTTGCGAGAACGCGTCGATCTACGACGCTCGAGTTGCTGCTCGCGGAGCTTGAGTAGAGCGATGCATCAAGATCGAAGTCGATGTAGCTGCCAGGCAGTGTAAGTCGATAGCTGGTACCTAGATCCAGACTGGTTGTTTCGCTGTCAGCACCATTGAGATAAAACGACGCGCGCTCAGCTTCGATGCCTTCAGCAAGAAACAGGGCATCGATAGTCGTGCTTTCGAGTGCCTCGCTGAGCAGCACGCGATCGTCAATGTCGATCCAGCCAAGCGCGCCGCGCACCTGCCAGGCCTCTGACAGTTGCCAGGTCGCCGAGAGATTTGCGCTCAGCGAGGTCTCTGCTTCGAGATCACGAGCACCGAGGGTTTGTCCGAGGCTGGTTTCGCTGCCTAGTACCTCTACCCGGGTGAGCTCTTGATCAAAATAACGAACGAAGGTTCCGTTGTAAAAACGCTGCCCTACGTCCGGTGCCCGGTGGCCGCGAGAAAAGTCGGCATGTACCTGTAGGTCATTTCTCGGTTGCCATGATATGGCTGCGCTCACGTCGATTTCGACACCGATATCATCGTAATCGTTGAAACGTGCGCCGATGCGCGTGCTCAGGTTGTCTTGCCAGCGGCTCTTAAGCTCCGCGAAGACGGCGTAGCTCGAGCGACCTTCGTCAAATTCATTGCGCGGTCGAATACCGATCACCTGTTGCGAACCGCTTTGCTGTAATACACCGGCCGCGTCGGTCTGAGTGCCGGCAAGAAAAGACGACTGATCGCCGCGCTCTATTTCGTGATCAGCTAGCTGGTGGTCGAGCCCAACTTGCAGGTTGTTGTCTTTGGCGAAGGGTAGGCTCAGGGCGCGATTGGCTTTAATCGATAGCTCCTGAATGCCGCTTTCGTTGTTGCCGATCAGAAACTCGGTGATAGGCGTGGCGGTGGCGACATCATCGAGGCTCAGGTTGATGCTGTCTTGCAGTGTCCAGTCGAGTTCGTCCCCGCCTTGATGGTAGGTCGCGAGCCAGTTCCAGCCAAAGTGGCTGCCTTCCAGTTGTAGCGTGATTGCCAGTCCGTCGCTGTCTGAAGTTTGCTCCGGCACAAAACCCTCGGGAAAGGCGTTCAGCGTTGCAGGCGCGTCTACCGACCGCTGATAAACCGCAAAG
>CAZFIA010000258.1:0-3614 GCA_964519335.1 uncultured Pseudomonadales bacterium
AGCCCGTTTCTGCTGGACCCAACAAGTGATGCTGCAGTTAAGTTTGTTACCGAACTCACACAGGCTTGTCGCGAGCCGGGATTCTGCTATCTCAAAGGCCATGGAATAGATCCAGTCCTTGAGCGTAAAGCGAGCGCGGCGGCACGAAAGTTCTTTGCGCTGCCTGCAGCCACCCGCAAGCGTCTCGAGATCGCAAACTCGCCCCACTTTCGCGGCTACACCATTCTAGGCGACGAGCGGACCCAGGGCATTAGCGACTGGCGCGATCAACTGGACGTGGGGCCAGAAGAAGAAGCTCCTAAGCTCAAGCCAAAAGATCCGCCCTGGCTGCGACTGCGTGGACCTAACCAGTGGCCAGTACAGGTACCGGAAATGGCCCCCGCCACTCTCAATTGGATGGCGGCTCTGGAGCCTCTTGGCCTTGGTGTCGTGCGCGCCCTGGCCTTAGGTTTGGGACAAACCATCAACGCATTCGATGCGCACGTGCAGCCAAGGCCGGACGTGCATGTAAAGATCATCCGCTATCCCGCGCAATCAACAAATCAGGACACAGGCCAGGGGGTGGGTCTGCACCACGACTCGGGACTCTTGAGTTTTATTCTGCAAGACGACCAAACCGGGCTTCAGGTGCAAACCAAACAGGGCATGGTTGCGGCCACGCCAATCCCGGGCACTTACGTTATGAACCTCGGTCAAATGATGCAGGCCGCATCAAACGGTTACCTGCGTGCGACATCCCATCGAGTAGAAAGCCCACCAGAGGGTAAAGAAAGGTTATCGCTGGCCTACTTCTTTAACCCTCGGCTTGAGGCAGTGTTTGCGCCGGTTGAATTGCCCAAGCGCTTACAGTTAGAACTTTCTGCAAGCTCAGAGGAAATGCAAGCGCCGCTCACTAACGATCCCGTGTTCGCAACCTTTGGCGACAACACGCTAAAAATAAGATTGCGTGCCCATCCTGACGTCGCCGCAAAACACTACAGCGATATGCTCGCCCAACCCTAGCCGCCACAGCGGAGCTAAAACCCTGCCGCATGCCCTTCTTTACGATGATCTGAACCGGCCACATAACCGTCTGTCGTTTTCAGTATGAGCTGCGCGCCACCAAAAACGTGCTCAAGCGGCTCGCGCTTCACGCTGTGGCCTCGCGCCGCAAGATCCTTCAACACCAAATCAGGCACCAGAGCTTCGAACCCAACTGAGTAGTCTGGATACACATGCCAGCGCGGGGCGTCGCTCGCCGCCTGCGGGTTTTGGCCGTGATCAAAGATCCGATTAACCATTTGCACATGCCCCTGATGCTGCATATGCCCCCCCATCACTCCAAAGCTAAGCACCGGCGCGCCCTGTGAGGTAACAAAGCCGGGAATGATGGTATGAAAGGGTCGTTTGCCACCAGCCAACACATTGGGATGGTCTGGTTCGAGTGAAAAGCCGTTACCGCGGTTTTGCATGGAGATACCCGTACCGGGTATGACTACGCCTGAGCCAAATCCAAGATAGTTGGATTGAATGTATGAGATCATCATGCCCGAACTGTCTGCTGCAGTGAGATAGACCGTGTCGTGGCTTACCGGCAATACCCGCGGCGGCAACGGTGCCGCTTTATCGGTAATGCCCGCCGCCGCGGCAGCCAGCGAGTCTTTGCCCAGCAATTCTTCTGGAGTAATGCGCATGGCTTGTGGGTCTGCAAAGTGATCGAAAGCCGCACGAATCGCAATCTTCATCGCTTCAATTTGCACGTGTACACCTTGAGCACTGTCGGGATCAGGCGCATCCAGATGCTGCAATATGCCCAGCGCAATCTGCGCCGCCAGCCCTTGGCCGTTGGGTGGAATCTCGTGCAGCTCTACGCTTCGATACGACTGCTGTACTGGCGTTACCCAATCTGCCTGATGGTCCTCAAGATCTTTGAGGTTAAACGCCGCATTTTCTGCAGCCGCGGTCGAGGCGATCGCCTGAGCGAGTTCGCCACGATAGAACGACTCGCCTTTGCTTTCGGCGATCGATTCAAGAGTGCGAGCAAGATCAGGCCGGAGAAATTTTTGCCCCGCAACGGGCGCTGGCAAAAAGTGCTCAGCAAAGGCCGGAAAATCACTGTAGGTCTTTGCGGCATGCTTCCAGTAAAACGCACTCTTGGGACCTACCTGAAATCCCGATCGTGCGTAACCGATGGCTGCGTCAAACAGCTTAGCAAAGGGCAAGGCACCGTAACGCTCCGAGAGCATGGTCCAGGCGCTAACTGCACCAGGCACTGTCACCGCATCCCAACCCAACAGCGGCATTTTTTTCTGCCCGTCAAAACGGCTGAGCTTGACCGCTGCCGGCGCTCGACCTGAAGCATTAAGACCAACAAGTTTTTCGCCGTCCCAAAGTATCGCGAAGGCGTCACTGCCCACGCCGTTGTTGTTTGGCTCGACAACCGTCAGCGTGATAGCAGCCGCAAGGGCCGCATCAACCGCGTTACCACCAAGGCGCAACGCCTCTATCCCCGCTTGCGTGGCCAACGGCTGTGAGGTGGCCACGGCGTTCGCCGCACACACCGGTGATCTGGACGACGGATAAGGCTGGGAGGGATCGAACATAAATGGTTCCAGAGCAGGCTGATGCAACAGAGTAGACGGCTTAGAGATTAGCAGCACCCGCCCCGTCCGTCGGACAAGCAAGCAACTGACAGGCCCCGCAGCAGGCTCTCCCAGGTGCGCACCCAGGCAATCTTTGCTAAAAGGGGCAAGGGGAAGAGAATCAAGGTTGGCCTGTGCGCGACTGGTAGTTGAGAAATCCTCAAAATTTCTAAAATGCCAACCTAAGACCTTGTTATTACTATGCTTTTATATTCAAAAAAATTGACAACGCCATTGCTGTGTTACGCGCTAGTGAGCGTCGCCGCAGTCGGTCTGCAGGGCTGCACCGCTGACTCGGAAAACGATTCGGCAACGGGTTCAGTACAGCAGACACCGGAAGGTGCCGACGCGAGCACGGCCAGCAACACAGGCCCTTCCGAAAACGCAGTTCCAATCACGGCAGATATCGCAGCAAACCCGGAACGCAACGCCTACTTTGGCGACCTGCACGTACACACGCGCTTCTCGTTTGATGCGTTTTTGATGGGCACCCGGCGCACGCCAGACGATGCGTATCGATTTGCCAAAGGCGATGCGATCGAACACGCTTCGGGTTTTATGATGCAGATGAAAAAGCCGCTCGACTTTCAAGGCGTGACCGACCATGGGTTGTATCTCGGCATGATGCCGGACCTGGCGCGCACTGACAGCACCTACAAAGATCACCCCATCGCGGGATTTGTGAAAAACGCTACCGATGCCGAGGGTTCCACTGCTGCCTTTGGTGCCGTGCTTGGCCACCTCACAGAATCGCGCGCCTCAGACGAAGTTGATCCGTTGCGCGATGCCTCTATCGCGCGCAGCGCCTGGGATGAAATTATAGCCTCGGCCGAACGCCACAACGAACCCGGTAAATTCACGACATTTATCGCGTATGAATACACCAAGTCGGCAGACCAGTTTCAAAATCTGCACCGCAATGTCGTCTTTCGCGGTACCAATGTACCTACCGATGTTTTTCCAGCCTACGACTCACAACCGGAAGATCTGTGG
>CAZFIA010000259.1:0-3566 GCA_964519335.1 uncultured Pseudomonadales bacterium
GGTTAAGTACTATCGAGAATGCAGACCTGATTCTTGTGGTAGAACAGGGGCGGGTGATCGAAGCAGGTAACCACGCTGCGTTACTAGGCGCGCAGGGCGCATATGCGCGCCTGTATGACAGCGAGCTCGCGAGTGCTGACACAAACGCCTAGAACAGATGTCCCTGCTTCCGCGCGCACTCGGCTCGAAGCCTTTCTTAATGCGCGTTGGTATGGACGAGCCGGAATTCTTCATTTATTGCAGCCCTTTGCCTGGCTTTACGCTGGTGTTGTGAACTGGCGTCGCAAGCGAGCGGCGGAAAGGTCTAGTCACAACGCTGAAACCAATGGTGCCGGCCGGCTCCCGACGATCGTCGTCGGTAACCTGGTTGCTGGTGGAACGGGTAAAACTCCGGTGGTTGCCTTGCTGGTTGAAGAGCTGAAGGCGCTTGGTGCGCAGCCTGGCATAGTCACCCGCGGCTATGGTGGGCTGTCGGCGAGCTGGCCGCTGTCGGTGACGGAAGATCTGGATCCTGCACTGTGCGGCGATGAGGCCCTCGAGCTTGCGCAAAGTACGGGTTGTCCTGTGGTTGCCGGACCAGATCGCAGCGCTTGTGTTGCTAGACTCGCCACGCGTCCCGATTGTGATGTGGTCGTGAGTGACGATGGATTGCAGCACTACGCTATGATCCGTGATCTTGAGATTGTGCTTGTGGATGCCGATCGGCAGTTTGGTAATGGGTACCCTCTACCCGTCGGGCCGCTGCGCGAGCCCATTGAGCGAATACGCGAGGCACAGCTTTTGCTGGTAACCGCCCGCAGTGTTCCTGCAGCGGAATCAGCGCACCCTGAGATTGTTCGGCGAATCGGGATGCGTGCGCAATCTGGGCTGAATTGTGCTTTGGTCCCTTCTACAGCGCAGCCACTGCTAGGGGGCGATGCAATGGCAGTAGGCGAGGCGCCTTTCGTTGGCGAGCATTGTGTAGCGCTGTCTGGTGTTGGGACACCAGAGCGATTCCATTCAGATCTTCAGTCGCTGGGGTGTTCCATAGATGCCCAAGTGCTTGCAGATCATGAAGGTTCTGGCGAGCTAATTTCTGCCGGCATATTAAGCCGCTGGGCGGAGCAGAACTGGGTTGTTACGACGGGTAAAGATGCAGTGAAATTGCGATTTGCGTTGAGTGCTAGTAAAGCCGATCTATCAACCGGGGATTATCAACGTGTTTGGGTGCTTAGGCGTAGGGTAGCTTTTTCGGAAGCTCATCTTTCCGAACTCAGACGCGTGCTCGATCAATTCTCCCGGCATTGGCAGATTGGCAAGCCACAGGGTAACTCTTAGTGTCGGATAACAGCAAAGATACCGTTTCAGGACAGAGTGTGGCCGGCTTTCATGTTGTCATACCTGCACGCTTCGCTTCAACGCGCTTACCCGGTAAACCGCTTGCAGACGTTGGTGGTATTCCTATGGTGGTGCGCGTGGCGCAGGTGGCAAACGAAGCAGGTGCGTTGGACGTAACTGTTGCGACAGACGATCAGCGCGTAGCCGACGCCGTACGCACAGCGGGTTTTGTTGCTGAACTAACGGCTGCCTCACACACGTCGGGTTCTGACCGTATCTTTGAGGTGGTTCAGAACAAGGGGTGGACAGACGACGAGCTGGTGTTGAACGTGCAGGGTGAT
This sequence comes from uncultured Pseudomonadales bacterium, assembly GCA_964519335.1. Taxonomy (GTDB): domain Bacteria; phylum Pseudomonadota; class Gammaproteobacteria; order Pseudomonadales; family Azotimanducaceae; genus JALZVT01. The sequence goes on from CAZFIA010000259.1 coordinate 1,659, forward strand.
GAACCGCTTCTACCCGCCACGTTAATAGCCCAGGTAGGTGAATGCTTGATGGATGATCCTGCTGTCGCTGTTTGCACTCTGCGAGAACCAATCGACTCAGAGCGTGAGATGAATGACCCGAACTGCGTGAAGGTGGTCGTCGACCTGCAAGATCAAGCGCTGCTTTTTTCACGCGCCAGCATTCCTCATCGGCGGGATGGAGTTGATTCTAAGTTCGATACAGTCCCGTTAGGTTATCGACACATTGGCCTCTATGGCTATCGAGTGAGCGCGCTAAGGGCCTTTGTCGGTTTGACGCCGTCGCTGCTTGAGAAGCAGGAGTCCCTAGAGCAGCTGCGGTTGCTTGAGAACGGGATAGGGATCAAGGTGTTGGAATCTCGCGAGGCGGCGCCGGGCGGAGTGGACACGCCAGAAGACCTGGCGCGCGTTCGGGCGTTTATTGTGGCGAACTAACTCGTTCGCCACTTTTGCATCTATTTAGGTTGCATACGAATGCCGCCATCGAGGCGAATAGTCTCGCCGTTGAGGTATGGATTCTCGATAATCTGGCGGGACAGCAGCGCGTACTCTGGGGCGTCTCCTAAACGCTTCGGGAATTGCACCATGTCGATCAGCGGTTCACGAACCTGCGGGGGCGCACCTAGCATCATTGGAGTTTCGAAGATGCCCGGGGCAATACAGCAGATACGCACGGCGCTGCGGGAAAGGTCTCGCGCGATGGGCAAGGTCATGCCCGCTACACCGGCTTTACTTGCGCTATAAGCAGCCTGTCCAATCTGACCATCAAACGCAGCGACAGAGGCTGTGTTGATGATTACTCCGCGTTCGCCATCGTCATTCAATGGGTCGTTCTTGGCCATGTTCTCGGCGCACAAACGCAGCGTGTTGAACGTGCCGACCAGGTTAACCTGGATAACAAAGTTGAAGTTTTTTAGGGGCATCGCGCCGTCCTTGCCCACTGTGCGGCTGGCGGCACCGATTCCGGCACAGTTAACGTTGATATGAATCGCGCCAAAATCATTCATAACGTTGTTTATTGCTTCGGTCACTGAGTCTTCTTCGGTGACGTTGGCGACGTAGGCGCGGGCGTTCTTGCCCAGCTCCTTTGCCGCAGCGGTTGCCTGATCTTCGTTGAGATCGAGGATGGCAACTTTGCCGCCATTGGCAATCACCATCTCTGCGGTGGCTCGCCCTAATCCTGAAGCTCCGCCGGTGATTACTGCAACTGTACCTTCTACTTTCATTGTTGGTCCTCTGCTTTCATTTGGCCCTCTGGGCTCAAAACCTTGATTAATACTCTATTATACAGAGCGAGCGAAGCTCTGAGTACACATCTGATGCCCTTGCCGAGAAACCAGTGACCCAAAGACCGTTATTCCCCCAGCAGGCTGCTGAAGGCGCTCCCAGCTCTGATTTTCGCCTGGTGAACGAGTTTATTGGCAAAACAGAAGCGAATGAGCTCTTTGCACAGCTGCGCAGCGGCGTAAGATGGCGCGACGAATACTTGCATCTGTTTGGACGGCGGGTGCGCTCACCGCGACGCGTTTGCTGGTACGGCGAACCGGGTACCGGGTATATCTATAGTGGTGAACGGCACGAGGCTACAGGATGGTTGCCCGTACTTGAGCAGCTTAGAGACAGGCTGGTGCGCGAACTTCGCTCTCCATTCAACTTTGTTTTGGCCAATCTCTACGTGGATCAGAATGATTCAATGGGCTGGCATTCAGATAACGAACCGGAACTTGGGTCGGAACCCTTGATTGCTTCTGTGAGTTTGGGGTCGACGCGTACCTTCAGAGTGCGGGCAGCTCGAAAGTTACCGGGTAGACGCAGAACGAGTTACCCTTTCTTGCTTTCGCACGGATCCCTTCTGATTATGCGTGGAGTCTCGCAAAGCGAGTATCAACA
>CAZFIA010000260.1:0-3556 GCA_964519335.1 uncultured Pseudomonadales bacterium
TTGATCCGTCGGTGACAGACGAAGCCGATCCAGCCTCGGTGAACGCAGACCTTGATATGTATAACCCCGACAACGGCTGGCGACCCTGGCCCGAGCCCTGCGTTTATGACAAAGACTGGCTCAGCCGCTATCGGGCAGCGCAGTTGGAGCGCATCGCTAGGCTTGACGCCATCGCGCAAGACTCTATCGACGACGCAAAGATCGCGCGTGTGCAAGCCAAGGCACAGGACAAGTCTGCTGATCCCAAAGCCTGGCGTTACTGGCGTCAGCGCGCGGTACATGCAAAATACATGGTGATTTACCGCACGCTCGCTGATCCGGCTTACCTCGATCTCTCTATTGACCCCGACGAACGTCCTCTTGGGTCGCTCTTTGCGTTTCCTGATCCTTTTGAAGCCAACTATGGGCGCGGCGGATTGTCGCGCACCATGACTTCACGAGGTTGGTTGTCGACCTGGTCTGGACTTTCATCGCACGCACGCGTTGCAGACACCTTGCCGGCTGTCAATGTGCCAACGCTCGTGGTCCATGCCACCGCCGATACCGAGATTCGTGTGCATCAGGCGAAAGCGATTCGCGATGCATCAGGCAGCGATGATGTGACCTACCACGAATTGAAAGGTGCGCCGCACTATTTTGAAGGCTATCGAGTAGAAGCCATGGAGCTGGTGGCAGACTGGATTAAGCAGCGGTTCTCAAGCTAAATCAGCTCTCTAAGTCAGTCGTAGTCTTGTCGAGCGCAAACGCATGCTCCGGATCGCTGATTTGCTGTAACTCAATCACGTTACCGTCGGGATCGCGCCCGTAAGTCGCACGAATGGGGCCGCCAAGTTTTGGTGGCTCGCAGTTAAATCGAACGCCGTGCTGCTTCAGGCGTTCGTACTCCGCATCAATGTCCTGCACATCCAGACAAAAATGCGTGTAGCCATGATCGTTAACGCCGTATTCTGGGTTTTTTGCTGCGCCTGTAGGAGACGTGTACTCGAAAAACTCAAGATAGGCGTTGCCCAGTTTAAGCATGGCTTGCTTGGCACTTGAATTCTTAAGGCCGACAATTGTGTCGATCACCTCCTGGCCTTGTTCCCAGCCGCCGTCGTACACCAGCTCGCAACCAATCACGTCGCGATAAAAGGCAACGATGCGCGCGAGGTCAGGAGTGCTTATCGCCACGTGGTGAATACCGCGAATCATTTAGCTTGCTCCTGACCCGCTAAGAGTCGTCTTAATTGCCTGTTGTGGATGATATCATCGTACATGGGACACACAATTTGGGAGAACCTTCATGACTATCAAGCTATACGGTATTTCGGGCTCACGGGCCCTGCGTTCAATCTGGGCGGCTGAAGAAACCGGCGTTGCCTACGAGCAAGTCACCACCAACTTCGGCAAAGATGCCAAGACGGACGATTATTTGGCGATCAACCCCAATGGTCGTATTCCCGCGCTGGTTGATGGCGATCTGTTGCTGTGCGAGTCCATGGCGATAAACCTTTACCTTGCCAAGAATTATGGTGGTGATCTGTACCCCCAGGATGCTGCAAGCGAAGCAAGTACCTGGCAATGGAGTGTGTGGGGTATTTCGGAAATCGAACCGCTGCAGATGCAGATTGTGGTACAGAAACTATTCACGCCAGAAGAAAAGCGTGATGCGGGAGTGATAGCTCGAGCCGAGAAAGGCTTGCAGCGCCCACTTGCCGTACTCGATAAACAGCTTGCCGATCAGCCTTATCTGCTAGGTCAGAACTTCAGCATCGCCGACCTAAACCTCGCTGGCGTAATGCAGCTGTTTCAAATGATCAAGCTGGACGTCTCCAGCTGGACTAACGTGCAGGCCTGGCTCGATCGTTGCTACTCTCGTGAATCGCTGGCCCGGGCGCAGGCGAAAGCCTAGAGTTTAGCGTTCTTACAACGTTTTTAGGCGTGGTCTTCAAGTATAAACTTGGAGCCACGTTCTGCGATCATCACCGTGGGCGCATTGGTATTGCCTGAGGTGATGGTGGGCATAATGGATGCGTCGATCACACGCAGACCGTCAACGCCATGCACCTGCAGTCGGTCGTTTACAACAGCCATTGAATCGCTGCCCATCTTGCAGGTGCCCACTGGATGAAAAATGGTGGTGCCCAGATTGCGCGCCGCATCAAGTAGCTGCTCGTCTGTCGTGAGCTCGGGGCCTGGTTTCCATTCTTCTGGCGCGTAAGGTTTAAGCGCATCCGCCTGCATAATCTTGCGGGTGAACTTGAGCCCGTTGATCGCGATTTTTTGATCTGACTCCGTGTTCAGGTAGTTCAGCCGAATCGCCGGCGCCGCACCCGAATCCGCGCTGGTTATTTCGACGCTGCCGCGACTTTCTGGGCGTAAGTTGCACACCGAGGGTGTGATGGCATTGAACTTGTGCAGCGGGTCGCCAAATTTATCGAGCGAAAGCGGTTGCACGTGCCACTCGATGTTTGCAGAGCTTTGCTGATCGTCGCTCATTGCAAAGGCGCCGAGTTGGGATGGCGGCATGGTGAGTGGCCCGGTCTTGCGCAAGAAATACTCCATACCCATCAGCGCTTTACCGATAAGTGAGTTGGCTTTTTTGTTCAGCGTGGTTGTGTTGGATACCTTGTAAACGCTTCGCACTTGAAGATGATCCTGCAGGTTTTTGCCCACACCAGGGAGTACTGCTTTGGCTGTAATGCTGTGTTGTTGCAGCAACTCACCCGCTCCGATGCCGGACAGCTGTAACAGCTGCGGGCTGCCAATAGAGCCTGCGGCGAGAATCACTTCTTTGTTTGCGGTGATCTGGCGCCGCTCGTTTTTCTTGTCGCGCAGCGCGATCCCGGTGGCACGTGGCTTGTCGCTGTTTGCATCGAAAAGCAGGCGCTCGACATGGCAGTTGGTTTGAAGCTCGAGATTGGGCCGTGACAGCACAGGCCGAAGAAACGCACTGGTGCCACTCCAGCGTTTGCCGCTTTTTTGGTTCATCTGAAAGTAGGCGTTACCAAAGTTGTCGCCGCGATTGAATTCATCGATCTTTGGAATACCGGTCTGCGCGGCCGCGTCGCGCCAGGCATCAAGAATCTCCCAGTTCACCCGGCGCTCTTCAACGCGCAACTCGCCGCCGCTGCCGTGAAACTCATCAGCGCCGTGTTGATAGTCTTCTGAGGCCTTGAAGATGGGCAGCACGTCGTCCCAGCCCCAGCCCCGATTGCCGAGCTGCGCCCATTGATCGTAGTCGCTGGCTTGCCCCCGCATGTAAATCATGGCGTTGATAGATGAGCAGCCGCCCAGCACCTTGCCCCGAGCGTAGCCGATTTGCCGATTGTTAATGCCGGGGTCCGGCTCGGTTGTGTAGCACCAGTCGGTTCTGGGGTTACCGATGGTATAGAGGTAGCCCACCGGGATGTCGATCCAGAAGTAGTTGTCTTTGCCGCCGGCTTCGACGAGCAAAACCCGATTGTTCGGATCCTTGCTCAGGCGATTGGCGAGCACGCAGCCGGCGGTGCCGGCGCCAACAATGATGTAGTCGTAGTTCTGCATGGGCATAGTGTACATTGCACGTCCGGAAGAG
>CAZFIA010000261.1:0-3487 GCA_964519335.1 uncultured Pseudomonadales bacterium
ATTATTTTTTCTTCCTCAACACCGTCGACCATCGTCTTCACCGAGCGGGTTTTGGATTCGAGAAACAAAACGGACATCTGGTTGCCAATGTTGCCTTTGGTGGCATCAAACATCTTGTTGCCGCCATCCGAATCCAGCGTGATGCTGACCTGGGGCAAGCCCGAATCTGGATCGTAGTCTTGCTGGGCGTTAATCACCTGGTCGCCGCTTACGATATTTCGACGCAGCAGCGCGACGTCGCGGCCTTCGTAGGGAAACTTCTCTGTTTCACTGGCGCGCACGTCGGTGCCGGCGACTAATCGAAACTCAAGGTTTGCGAATTTGTTGATGATCTTTTTTGCTTCAGCACTGTCTTGAATGCCGGGAAGGTCGAGCACAATGCGCGATCGCCCGAGGCGCTGCACGAGTGGCTCCGACACGCCTAATTCGTTCACACGATTGCGCAAGCTCTGCAGGTTTTGATCGATGGCGTAGTCTTCAAGACCGCGCTTGTAGTCTTCGGTCGCGGTCATTACCACGCCCGGATAGCCTTTTACCTGCCGCTGATCGAAGGTGTAATCCTGCGGATATCTACTTTGCGGGGACTGCAATAAGGCCATTGCCTGGGTGCGCTGCTCTTCAGATCGAAACGGTATGCTGATGGTGGTGCCTTTGGCCCAGGGCGATCGGCGGTTACTTACCTGCGCGCGAATCTTGTTATCAAACAGCATGTCGGAAATGGTGGCCGCGGCAATAGTGCCGCGTTTTTCCAAAAAGGTTTCCATGTCGACCTGCAGCAGAAAGTGCACGCCGCCAGAAAGGTCTAGGCCGAGCGAAATTGGCTTGCCGCCGATATCGCGCAGCCACTGCGGAGTGGTGGGTGCTCGGTTGAGTGCAACAATATATTCCGCCTCACCGGTTGCCTCGAGATTAGGATTTAGCGCGCCTTTCAAAAGCTCCTGGCCAGTGAGCTGCGCCGGATTACTCTCCAGGCGAATGAGGCCACTGCCATTAGCCACCTCGGTGCCGATCACTTTGACGCCGCCGTCGGTGAGCGCCTGACGCGCCTCATCCAGAAGTTCGGTGGTGGTGGTTAGCTCTGGATTCTCGGGGCGAATCTGCAGCGCGTAATCGGGCGGGTAGAGAGTAGGCAACGCATACAGCGCCCCCAGCAACACAATGAAGCCGACAAACAGATAGCGCCAAAGCGAGAAGGTATTGGGCGGTTTATAACCGCCGCCTGCCGGACGTCGGCTGTCACTTAGCGGATCGTCGTCAGCCATCTAGGCGTTATCAAGCGACTTGAGAGTGCCCTTGGGCAAGCTCGCGCCAATGGCAGATTTCTGAAAGCGCAGCACAATGCCCTTGCCGACTTCCAGAACCACAAAGTCGTCTTCTACTTTAGAGATCTTGCCCACCACTCCACCGGCGGTGACTACCTCGTCGCCATTGCTGAGTGCACCCAGAAGCTCTTGATGCTCTTTGCGACGCTTATTTTGCGGGCGGATGAGGAGGAAATAGAAGATCAGGACAAAAATGCCGAGGAAGATCAGCTGTTCGTAACCGGCTCCGCCAGCGGGAGCGGCGCCGCCTGCGGCGTGAGCACTGCTAAACAAGGTCATGGGGTGTGTTCCACTTAATGTGTAGGGCCTGTGAGAGGGTGCGGAATGTACCCGTTTCAATAGCACTCCGCAATTGAGCCATCAGGTGATGGTAATAGTGCAAATTATGAAGGGTTGCCAGCGTCGCGCCCAGCATTTCACCACAGCGATCCAGATGATGCAGATAGGCGCGGGAGAAATTTTGGCAGGTGTAACAGCTGCAATCGGCATCTACCGGGGCGTCGCTGAGCCGGTGCCGGGCGTTGCGAATTTTGAGGGTGCCGAGCGTGGTAAACAGATAGCCATTACGGGCGTTGCGGGTGGGCATAACGCAGTCGAACATGTCGACCCCCGCCCCCACTCCGGCAACCAGATCCTGCGGCGTGCCCACGCCCATCAGATAGCGGGCATGATGATCAGACATGTGCGGCAGCAGATCTTCCATGACCTGCAGCATCTCATCTTTGGGCTCGCCCACAGACAACCCACCAATGGCATAGCCGTCAAAGCCAATCTCTTCTAATGCAGCGAGGCTTTCGCGGCGCAAGTGCAAGTGCATACCGCCCTGCACAATGCCAAACAGATGCCCGGGTTGTTTGTCGTCTGGCAGCGCCTCTTTGGCTTGCAGGTGTCTCGCCTTACCCCGCGCTGCCCAGCGCATAGACAACTGCATAGACTTTTCAGCCTCGCGTTCGGTTGCCGGATAACTGGTGCACTCGTCAAAGCTCATAATCACATCGGTGTTGAGGTTGTGTTGCACCTCAATGGAGCGCTCGGGAGTGAGCTCCACACGGTCACCGTTCACCGGCGAACGAAACACAACGCCCTCCTCCGAAATCTTGCGTAAATCGCCCAGGCTAAAGACCTGAAAACCACCGCTATCAGTGAGAATGGGGCCGTGCCACTGCATGAAGTTATGCAGGCCACCCAATTGTGCAATCGCCTCATCACCTGGACGGAGCATCAAATGAAAGGTATTGCCGAGCAGTATTTGCGTGCCCAGCTCTTTAATCTGCACCGGGGTCACCCCCTTAACGGTGCCGTAGGTGCCTACCGGCATAAACACCGGTGTTTCTACTACTCCGTGTCGGGTAGTTAGGCGGCCGCGCCGGGCAGTGCCGTCTTTGGCAAGGGTTTCAAACATCAGAGGCTGGCCCGGAACGGTAAAAACATCGCGTCACCATAACTGAAGAAGCGATAACGTTCGGCAACGGCGCTGCGATAGGCGCGCTGCATGCGTTCGTACCCGGTGAACGCGGCAACCAGCATTAGCAATGTAGATTTTGGCAGGTGGAAGTTGGTCACTAGCGCATCGACCACGCGGAACTGAAAACCGGGCGTGATAAAGATATTGGTGTCGCCGCTGTCTTCTGCGCTCGCCGCAGCCGATTCGAGGGCGCGCACAACGGTGGTGCCCACGGCAACGACGCGGCCTTTGCAGCGATCGAGTGCGGCGCGCGCGGTGGCTGATATGTGGTAACGCTCTGCGTGCATTTTGTGCTCTGCCAGATCATCGACCCGAACCGGTTGGAAGGTGCCTGCGCCAACGTGCAAGGTAATGGCAACAACCTTGATGCCCTTGTTGCGAATGGCTGCCAACAGTTCGTCGGTAAAGTGCAAACCGGCAGTGGGTGCTGCAACCGCGCCGGGTACATCTGCGTAAACGGTTTGGTAACGCTGATCCGCGGGTTCGGCGGCGTCGGCGACCTGCGCATCTATATAAGGGGGCAGCGGCATCTCGCCGTGATCATCCAGCACATCGACGACCGGGCGAGAAAACTGCAGGCGGTAGAACTCACCGGCGCGGTCAATCATGGTGAGGGTGTCGGCTTGCTGCGCGCTCCCCACACTCAACACTCGCCCGGGTTGTAGCGACTTGCTGACCCGGACCTGGCAGAGTGCGACGC
>CAZFIA010000262.1:0-3484 GCA_964519335.1 uncultured Pseudomonadales bacterium
TCCATTCGCGTGATCTGCTCATTCACGCGTTTCACTGTGCGGTCTGTTAGCAGGCTTTCGCACAGGTCACGATCGTTCACACAGCGAATCCGATCGGCTTCTTTAGAAATGGACATGGACCAACTCCTGAAATCTAAAGGCTTAGTATAGAACTGCGTTAACGCCTCGGATACTACCTCGGGGCAAACCATCCGGGGGCGGTTAGAGGGCGTTAAAGGTGTTGGAGATGTTCAATAAAGGCACGATCCAGCGGCGCAAGAGCCAAAGCAACGGCTTCTTCGGGTTTGAACCAGCCAAGGGCCGCATGCTCAAGTGCGATGGGAGCAGATTCGGTCGCAACGGCAAGAAAGTGCAACCGCAGCGTCGAACTGCTCTGGACATCAAGCCTGTTGCCCACCGAAACCGGCGCCAGAGCAAGCTCCTCATTCAATTCGCGCTTAAGCGCGGCCGAAAGACTCTCGCCCGCATCCACTTTGCCGCCCGGAAACTCCCACAGCCCAGCATGCGCCTTGTGCTGCGGACGTTGCGCTAATAACCAGCGTCCACGGCGCTCGATTACTCCGGCAACCACATCCAGCAGTTGGTCTGGGGTTGTCGAGTGCTCCACTTGAGTCTGTTCCATAAAGATCGCGGCCGTTTTTCTAGCGGTCGCCTGTGGGTTGAATTACTGTTATCGGATGATACCCAGTCACACCCCGTCCACCATAGACAAAAGAACGGAAGCCGCTCTGCTTACCACTCTGCTGACGTTTCTGCTTGCAATGCTCGGCGCTTGCTCGGCGACGTCAACAGGATCTGCAGCTTCTAAGAAATCTACCGTCAGTGGGGAATCTATCGATTCGGCAGACGCGGCAAACTCGAGGGAAAACTTTCTGGTGATCGCTCATCGCGGCGCAAGTGGCTACCGGCCGGAACACACCCTGGCTGCCTATCAACTCGCAATCGACCAGGGCGCAGACTTTATAGAACCCGATCTGGTACCCACCAAAGACGGCGTACTGATCGCCCGCCACGAAAACGCGCTCGCGGTGGTACAACTGCTCGACAACGGGCAAATCGAGCGCGATGCAAACGGCGAGCCAACGGTGGTGTCTGCAACTACTGATATCGCCGAGCGACCAGAGTTTGCGCACCTCCTGCGCGTGCGTCAGATAGATGGCCGAACAATTGCTGGATGGTTTAGCGAAGACTTCACTTTTGCGGAAATTCAAACGCTTTTTGCACGCGAGCGGATTCCACAACTGCGCCCAAACAACACCGCTTACGCTCGCTTGCGGATACCCAGCCTGGAGCAAATTCTGGATCTGGTACAGCAAACTGGAAACTCGCACATAGGGCTGTATCCCGAGCTCAAACACCCCACTCACTTTCGATTTGGTCACCGAGGTTCTGGACGCTCCAGTGAAGAGGCAATAGCGATCGACACGGCGAAACTGCTCATTACAAAGCTCGCCGCGAGAGGGTTTAACGATAGCTCTCGACTGTACATCCAGTGCTTCGAGGTAGCGACGCTAAGACGGCTGAAGCATGAACTAATGCCCGAGGCGAAGTTTGAGGCACCGCTGGTGCAACTGATCAGCGGGCTAAATTTCAATCTGCCAGACGTCCAGTTTCATAAAGCGCGCGCGGCCACTACCAAAGATCCTGCCGCTTATCTGCAAGCCTTATACGGGCCACTGACAGACGCTTTAAACAGAGACGGATCCTTCCAGGGCCTTGTGGCACAGCTAGCTATTCTGGCCTCCGACTACGCCGCGGGCATTGGCCCTCGTAAAAGCGATGCACCGGCATTGGCCAGACAAACTTTGGAACTGGGCCTAGAACTGCACCCCTATACCGTTCGCGCAGAACCCTACTTTCTTAGTCGAGCGCGGGGAGCTTTGGGAACCAGCGTTGCCGAAGAACTTGAGGCGCTCAAGGCGCTGGGAGCCACTGGTGTGTTTATCGACCAGCCGGATCTGGCGGTTAAATGGCGCTCTGAGTCTTAAGTAAAAGAAGACAAAGAAGTCAAAGCGCGCGCTGCCCCACAAACTGAGCAAGCGCCATCAGCCGGCCATCGGGATCGGCAATCTGCGCTTCGGTTTGATGCAGTTCAATCAAACTGGAACAGGCAGCCGCGAGGCTACCCGGCGCCAACCGGAACCGTTCGCCGGTCGGTCCGCCAATCAATGGCGCGCCATTCTCATCAAGCTCATTATTAAACAAGAGTCCCGAAAGATGCGCCTCTACCAGCAAAAGTCCGCCAGGTTGCAAGAGCTCCGGCAGACGTTTCACCAGCTCGAGATCAGCGTACCGAACGACGATGATCAACGCATACCCTGAATCGAGCTTGGGGTCGTCGAGATCTTGCTCCTGCCAATTAACCTCTACACCAGCCTCAGCCGCTCGCTGGGCACCGAGCGCAAGGGCCTTCGACGAAATATCGACGGCATCAACCTGATAGCCCTGACCTGCCAGAAAAACCGCATTGCGTCCTGTACCACAGGCCAAATCCAGCGCTCGCGCATTAACTGCCGGTGGTGCCCACAGCGGACGCATTTGTTCGAGCAGCACCGAGGGGTGGGTGCGATTTCCATAGTCTCCCGCCTCGTAGCGGGCATCCCAACGCGTTCGATCGTCCTTGCTCATACTCCGTCGCTCATTATGTTCCCTTAGGGCATTATGGAACGCCATTCCATAGCTTCTCGGTTCAACCCCTATGCCCTTGGACAAGGACACAGAAAGATTTCTAGACCAGCTTAACGCACTTGGTGCTCCCGACATAAGCACGCTCTCACCAGAGGCAGCGCGTGCACTGTCATTTGCACCCACTCCAGAAGACCAGGAGCCGGTGCCAGTAGCCAGCGTCACCGATCGAAAGATCCCCGGCGGTGATGCGCAAGACCGGCAAGGCGCTGCCGGAGAAATACCGATCCGAATTTATAAGCCACTGGTGCCGAATCACAAAGGGGCGCTTGTTTACTTTCACGGCGGTGGCTGGGTGCTGGGCGACCTTGATAGCCACGATGACATTTGTCGGCGGCTGGCAGGCGGCGCGGGCATCACCGTTGTGTCAGTCGACTATCGTCTCGCCCCGGAGACCACCTATCCCGGACCGGTTAACGATTGCTACGCAGCAACCGCCTGGGTTGCAAACAACGCAGACCTGTTGGACATCGACCCGATGCGCATCGCTGTAGGTGGCGACAGCGCCGGCGGCAATCTCGCTGCTGCCGTGGCGCTAAAAGCGCGCGACGAAGCCTGGCCGACCATTCGCTTTCAATTACTCGTATATCCGGTGACAGACGCTCGTTTCGATACAGCGTCTTACCGCGACAATGCCACCGGCTATCTGCTAACCCGCAAATCAATGATGTGGTTTTGGGATCACTACGTGCCTAACACACAAGACCGGCTGCAGGCTTACGCCTCACCGCTGCGCGCAGACTCACTGGTCGCTTTGCCACCGGCGCTGATAATGACAGCAGAGTACGACCCGCTGCGC
>CAZFIA010000263.1:0-3470 GCA_964519335.1 uncultured Pseudomonadales bacterium
GCTGAACAATCCCTCGTTCTCTCCCGATGGCCGCTTTGTTGTCGGCCGCAAGCATTTCACTACCAGACGCTCGTTGGGTACCGGGGAACTTTGGCTTTATCACGTCGCGGGTGGCAGTGGGCAACAGTTGCTTGCACGACCCAATAAGAAACATCAAAAAGAACTGGGCGAACCCATTTTCTCTGCAGACGGCCAATCGATTTTTTTCAGCAAAGATACGACACCTGGTGGAAATTTCGCCTACGCGCAAGATTCTCATGGCCAGATTTTTGAAATTCTTCGCCTGGAACTTGCCACGGGGGAAGTTCAAGCCGTGGTGTCTGGCGCTGGTGGCGCTGCTCGCCCAACACCGTCTCCCGACGGCAAATATCTCGCCTTTGTTCGTCGGTACGAGGGCAATACGGGTTTGTGGCTGCACGAGTTCGCAACCGGCGCGGATCGGGTGTTGGTGAAAAATCTTGACCAGGATGTACAGGAAGTTTGGGCGGTTCACGGTGTGTATCCCAATATGGACTGGACACCCGATAGTCGGTCGATTGTGTATTGGTCCGGTGGCGCTATTCAGCGGGTGGAACTCGCTACTTTAGAAGTTAGTTCGATTGAGTTTCGAGTGCAGGATACGCGACGGGTCGTGCCGGTCGTCCGACCGCGACAGCCGGTCTTTACCGAGCAGGTGAATTCCCGGATGGCTCGCAATCCAGTGATTTCATCGGATGGCAAACGGGCGGTGTTCGAAACTCTTGGCCGTCTTTATGTAAAGACGCTGCCAGATGGTGAACCGAAGCGATTGACTTCAGATTCTCAACCACGCTTCGAATTTCAACCGGCGTTCTCTGCGGATTCGCGACAGATCGTATTTGCCACCTGGGATGATCAGGATTTGGGTAGCGTGCGCACGGTGTCTGCGCGTGGTGGTCGCAGCAGAGCGGTGAGTAAGCAGCCTGGTCACTATGTTGAACCTGCGTTTGTGCCGGGCAGCGAATCGGTGCTGGTTCGTAACGCGGGTGCTAACTCCCTGCGAGATCCGCGCTATGGCGAGATGGGAATCTACTTGCTGAATGCAAAAGGCGAACAGCAGCTCATTAGCAAGCAAGGGCGCCGACCGCACGCAGTTAGTGGGCCGGAGCGGACTGATACTCGTATCTATTTTTCACTGCGAGATGAGGAGCGAACTTTGCTGCGCAGCGTAGATTTGTTGGGCGGCAACCCGCGCACGCATGCGGGTGCTAACTTTGTCACGGAGTTTGTTGTTGCACCCTCCGGTCGTTGGCTTGCTTATCGAGAAAATTACAATATTTACGCCCAACCCTATAGCGGCTTTTCGGTGAGCTCGGCGAGTGCTGAAGAGCTGTTTATGGTTGGGCGCGAAAGCAAAGGGTTACCCAACCACCGGGTGTCTAAGGTCGGAGGTAATTATCCCAGTTGGTCCGGAGATACACTGAGTTTTGGACTCGGCACACAATTACACTGGCTCGACGGTGCAGAATTAGACCAACTCTCGTCGGCAGGCGAAACAGCAGGTGAAACAGCCGAGAGTGAAGAACCGTTGTTTACGATGTCGCAAGCGGACCTTGGTATTACCGCGACTGCAGATGTACCTGATTCCAGTGTACTACTTGAAAATGCTCGCGTTATCACCATGGCCGGAGACGAAGTGCTCGAAGCGGCAAGCGTCCTGGTGGAGGGCAACCGAATAGTATCGGTTGGGGATGTGCCGCTCGACCTTCCCGCAACCGTTGCTCGCGTCGATTTGGCGGGCAAAACCATTGTGCCCGGCTTTATAGACGCTCACGCTCACATCACTCAGGGTCGCACGATTGTTCCGGAGCAAAACTGGGAGAACTTTGCCACGCTGGCCCTGGGCGTTACGACTGTCCACGATCCTTCCAACGACGCGACCTCTTTTTTTGCTGCCTCCGACTTGCAGCGCGCCGGACGCATTGTGGGTCCCCGGTTATTCTCAACGGGCGACATCGTTTACGGTGCCAAATCGCAGAGTTTTGCAGCCATAGATAATGCGGAAGATGCACTGGACCACGTTCAGCGCCTGAAAGCTCAGGGCGCTGGATCTATCAAGAACTATAATCAGCCACGCCGCAATCAGCGCCAGCAAGTTGTTGCTGCCTCGCAGGCAGAAAACATGCTTGTGGTTGCCGAGGGCGGCAGCCTGTTTCATATGGATCTGGCCATGGTCGCGGACGGAAACGCGACAATAGAGCACAACCTGCCACAATCGACCCTGTACGAAGACGTGCTGCAGTTTTGGTCGCAAACAGAAGTCGCCTATACACCAACGCTAGTCGTCACTTATGGCGGTCTCACCGCGGAACACTACTGGTATCAGGAAACAGAGGTCTGGAAGCATCCGCTGCTGAGTCGCTACGTGCCGCCCAAGGTTTTGCGGCCGCGCGCTATTCGTCGGCAAAAAGCGCCGCTATCTGACTATCACCATATTCGCAGCGCCAGCACGGCCGCCGATCTCGCGCGTCGTGGGGTGATGGTCAGTATTGGCGCTCACGGGCAGCGTGAAGGTTTGGCCAGCCATTGGGAGATCTGGGGCTTTGCCCAGGGCGGTATGACGCCTCTTGAGGCGCTGAGGACGGCGACCATTACTCCCGCGCGAGCGCTGGGTTTTGATGAGGAGCTGGGCTCCATTGAAGTAGGCAAGCTAGCGGATATGGTGATTCTGGACGTTAACCCGCTCGAAGACATCTACCAGACAGACAGGGTCTTCAAAGTGATGCAAAACGGTCGCCTGTTCGATGCGGCGACGATGGCAGAAGAGCACAGCGGCAGCTACAGTCCAGAGCCTTTCTACTTTCGAAAGATCTCAGAAAAACAGTGAGTTAGCACGGAAACCTAAACGAAGCGATAAGGCTTAGGGCTCGTTTTCGTCCAGGTAAGCGCTGAGTTTTGTAATCGAGGCTCGGAACATATCGCGTTCTTCACGGGTCAGCTGGCTCATGAGCTCGCTTTGGTTTGCCCGTCGGGCAGGCATGATCTTCTCGTAGGCAGCAGTGCCCGCTTCGGTAATGTAGAAAAGCGCACTGCGCTTATCTTTGGGATCAGTTTCGCGGCGAACGTATTCGCGGCTTTTGAGTTGCTCGATGCCGCGACTCACCTGGGCTTTGTCGATCAGCGTTCTGGCCGCCAGATCCCGCACGGTGGTTGGTGATTTCTGTGAAATTTGAGCCAGCAGCCACCATTCGGCAAGAGCCATCTCGAAGTTCTCGTTGAGAAATCGAGAATGTCGGCGAGATAGCTTTCTAGCCAAAATATTGAGGTGATAGGTCAGGAACTCCTCAATATCATCGGGGTACAGGTCAGAATCGACTAAATCTGCTGTGTGCCCCTCGTTTTCAGAGTTACGTGAGTTGCGATCGCTGTTGTCTGGCATGGCTCGTTGCCCTAGTTTACGAAATACTCTCAGCCTTTTACCCTGTCCACTTCATAGGCTTCTTGCGCTTCTT
>CAZFIA010000264.1:0-3452 GCA_964519335.1 uncultured Pseudomonadales bacterium
GCTGAACAGGCCTGGATCGACGATCAACTGAGCAGCGACACACCCTTGACGCAACTGGTGCTGGGTGGGTCGCCAGAAAGCTGCACACCCGGCTACTACAATCAGGAAGGTACCAAAGAGCGATACCGCGATGTGCGACGCGAGTCGTACACCAAAGGCCTTGGGGCGTACAAGAAAGTGCTCGCGGCCTGGCGAAAGAATGATGATCTTGAAGGGTTGGAGTTAACATGATCCACGACGTCATAACTATCGGCGGCGGAGTCGCTGGTATCTATCAGATCAAGAAGCTGATCGACAATGGCTTCGACGCCATAATGCTGGAAGCAAACGACGACCTGGGCGGCACCTGGTTTAAGAATCGCTATCCCGGCTGTCGCTTCGATTCTGAAAGTTACACCTACGGCTATTCCTTTTCTCGCGAGCTGATTAACGAGTGGCACTGGAAGGAGCGCTTCTCGGCACAGCCAGAGAACCTTAAGTATCTGAACTTCGTTGCAGACAAGTTCGATCTGCGACAGCACATGCGCTTTGGCGCGGCCGTTGAATCTGCCGTTTGGGACGAGTCCAATCGCGTCTGGAATCTCATGCTGCAAGATGGCACCACTCTCACCAGTCGATTTATCGTGACCTGCGTCGGCGTATTGTCTGTCCCTTTTCTGCCACCCATCGACGGCAAAGACAGTTTTGCGGGTAGATCATTTCATACCTTTGACTGGCCAGCCGAAGGCATAGATCTCAAAAACTCTAGAGTAGGCATTATCGGCACCGGCGCCACCGCCATCCAGATTATTGCAGAGATTGCCGATAAGGTCGGGGATCTCACGGTGTTTCAGCGCCACGCCAACTGGAGCACCCCCCTCAACAACGAGCCAATAAGTGAACAAGAGATGGAGGAGATCCGGGCGGACTTCGACAACATCCTTGCGACCTGCAAAGAATCGCAGGGTGGCTTTGAACACCTACCCGACCGTCGCGGATTCGAGTCGGTGAGCCAGGAAGAGCGCGAAAAGCTCTGGGATGAACTCTACGACCGATCTGGCTTTGCTTTACTGCTTGCCAACTTTCCAGAGACGTTCCTGGAGGCGGAGCCCAACAAGGCACTATCGAACTACGTTGCAAACCGCATTCGCAAACGGGTTAAGGATCCAGCGGTTGCCGAAAAGCTAATACCCACCGACCACGGTTTTGGCATGAAGCGGCTGCCTCTCGAAACCAACTACTTCGAAGCCTACAACCGCGACAATGTGAGCCTGGTCGATATCTCTGAAACGCCGATAACAACAGTTACGCCCAATGGAATTCAAACGGCTGATACTCACCACGATCTGGACGTAATCATCTACGCCACCGGTTTTTATACGGTTACCGGCGGTCTAAACGCTATCGACATTAGGGGTACCAACGGTTCGCTGGCAGACAAATGGCAATCACAGACCAGCACCTACCTCGGCTTGCTTAACCACGGATTTCCTAATCTGCTCATGGTCGCCGGACCGCAAAGCGTCTCCGGATCTACCAACTATCCGCGCTCAATCGAAACCGGCGTTGACTGGATAACCGATTTGCTCACGCACGCGCGTGAGTCCAAGACCACGCGCATAGAAGTGCAGGAAGAAGCAGAAGGCTGGTGGTGCGAAGTAGTCGCAAAGGCCCAGGAACGCATGCCGTTTAGCAAGATCAGAAGTTGGTTTACAGGCTATGCCCCTAACATTAACGGCGCCGCACAAACGTCGAGTAAAAAAGAGCGAGTGCGCTATAACGCGTACTGGGGTGGCGCTCCAAGATATCGTGGCTATCTGGCAGACGCAGTAGAGAGCGGGTATTCCACCTTAGACATGGAATAAAGAGCGGAACCACGCATTTTTCTCAGTCTAGCCAGGCTTTAAGTTTCGAGTGAATACAATCCAGTTCCATTGATGGCGGTTGTTTAGGTAAGCAAGACGCCGGATCGCCAAGAATACCAATGCCGTGGCTGTGCGCTATCTGTTCTACCAGGATATCCATTCGTTTAACCGGCACGTAAAACCCTTTAGCGACCCACGCCGCCCAGCGTTCCGGACCCAGGGCTTGTTCCAAATAGCGGTCAATCCAGAGCCGCGACGCATAAATCACATTCGGCCGAAACTTGGCAGGATACAAAAACACCGAGCGTCCACGGCGTATCGCGTCGCCCATCATCGAAGCGCTATCCGTGCTAACTACAAACATCTCACCTAACGCCAATAGCCTTGAGTAAGGGTTTCCGCCGCAATCAGTAAATCGATGGCTCTTCGCTAAGCAAGAGCCCACCGACGAATCGAGCACATCGGCTGCATCCGGTTGAACTCTGCGACCGTAACAAATAAACAGGCGGCGCTTCTCGGCTAGCGCAAGTTCCTTAAGTCGTTTCCCCAAATCAGCCGCTGCTTCTGTATCAAAACGATAGAGGTCGGAGTCACCGCCAATCATCACCACAATTTCTTTGAGCCTTTCTGAGGGACTGACCAACGTGCGAGCCGGAGTACTGACTAACGCATCACGCGTTTCGCAGGCATTTAGCGTCGGTGCACTGCGACTCGAGATAGGTAAAGACAGGCAATGCACATTTGGTGCCGGTGGTAGCCTGTACTGCGGTGTCGTAACGACAAGGTCAAAGCTCTCTAGGTCTGCCCGCGGACGTCCGATTCTTACGATACGGCTTCTCTCACCGCTGGCTTTCTTGATAAAGCGCGCGATTGGCACACTTCTCCTGCCCGTACCAATCACAACCTTCGGCCAGGGGGCCCTGAATTCGTCGCGCCCGTCGCGAAGTGTCCAGGTGGTGGCTCCGAGAAGCGCATTGGGTACTCTAAAACCCTGGTTGTAGCTCAGTTTCACAATGCGAAATGGACAACCCAGGGAACGTGCAAGCTCAACGGCCTGATCGTTATCGCCGGCTTTTTCGCCAGTTAGCACCCAAACTTCGTTGGCCAGTTTCTCCGCAGAGTTGTTTGCTGAATTCATAGCAAGAGCTTACTCAAGGGGGCAACCCGAAGCTGGATTGAAAAGCAGCCGCTTCTTCTTTCCAATCGCAGGCTTAACTTCACAAACCAATACCCAATCAACTCCCGGATATCGTTTGGCCGTTAAAGACACTTGTTGGTGCCACCAATGCGGTGGCTGCAGTGTCGTGTGAGCATTGCGTCCACCTGGCAGCGATTTTTTTGCGGGATAGCAGGCGGCAACTACGTAAACAAAGGCGCTTGCTCGAGCAAACATCTCATCAAGTATCCACGCAACATCAAAGGGTGCCGCATGTTCAACCACATCGGTTGATATCACGCCGTCGAATGGCCCGGCATCCAGCCTGTTAAACGGCGCATAACCCGGGTCATAGCAGTGCACTGAAATATCGGGCCAGGCCGGATGATTACGAATAGCGGGCTCATTTTCGGAGTCTTTCGCAGGACAATAGGAGCCAGCCTTTCCGGCAC
>CAZFIA010000265.1:0-3385 GCA_964519335.1 uncultured Pseudomonadales bacterium
CTGTAACTTCGAGCGCGTCGCCTTTGGATTCGTATAAGAGGCTTGCGGTATCAATCTCGAGATCGGGGGAATTTTGCTCAAATTCAACCTCGTCGCGCGATATTGATGCGGTTAGCGAACGGTTTTCGGTGAGTCCAAATTCATAGGCCAGCGTCAGATTTTGGCGCTCACTGTCGGCGTTTACCAGCGGTGCGTCTGCAAGAAGGCTCGTCCCGCTGAATGCCTGACCCTGGGAGACATCTGAATAACGATACGCTAGTGACAGTCGATCACTCGCTCTGGGTCGGAACGAAAGTGTGGGGCCAAGTGAGGTTACCGAGGTAACCTGCCGATTGGTCTCAACGTCTTGTAGTAGCGAGTCTTCCGTCGTTTCGGTGCGCGAGTTGGTTGCGTTTAGTTGCAAGAACTCCGTGGGGTCCCAGCGAAGGTCCGCCCGACCCGTCCATCGTGTGCGGTCATCAAACACATCTTCGGTATAGATGCGATGTTCAACCAGATAGTCGGCGCTGAACAGAACATTGTTACCTTCGTGGTCAAGTAATCCGCGCAGGGTGGGTCTCAAAATGGTGTCACTTTGAACAAGGCCACTGCCTTCGCTCGCACGTCCCACGTTGTCGGTGCGATCCGCTGAGAAGCCTGCGGTTAGCTTGTATTCAAGCGCTTGCGCTGGCCCACAAAAAATTAACAGTAGGGCGGAGAGCGTGGCCCCCCGCGAGTAGCTGTAGTGCATGATCAACCCTTGAGTAGTGGCAGTCTGTTTGTGGACCGGAACTAGAATGCGCTTTGCGGAACGGTGATGGTATCACCGCCGAAAACGGGGTAATTGGTGTCCATCTTGCCGCGACGTAATATGTGGTCGAGTCGTACGGGCAGTCGGCTGCCGTCACTTCTAAACAATGTTGTGCGACTAAGACTTGCGAACTCGTTAACTCCGCCCGCTTCGAGCACAACGTCGAGAACAGTCATGCCCTGTCGGTAAGGTAGAGATACGGGCTTCTGAACCGCACCTGTAACGCGGACGCGATTGCGAAACCCTTCACTGATCATGTCGGTGACAATCACGGTAACAAAAGGATCGCGAATATATTTTGCGAGCTTCTCGGTGATCGCTTCGCTCACTTCCTGGGGAGTGCGGTCACCCACATCTACATCGCCAGCCAGAGGTACCGATATCTTGCCGTCAGGTCGAACCGGTACGTTGACACTCAGGTCGTCGTTGCGCCACACGTTAACGGAGAGCTCGTCGCCGACACCAATTCTGTAAGAACTAGAGTTGTCTGCTATTCCTCCAACACCGCTGGTGTCAGTGGTGGCAGTACTGGCTGCTGGAACTGTATTCGCAGGGGTGTTGGCAGAGGATGTCGGGTTGTCTAGCGGTGCGCAGGCGGCTCCCCAGCATTAGGAGGCTGCCAATGACGGCCGCTCGGATGAGGCTATATGTGGAGGCGCTGGTGATGGTCATTCTGGGTTCCTGTCAGAAGCTAAATATGGCGCACATAATAAACGCTTTTAGCCCTGCAAATACTTGAGGTAGGGACCATTAGTGCAAATTTGCTGCCTACAATTAGCGAGCGGGATCACGACTTTAACAATTTGTCCTGTCAGGACCCAAAAATTGGGGTCCTGTAGGGTTCGTCGGACAGAATTTCGTCTGATTTCAGCCGCCTTTAAATACCGGCTTGCGCTTGGCCGCGAAGGCCGCCCGGCCTTCTTTATAGTCGGCGCTGTCGAAACAAGCATCAACCATCTCTTTCACCCGTTTGACCTCTTCTTCCCGGCCACCGCGCTCCCAGGCATTTACGGCCGCTTTGGCAGCCAATGTGGTTAGCGGGGCGTTGCCGGCGACTCTTTGGGCATAGCTGGTTACCTCAGAAAGCAGTGCGTCTTGCTCCACAGCGAAATTGATCAATCCCATCGACTGCGCTTCGGCGGTGGGAAAGAACCGCGCGCTAAGCATAATATCTCTTGCGCGCGAAGGACCCACCAGCTCGCAGAGTTTGGCCAGTCCTTCGTATTCATAACCAAGCCCCAGTTTTGCAGCTGGAATGCCAAAGCTCGATTCGGGCGTGGCAAATCGAATGTCGGCCGCAAGCGCTGTTGCCAGTCCACCGCCGATGCAGTAGCCGTCGATCATCGCAATCAGCGGTTTGCTAAATCGGGCCATTGCTCTGGTACCGCGCTCGGCGATCTTGCCGTACTCGCGTCTTTGGGTGGCGTTCGAGCGCTCTTTATCGAATTCTGAAATATCAGCCCCCGATACAAACGCTTTGCCGCCAGCTCCCGTCATCACGGCCGTGCGTACTTGCGGGTTCGTTTCGAAGTGTTCGAAGATATCGCCCATGCCTTGCCACATCTCAAGCGATAGTGCGTTATGGCGCGCAGGGTTATTGAAAGTCACCCAGCCGATACCGTCGGCATCGATTGAGGCGAGCATTCGTTCGGTCTGGAGGCTAAGGGGTTTGGTCATGCTGACTTACTGTACGCGCCAGTCATGACATACTCAAACCAGAGCAGCCAGAGTGGCCACAGCGGAAGGAGAGGGCGCTATGAATTTTTCTGAATCGGAAGATCAAACCTTGATACGTGAGTCTGTTCGCAAACTCTGTGCGGATTTCCCGGATGAGTATTGGGCCCGGCACGACGAGGCGGAAGAGTTTCCGTGGGAGTTTTACGATGCCATGGCCCAGGCAGGCTGGATTGGAATTGCAATTCCGGAGGCTTACGGTGGCAGCGGGATGGGAATTACCGAGGCGAGCATAGTGCTGGAAGAGGTGGCTGCCAGCGGCGCTGCCATGAATGGCGCGACGGCGCTGCATCTTTCTATCTTTGGCATGCATCCCGTTGTTGCCCACGGTTCGGAAGAAATGAAACAGAAGTATCTGCCGCCGGTTGCGCAGGGCGATTTGCATGTCGCTTTTGGCGTGACCGAGCCGGATGCTGGTACCGACACCTCATCTATTACGACCAGCGCGCGTCGCGAGGGCGATCATTATTTGGTTAAGGGCCGCAAGGTTTGGACCACCAAGGCGCTAATTGCGGAACGGGTACTGCTGCTCGTGCGTACCACCGATGCTTCAAAAGTTGATCGCCGAACGGACGGCATGACGCTCCTGCTTGCGCCGCTCAAAAAGCCCGAGGTAGACATTTCGGCCATTCCCAAGGTAGGTCGCAACGCGGTTGCGACTTGTGAAGTGGTTTACGACGATTTGCCGGTTGAGCTCACTGACCGGGTTGGCGAGGAGGGTAAGGGCTTCCGTTATTTGCTGGATGGGCTAAATGCAGAGCGGATACTGATCGCGTCAGAAGCGTTGGGCATTGGTCGGGCTGCACTAAGGCGTGCGGTTAACTATGCCAATGAGCGGGTGGTTTTTGGCCGACCCATTGG
>CAZFIA010000266.1:0-3366 GCA_964519335.1 uncultured Pseudomonadales bacterium
GTAGAGGTACTGGTAGAAGCATTAGATTCCACCTGTGTAGATAGTTCCTGTGCTCAGCCCGCGCCTGACAATTCGGCGGTAGAGGTGCCTGTTCCGGAAAAGAATCTGAAGAGCCGGTAGCGGTGTGTGTTTTCGGTTGAGCTTAGCGCCAACCGGCCTTACCTAAATCAGTTCGGAGTGATTAATCCGCTTTGAACGTCTACCGTCGCAATGTCTACCCATTCTGGTCCTGTATTGCCTGGCCCATCGGTGCCGAAATTTCCGTCTGCGCTTATGCTCCACAGAATGTCCTGATTGACCTGCTGCTCACTGCCCTCATTGAGCAGGAGTTGCACCGTGCCTGATACCGGTCCGTTGCCACTGAAAAAGTGTACCCGCACAATGTAGTTGCCAGGCAGCACTGTATCGCCTGTTTCAACCCGGGTGTTTTCTGGACCGAAGCCAGTAGTGTTATCGAAATCAAGCTCCATTCCGTTGCTCGTTACCGAGTCGGCGTACCAGGAGGTTTCTCCTGAAGGCTCGGTAACGTACAGATCAAGGTCGGTATTGTCCTGCCGCCAGGTTAGAGTCGCACGAAACAGCGTAGCGGCAATTTGCGCATCAAAGGTTAATACCTGTGTGGCAGCGTTTTTACTCCAGCGATTTTGATTGGCGAGATCACCGGCAACGAGTACCAGTGTATTCTCGCCGCTCTTAACTGGAATAGTGGTGTTGAAAGTAGTAATACCCTGGCCCAGAGGTGTTGGCTGACCGTTAACGTAGGCGACAATATCTCTGCCGCCAGCTAGTGCTCCCGCCAGGCTACCGGTTAGTCTCGCATCTGTGCCTACAACTTCTTCGTCCTGTGTAGGTGCTGAAACCAACAGGTCGCTAGAGTTCGTAAAGCCAGCCGCTGCCTCGGTCGCGAGATCCGCAAAGTCTTGTGAGCGGCCAAGACTCGGCTCTGCGACGAATCCGAATG
Source organism: uncultured Pseudomonadales bacterium (assembly GCA_964519335.1). Classification (GTDB taxonomy): domain Bacteria; phylum Pseudomonadota; class Gammaproteobacteria; order Pseudomonadales; family Azotimanducaceae; genus JALZVT01. The sequence continues at coordinate 962 of CAZFIA010000266.1, forward strand.
AGTTAAAGCCCGCGTAGGTTCCGAAGTTGGTGCCATCGAAAGGAACTGTTGCTGTGCGACTTGTACCCGGACTGGAGTTTACGTCGTAGTGCAAAAATCCGGTTTCGTCGTAGCCATATAATACCGTTGCGTGACGAGGCGAGCCGTTGATACCTAGCAATAAAACAATTGGCCTGTTGAACAATGAAAGCGCCGCTTTCATCGAGTTGGCCACATCTGCGTCGCTTTGCGCGTCCAGATTTCTGAACTGCTGTATTGCCCAATACTGGCTCTGTGCCAGATGTGCGCGAGTCGCCGCAAGGTGGGCGATGCTGGTGGGCGCTCCGCCTGCTGTGGAATAGGCTGCGCTCAGATTCTGAGTCTGGTTGTTGAAGAACCAGACCGCGTAGCCTGACATGCCCAGACAATTACCCCCTGGCGCGAAATAGGAGCCGAAGTTTCGGATATTCCACGCGGCATTTGTTGGATCAAAGCCGCTGACCGAAAACGTAGTTGGAAGAGTGGAATCTTGGGTTGCGACAACAAACGGGGAGAAGTTGCGCGAATCTACGGTGACTGTGTTCGCCTCGGCATCCTGGGCCAGCATGGTGACTGGTTCGTAGGTACTAGTTGCTTCGTTGTAGTGCAGCACAAAGATTTGATCATCTGGAAGTGATGCATCATAGGAGAGCACCATCTGCATCGCAGCGTCGAGCAGCGTCTCATCTGAAACTGAGACGTTGCGCGTGGTGCTAGCGGTCGCGAAACCGGCCGGTAGCGGAGCAGGTGGTGAGGCCTGGGCCTGCACGTCTATATCGAGTGGACCTATAGTTGCATTAGTCGGCGATTCGACAACCACACCGTCGAACATCAGCGTGCCGCCGCCGCTGGCAACAGCTGTCTGGGTTTGATACGCAACCGACGTAGAACCGCGAGACACGCCGCCCGCATCAAGGATATCAACCCGCACTCGAACTGCTGCGGGGTCAAGCGCCTGACGACCTTGTGCTTGCATAAATATGCCAAAGGTTGGAGTAGCCCCCGCTGCTACTTCGGTTTCTACCGACACGCCAATAGGAGAGATGCAGTTGCCCACCAAAGGGTCAGTCTCGCAAACAAAGGCATTGCCGGTTGCTCCGCTGAGTTCGGGAATCACTGTCATTGTGCCGGTTGCACCTACGTTGGCGAGGGCGATAGAAAACACGCCCGTACCTGCGGTGCCCGGTGTGCGTACCACACCATCGTTTGCAAGGGTTGCCGCCAAAGCCACAATGTCTGGCACTGGAGTATCAGAGGCGGATAGCTGCAATGTATTTAAGCCATCTATAGAAAGAGCGGGATCGGTATTGTCGCAATCAAATACGATGTCGATGGTGGTAGAGGCGATCGGTGAATTTGGCTGAAACCCAAAGACATAGGTTTGAAATCCACCGGGGGCGATATCGATACGTTCTTGCGCGGGTTCAATTGGCAGGTTAGTAGCCGGGTTGGTGGTCCGTGAGGAAAATACGGCGTCGAGTCCAGCGGGCGCTGCCAACCCGCAATTCACAGCCGTTTCAGTGCCGGCATTAATTAGCGTAGCGAAGGCGGTGGCGGTTTGTCCGACTTGAACCGAGCGACTCACCGGTAGCACCGAAGCCACCACGGTGGCATATGCATCGATAGAGAAAAGCAGCCCGAACAAAAGTCCGCCCAGCGCAGATTTCTTTGCTTTCAGGTTTCTTACTAGAGTTGGCATCATCATTGATCGTCCTCGATTAGTCTGAGCCAGCAACATTGGGTGTGTGCTTAACTACGTTAAGTCACCCTGTATGGTTCCCTCATACGTTTGGAGGAACAGTGACAAAGTTCAACTGGGAAGACAACCACTGGAAGAGCAAGATATGTACCTTTTTCATCCTTGATGAATGGATCTCACACTCTGGCGTTGATCTTGCCTAGATCTGGCATTGGCCCCCGGAGGTCTCGAGGTCTCAACGCCCGGGTAAGACCAACGGGCTCATTGACGGGTGACTATGTACAGCATCTTTTCGGTGACCGCGCCTTCAGCGTGCATAACACCTTCGGGAATGTTGGGGCGGTCTCCGGCGCTAATCTCAATTCTTTCGGAGTGTTCGTCCAACAAATAGCCACTGTCCTTGCCCGCGTTAATTCTAGCCAGTCTGATGGAACACGGGCCAACGCTTACTTAGTTGTCCATCTTCGATGACTCGAAGATCACCAAACTGCAGCATCACAAATTCGCTTTGCGTGGGCCGTAGAAACATGTAGTCGTCTACCTCCAGGTTGACCTTGCTTGAGGTAGCGATGGGACTCTGATTGGTGCTTTCATATATGGGCTCACCGATTTGAGGAGGAGACACCATCTTGGCCTTCCAGTAACCGCCATAGATATAGTAAATCTGCTCCATTAGTTCGGGCGGGTT
>CAZFIA010000267.1:0-3318 GCA_964519335.1 uncultured Pseudomonadales bacterium
GCCAAACAATTCGTCATAGCGTGGTTCAACTACTTCAGCCAGGGCTTGCCGCGACAACTCTCGGGAAGGTTTGTCGCCGACGCCCGGCACCAGAATTTTCTCGTCCGCTTGCGCAAGCTGTGTAAGCGCGCAGGCGTATTTAACTTTGATTTGTTCAGCACTGGCGGTCGGTGTGCGCAACGCCATTGCAATGTCGTTGGTTACTTGATCGCCAGCAATGGGGATAACCGCCGTATGTCGGATAGAACCATCAGTGAATACGGCTATATCGGTAGTGCCCCCGCCAATATCGACCATGCAAACGCCAAGATCGCGTTCATCGTCTGTAAGCACCGCATAGCTCGATGCCAGCTGCTCAAGAATTATGTCGTTAACACTAAGACCGCAGCGCTCGATGCACTTCTCTATATTCTGAGCCGCATTAACTGCGCAGGTCACCAGATGCACCTTGGCTTCCAAGCGCACGCCAGACATACCCAACGGCTCCTTTATGTCTTCCTGCGAGTCAATAATGTAGTCCTGCGGAATTATGTGCAGAATTTTCTGGTCTGCAGGAATGGCGACGGCCTGAGCTGCGTCAATAACGCGCTCAACATCTAAGGGAACGACCTCGCCGTCGCCAATACCCACAATGCCGTGCGAATTCAGCGAACGAATGTGACTTCCCGCTATGCCAGCATAAAGCGTATCGATCTGACATCCCGCCATCAGTTCAGCTTCTTCAACCGCTCTCTGAATTGACTGCGTGGTGGAATCTATATTCACCACTACACCTTTCTTGAGACCTCGCGAGGGATAAGCACCGATACCGATGATCTCAAGCACCCCGTCCGCACCAATTTCGGCCACCATAGCCACTACTTTGGACGTACCAATATCGAGCCCAACAACGCGTTGTGGATCTTGCTCGGCCGCCATCAGCGAAGATGCTCCTGTGTTGAGGTGTTCGACCCGGTTTTAGCAAATTGCACCGCTACGCCATTGTGATAACGCGCATCCGCAGAGGCGATTTGGCTGAGCTTATTTGGTTGCTGTCCGGAACGCTTGCCGTCCAACAGCTGAGACCGTACGGCAAGAAAGCGCTGTAGACGGGGCGCCAGGTCAGCGTGGCCGAGTGCCACAAACATCTTTGTAGCCGGCCGCCCGCCAGAGCCGGATTGCCCCACAATGCCAGCGGTCCACTCACCCAAAAGGGATTCGTCGAGCTCTACTAGACGTAAACCAGCAGTATTGAGTGTGCGGCTTAGCAAGTTAAAGACTTCCATGGCCCGAGCAGAGTTTGATTCCTGACAGTTGAGCAGCGGCAACTCACCACGGGCGAGAGATTCTGGCAAGGTGATCACCTCACCGTTACTGGCAACAAAGCCGCCACCACCCCAACGTGCAACGACGGTGTGCCGCATTAGCTGCACCACAAGTGTGTCAGGCCAGCGCCGACGGGCGCTAACGCGCTCCGCCCACGACAGCGAAGACACAGCAGATTGGACTTCTGCCAGAGACAACGAGTGCAGGCCTGCAGCTTCAGAAGCCTTAATGGCATCGCCAATGGTGGTCATCACAGCTTCACGCTCACCGGCAGTTAACTCACCTTCAATCTGCACCTTCTTTACATGCACATCGAGCGAGCGCTCAGCCTGCCAGCCGACAAGGCAGATCAGAGTCAGCACAACCAGACTCGCAAACAGCCGCCTGACTTTCAGATCAACCGCTTTAGGTTTGTTGTTTGCCGGGGTTTTGGCCTGCTGGCGCGCTGTCTTAGCTACCATGCGAACCCCCAGCGTTACCCAAGTCTTTGGTATCGACCGTGTTTCCGCGAACGGTACCTAAAGAGTGCTGCGACAGGTGCTGCGAAATCTGATTAACGTTGCCGGCGCCCTGCACCAAAACCACATCGCCCGGCTGAACAATAGAAGGCAGCATCTTTAGCGCTTCCTGAGGCGACTGAGCAAACTGTGGATTCACTGCACCTCGGCTGCGAACGCCCTGACAAAGCGCCTTGCCATCTGCGCCACTGATGCGTTCCTCACCCGCGGAGTAAACCTCAAGCATCACCAGCACGTCGGTCTCTGACAGCACCCGTACAAAATCATCGTAAAGGTCACGGGTACGGGTAAAACGATGAGGTTGATAAGCCATCACAAGCCGACGGCCAGGCCAAACTTGTCGAGCCGTGGAAATGACACTTTCTACTTCGGTGGGGTGATGGCCGTAGTCATCAACCAGGGTAACTTCACTGTCACCAACCTGCACACGCTCTACAACTTGAAAGCGTCGACCCACACCGGTGAAATTTCTTAACCCAGCGAGTATGGCGTCATCAGAAACGCCTTCGATGGTGGCCACCGCAATAGCAGCCAGCGCATTTTGCACGTTATGCCGGCCCGGCACGCTAAGTTGAACGGTAAGCTCTTTGTGCGGAGCAGGTCGCGTAACGCGAAACGTCCAGCGGTAGCCATCCATATGAATGTCGCGCGCCAGAAAGTCTGGCGCGTCGTTAGAGGAATTTTCATCAAGACCGTAGGTGACGTTAGGACGCGAGAGTCGTGGCAATATCTCGCGAACATCACTGTCATCGACGCACAACACAGCCGTGCCATAGAAAGGCAACCGATGCACGAACTCCACAAAGGTTGACTTGAGACGCTCATAGTCATTGCTATACGTGGACATATGGTCTTGATCAATATTGGTAATCACAGCAACCATCGGTTGCAGATGCAAGAACGACGCATCACTCTCGTCCGCCTCGGCAATCATGAATCGACTATCGCCAAGCTCTGCATTACTGCCCGTTGCATTAAGCAAGCCACCAATAACAAATGTAGGATTGAGCTCAGCCGCGCGAAAGATCGCTGTGGTGAGGCTGGTGGTAGTGGTTTTGCCATGCGTACCCGCGACCGCAATGCCGTGTCGATAACGCATGAGCTCGCCGAGCATTTCTGCGCGCTGAACAACCGGCAAACGGCGTGAGTGAGCCTCTACCAGCTCGGGGTTATCCTCCGCAATGGCGGAGGAAACAACTACTACATCGCAACCGACCACGTTTTGCGCCGAATGGGCAAACATTACGTTAACGCCCTTCGTTTGTAGCCGGTCTGTACTGTGTGAGCGATTAAGATCCGAACCACTTACATCATAGCCCTGGTTGGCGAGTACCTCGGCAATACCGGACATGCCAGCCCCACCCACTCCAATAAAGTGAATGCGCCTGATGCGCCCCATATCGGGAATACTGTGCACAAATGGATTGGGCTTAGCCATGCTTCGGCCTCCTGGCCACATGCTTCGGCCTCCTGGCCACATGCTTCGGCCTCCTGG
>CAZFIA010000268.1:0-3258 GCA_964519335.1 uncultured Pseudomonadales bacterium
GTGCACTGCCCACATGCCAGCAACTGTGCCTGGTACCCCCGATGCGCGGTGACCGCTGAGGCTGCTGTTGGGAATAACCTCACCGGTTGGGGTTAGAAACATATCGCGGGTAGCGGCGCTGGGGGCCACCTCTCGGTAGTCCAGAAACTCCGAAACGCCGTCTATACGCAACATCATAAAGCCGCCACCGCCGATGTTGCCGGCTTCGGGGTAGGTAACGGCAAGAGTGAAAGCGGCCGCCACAGCAGCATCGACCGCGTTGCCGCCTTGTTCCAAAATTCGCGCCGAAACTTCTGCGCTATAGCGGTCAGGCATTGCGACGGCGGCCTGCGACAACTCGACGGTATCGGGCTGATCGCTTGTGGTGGTCCGTTCGGCAATCTCTTGCGCTGTGCTGGTTGGTCCGCTGCTGCAGGCGGAAAGTGCCAGTAGGCCCAGAATGGTGGCCAGATACCCTGAGCTCTTTACATCGAAACGCAATTTTCCGAGGCGTAAATCTACCATTGGGGGTGTCTCTGTTTCGCAGTGCCTCTGTCGACCTGCTAGCTTAGAATAGATATCCGGCACAATCATTAAAAGGGAAGCATTCGATGGCAAAACCAATAGTTGAGGTATTCGGCAGGCGCAATTCGGCCAACGTTCAGAAAGTGATGTGGGTTCTGGGCGAACTGGGATTAAGCTATCAGCGCCACGATGTCGCCGGCTCCTTTGGCGTTCCGGAAGGCTACGACAAACTCAACCCTAACCCTATTGTGCCAACTATCCGCGACGGCGATCTTACGCTGTGGGAATCCAACGCGTGCGTTCGTTACCTGGCCCGAGAATACGGGGACAGTTTACTTTGGCCAGCGGATCGCAATACGCTCGCGCGGGCCGATCAGTGGATGGAGTGGCAACGGAGTGACCTGAGCGCCGGCTTTTTTCCTATGTTCATCAACATGATCCGTACCCCTGCCGACCAAGCAAACGTTAAGGCCATTGAGCGTGGTGTAGCGGGCTGCAATCGAGCATTCACTCAGCTCGATGAGCATCTGGCAGATCACGCCTATGTTGCGGGCGATGCACTTAGCATGGGAGATGTACCGCTAGGGCCTATGGTGTACCGCTACTTTGCGATGCAGATTGATCGTCCTGAGCTACCCCATCTTACAGCCTGGTACCAGAGACTGACCGCGCGGCCGGCCTATCAGCGCCACGTTATGATTCCGTTTGGCAACAATTTGGCGGAGTGGGACCAGCTGGAGCGTGAAAACGCTGAGATTCAGTAGCTTACGCGGCCCAATACAGCACTTATTAGGTAAACTGTCCCCGAATTGGGGGGTTGAGGAATGGGGAGAAAACGTTGGCTAAACCACAGTCTTACTACGACGACATAAAGCGAAAGTTTGCTGAAGAGCGCGATTTGCGACTGAATTTTCGACCTGAGGGTGTCGACCAATTCACATCAGATTTCGATGGCGAGTTGGCCCGCTACATTGATGACCCCTATGTCGAAGATCCAATAGAACGAGAGCCGATTAACGATAGTGTTGAATGCCTCTTTATTGGTGGCGGCTTTTCGGCGTTGCTCACATCCGCCCGATTGCGCGAAAAAGGTGTTGAGAGTATTCGCATTGTTGAACGCGGCGCTGATGTAGGTGGCACCTGGTATTGGAATCGCTATCCGGGTGTGGCCTGTGACGTGGTGTCGTACGACTACCTGCCGCTGCTTGATGAGCTCGACTACGTTCCGCGTGACCACTACGCCAAGGGCTCGGAAATCTATGCTCACTGTCAGGCTATTGCCAAAAAGTATGATCTGTATGAGCTGGCAGTTTTTCAAACAACGGTAACATCGACGTTGTGGAACGAAGAAGATCAGATGTGGCATCTGCACACAGATCGTGGCGATCACATGCGCGCTCGATATGTAATTTGTGCCAACGGCACGCTATCGAAACCCAAGCTTGCAAAGATTGACGGGCTGGAAGATTTTGCTGGTCATTCGTTTCATACTTCTCGTTGGGATTATGAATACACTGGGAAAAAACTCGAGAATCTTGCAGACAAGAGAGTAGGCATCATTGGCACCGGCGCAACTGCAGTGCAAGCGGTTCCCGGATTGGCGGAAAACGCGAAAGAACTTTATGTGTTCCAGCGCACGCCCTCTTCTATAGACATTCGCAAAGACTGGCCTACCGACCCGAACTGGGCTCGAAAGCTCGAGCCAGGTTGGCAGAAACGCCGGCGAGACAAAGTGCTAGAAACCTTTGAGCTGTCGCCTAAAGAAAAGGCAAAACGAGCCGCGATGACACCCGAAGAGAAAGTGCAGTACCAAGAAAACGGCAATATTGACTATATGATGCGCATCCACAAGCGTATCGATGAGATTGTCAAAGACCCGACCACCGCAGATGCGCTTAAGCCCTGGTATATGTTCATGTGTAAGCGCCCCTGCTTTCACAATGATTATCTCCCTGCGTTTAACAAGCCAAATGTTGAGCTCGTTGATACCCATGGTAAGGGTGTGAACAAGATTACTGCGAAGGGTCCGGTGGCTAATGGTAAGGAATATGAGCTGGATCTACTGATTTACGCTACGGGATTCGAAGTTCAAAAAACGGGCATCTACAACAAGATTGTTGGTGAGAACAACCTCGATCTCGAGGACAAATTTTCGGACGGTATGCGCACGCTGTTGGGAATTCACAGTGAAGGCTATCCAAATCTGTTTGTCATGGGTGGCTATCAGGCGTCATTCCAATTCAATCTAACCGACGTCCTAAACTGTCAGGGAGAACACATTGCCGATGTGATTGCCTATGCCCGCGATAACGGATTTAAGTCCGTAGACGCCACGCCCGAGGCTGAAGAATGGTGGGTGCAGGAAGTAATCTCTAACCGGGGTAAGACATCAAGGTCTGAGGAATGTACGCCTGGCTATTACAACTTCGAGGGGCAACATCAGCGTCGCCAGGACGGTAACTACAATGGCGGGTTTCGCAAATATTACGACCACATGGCAAATGTTCGAGAGCATATGGCCGATCGGTTCAAATTTTCTTAAGGAAGAAACGGTATGGGACTCTTAGACGGTAAGGTTGCGATTGTTACTGGTGCGGGCGGTGGATTAGGGCGCAGCCACTCACTTCTGCTTGCGAAACACGGAGCGGCCGTAGTTGTAAACGATCTCGGCGGCTCTAGAGACGGTACCGGTGGCGGCAGCAACATGGCCGATACGGTAGTTGAAGAAATCAAGGCGGCAGGTGGCCAGGCAGT
>CAZFIA010000269.1:0-3232 GCA_964519335.1 uncultured Pseudomonadales bacterium
GGCGAGGCGCAGTCTCGCTAGGTTGGCGGCTTCGGCAGCTGAGGTGTATTGCATTAGGTTGCTCTCCGTATTGTTCGAACTTAGTCCTTAAGCAACCATCGCTCAAGCATATCAATAACAGTCTCTGTCAGTTCTGGATCAGACAACCGCTCCGGCGCGTACTTCGCATAATCAATCACCGTCGAACAAACCACCCGCACTAAGAATTCACTGACAAAAGGCACTGCATTGGTTGGCCTCAGTTCGTTGGAGTGAGCACTTAGAAAGGCATCAGATAGGGGAAAGTAGTCGTCTTTAACCGCCTGCTCTACCTCAGCGATAGCATACCGAGGCACTTCGTTTTCCAGAGCGACTAGCAGTTGGTGGTGGTCGCGAAATCTCCTGACATAGGTGGTGACCAGGTGTCGGAGCACAGCGGTAGGGGTCTCAGGGCGGGGGTCGGCCAACAACTCGGCGTAGGTTTTTAGTCCTTCGCGACGCCTGAGTTCCGCAAAGATGGCTTCTTTGCCCGGGAAGTACTCGTAGAGTGAGCCGATGCTGACACCGGCTGTTTCTGCGATCAGATTGGTGTTGGCAGCAGCGTAGCCCTGATCGATCAAAATCCGAGCCCCAGCGTCTAGCACCGCCTCTACTGTCGCCTGGGCCCGTGCCTGTTTTGGTGTTTTTCGCAGGGCGTATAGGGATTTGTCGGTAGTTTTCGCCTGCATAGCAAATCCGAGTACAAATACTGAGTAATTGCTCAGATAATAAGTCAAAGCCACGGATAAAGGCAATCAACATGAACACCACGCTCAAAGCGATTCCAACGGAATCTGACGGGCTGCCTGCAACGCCCACGAAGCAACTGAACCATCTGCCCGGTGCTCCTGGGCATTGGCTCACCGGAAACATGAAAGGCTTACTGCCGAACCTCGGCCCCTTCGTACGCGAACAGCAGGCGCTGCACGGCAACTGTTTTACCGTTGGGCTATTTCGCAATAGACGAGTCGTTATGTTGGTCGGGGCAGGGGCCAACGAACAAATCTTGTTGGATAAAGAAGACAACTTCTCAAGTCTCTGGGGCTGGGACGTGCTTCAAGAATTATTCGGTCGTAATGTCCTGGTCCGTGATTTTGCGGATCATCGCCAACACAGACGCCTGATGACTTCGGTATTCAAACCTGCGGCACTTAAAAGCTACCTGCAGCAGATGAATTCAATTGTGGCCAGTGCTGTGACGAACTATGACGGTGCCATCGACACTTATGTCCAGACGAAACGTATGGCGTTAGAAATCGCGGTGGAGGTGTTTGCGGGTATCCCACCTGGGCCAGAAACTGAAGCGTGGAATCGCGATCTAGGTACTGTTCTCTCCAATGCCATGGCGCATCGCATAAGGTTACCGGGCACGCCTTATTCACGTGCACTCCGAGCAAGAGATCGTCTGAGAGCGCGGCTTGGTAAAGAACTGAAGGTTCGCCGTCACTCGAGTGGGGGTGATCTATTTAGCAAACTGGCCACGCAACGAGATGACGATGGCGCGACATTGGCAGATTCAGACGTCATCGATCATATGTTTGGCATGCTGTTTGCCGCTCATGACACGACCGCGTCTTCGCTCGCCATGATCTTCTGGTTACTAGCCAGGCATCCCCAGTGGCAAGATCGATTGCGCAAGCGATGCCAGGCGGTCTATCAGCAGACTGGGTCAGAACACTTGGCCTTTGAAGATCTCGACAAACTGCCGGAGCTTGAGTGGACCTTCAAAGAAGCCTTGCGAATCTACGCGCCGATACAGCTGTTACCCCGGCGATCGGTTCGGGAGTTTGAATTCGAAGCACAGCGAATTCCAGCGAATACTGCCCTCTATCTAGTGCCACAAGCCGTTCACTTCGATCCAGCGTACTTTCCAGATCCGCATACGTTTGATCCTTTGAGGTTTTCGGAACCAGAATCGGGTGGGCCTAAGCACAATCCTTTTGCGTTCATTCCTTTCGGCAAGGGAAGTCACATGTGCATAGGAATGCACTTTGCGCACATGGAGATAAAGGCGGTGTTGTATCAACTGCTTCTGGCTAAGGAGTTGCGGCTAGATACTAATGATGCTCAGGCTAAGTTAAGCCTTGAGTACTTGCCCATCGTTCGGCCTAGCAAGCCGATGATTGTTCACTTCGAGTCGCTATAGAAAACTTGGTTAGGAACGGAAATTCGCCTGAGTCGAGCAGGACCGCGCAACCACTTCTCGTTTGGCTATGGTATTCATCAGTGTCTGGGTGCAATGCTCGTGCGACTAGAGGCACGTGCGGTGCTGAATGCGTTGGTTATTCCCCGAAAAGCTTGAGAAACAAGGGTCTTAGACAGTGCAATGATCCAAGTTTCTATTATTATGTAGTCGGATTTCAAACGCAGACCAACACGACGAACATGACATCAAAAACCCCTAATCACTTCACGGGTCCAATGCGCTGCCCAGTAGGCCTGGACGATGTGGATCTCTTTGGCCCGGGTGCTCAAGAGCACTGGTACGACGCCTATCCGATCTTGCATGAGCAGGCGCCAGTACAGAAGGTTCCAGGGGAGGGATATGGCCCAGACAGCGATGGCTACATACTAAGTAAGTACGAAGACATTGCGCGGGTGGTCAAAGATCCAGAGCGTTACATGCCAACTCTGTTCTTGGCGCTCGAGCAATTTGAGGAGCCCGACAAAACCATCGAAGAGCAGAGTTTTGCGAACGCCATGATGGTGTCAATGAACAGTCTGCGACCCGATAACGCGCTCTGGCGGGCCCATCGCCAGGAGCTCACAGACCCCTGGGTAGGACCGGGTGCTGCACGTAACACCGAGATGATTCGCGAAGCTGCGCAGTCGCTAATTCAGACATTTGCCGGGCGCGCTGCAAACGGGGAGTCGGTAGATTTCGTCCGCGAGTTCGCTCGGCCCTTACCGCAGATAGTGATGGCGAAGATTCTTGGCTTTCCGCTGGATGACCTTGAGCGGTTGGAGACCTGGGGCACCGCTCAAGTGGCTGCGTTTGTGCATGGCAAAGGTCATCGCAACGAGATGACCGAACAACAAACCATCGAGCAATTTGAAACCTTAAAGGAGTTTCAGGCCTACACCGATGAAGTAATTGTTGATCGCCGCGCCAATCCGCGAGACGACATGATCAGCTTTCTAACCGAAGCGACTTACAGCGCGCTCGACCGCAAGCTCACCAACATGGAAATTAACGGTATTGTGTATGCCATGG
>CAZFIA010000270.1:0-3217 GCA_964519335.1 uncultured Pseudomonadales bacterium
CTGCAGATCCTGAGATTTTGCTCGAGGCCACCCGGTTCGGTTCCACGGACAAACCTGGTGGTGAATTGCTCTGGGACAGTGGTCGCGTCGACAGCGCGGATACGGTCAATATCCCTTATGGCGGATCGCCGCTCATCTCTCGGCAACGGGTCTGCTGGCAAGTTCGCAGCTTTGATAGCGACGGCGAGGCTAGCCCCTGGAGCGAACTAAGTTGGTTTGAAGCGGGGCTTCTTGGCGAAGATGAGTGGCAGGCCGAGTGGATCGGCACGCCGATGCAGGGTTCAAAAGATATGCCTGCGCCGGTTCCCGCTTTACGCCGTGAGTTTGAGCTACCAGAGAGAGCGTTGAAACCGACCGGGAAAAAATCTCGCAAAAAAGCGGCCGCGAAAGCGGAGGACCCGATAGTTAGTGCGCGCCTGTATATCACGGCGCTGGGCCTTTATCGCGCCTGGCTTAATGGCCGTCGAGTGGGTTCTGATGAGTTGACACCCGGCTGGACCGACTACACGAAGCGGCTTAACTATCAGGTTTACGACGTAACCGCAGATCTGCGCACCGGTAAGAACGCGCTGGGTGTGTTGCTGGGTGATGGCTGGTACTGCGGCGGAGTTGGATTGGTCGGTCGACAGTGCTACGGCGATCGGCCTGCATTGTTTGCGCAGCTGGAAGTGCATTACAAAAGTGGTCACTGCGAACGCATGATTACTGATGAAAAGTGGCAGTGGCACGCAAGCGAAATTCTTGGCAGTGATTTGCTGGGTGGCGAAAGCGTAGACGGTCGTCAACGACTCGGCGACTGGAGCGCGCCCGATTATCCATCGTCACAATGGCTACCGGCAGAGGTAATACGCGTAACTGCGCCCGTCTTAGCGGCAAGCAACGGACCTCCAATGCAGGTAGTGCGCGAGCTAAATCCTGTATCTGAACCCATACGACGTCGTAGCAGCTTTGATCGCGAGCGCTGGATTTACGACTTCGGCCAGAATTTTACAGGCAGGGTGAGCCTGCGCGTAAAAGCTCCTGCAGGCACCTTGCTGCGCATTCGCTACGGCGAACGCCTTGATGCCAAGGGCGAGCTGTACACCGACAACTTGCGCGATGCGCGCGCTACCGACTACTACACCTGCGCTGGCAACCCATCGGGTGAATTGTTTGAGCCTGTATTTACGCTGCACGGGTTCGAGTATGTGGAGATTAGCGGCAGGTTTCCGCGCGATGCGATTGTTGCAGTTAAGGCCCAGGTTATTAGCGCCCGCATAGAAGCCACCGGAGAATTTTCCTGTGATCACATGCTCATCAATCGACTGCAAGACAACATTGCATGGAGTCAGCGCAGCAGCTTTCATTCGCAGCCTCTAGATGCGCCGCAACGCGACGAACGGCTTGCTTGGACGGGGCCGGCTCAGGTGTTTGCCCGCACTGCCGCGTTTAATATGGATACTGCCGCGTTCTTCAATAAGTGGTTTGGTGATATTGCGGATGCGCAGAAAAGTGACGGAACGCTGCCCCCGGTTGTGCCGTTGCCGCCTGGTTTGGATGCGCTGGACTTAGATGGTGGCGCCGGTTGGTCTGATGCTTATCTGATCTGCGCCTGGACGCAATACCGTTGCTTCAACGACAAGCGACTGCTGGCGCAACACTTTGACGGCATGAAACGTCTGGTGTTGCGCATGCAAAAACAATCAAACAATCTCATTCGCGATGATGTGCAGCAAGCAGACAGCGGCGGTTATGGCGATTGGCTGGCGGCGGATGCTGGCGGGCATGGTTATCTTGATCCTCGCCATGGAGCTACACCCTCCGATTTGTTAGGCACGGCCTATTTTTGTTATAGCGCCCGGTTGCTAGCGCGCATTTCGGGCGTGCTGGGTAACTTGTCAGATCTGGAACGGTTTGAGGCGTTGGCTAACGAAGTTCGTAGCGCGTTCCGAAAACGTTTTGTTACCCCCGATGGTGAGTTGGTGTCATCCACTCAAACCGCGTTGGTGTTGTCTTTGCATTTTGGATTGCTCGAACGCACCGAGCGCAAGCTTGCGCTTGATCGGTTGGTTGCAGACATAAAGGCGCGCAATACGCATCTGGCAACCGGTGTGCTAGGCACGCCGTTTCTGCTGCCCGTACTCACAGCCGGCGGTCAGCTCGCGCTGGCGTATGAGCTGTTGCTGCAAACCTCTGCGCCCGGCTGGTTGTATCCAGTAACCCAGGGTGCCACGAGCATTTGGGAACGCTGGGACAGCTGGACCAGCGATCAGGGTTTTCAAGACCCCGCCATGAACAGCTTCAATCAGACGGCACTCGGCAGTGTCGGAGAGTGGCTGTATCAAACCGTCGCAGGCCTCGACCTCAATCCCGATCTTGCGCCGGACCTAAACGCTTACCGTCACGCACACATCGAACCTCAGCCACCTGTGGGTAAAGACTTTCCGGCGGGGGCACCGCTGCGTTATGCGGAGGCTCGCCTTGATACCGTGCACGGCCAGTTCAGCAGTCGTTGGGAGATCGTTGACGAGCGTTTCTTGCTGGTGGCTACCGTACCTGTGAACTGTTCGGCAACGGTTGTGTTGCCTAATGGCAAGAGTGAGGAGGTGAGCGCCGGTAGTCATGAATTCGAAGTTCGCCTCGAACATGATGTGCATATTCCGGTGCTAGAGTTGGCGCGTCAGGTATCTACGTGAAGCCTGGGGCTTCAGGGGAATCCGCTTCGCAGCTACCGGCTGGCGTAAACATACATGATGTTGGTGGGCGAGCTGGGTATGGTGCTCCTGCTCTCGATGCGGCTGAAACCTTGTCTGGTTCTGCATTTTATGCGCGCTGGGAGGCCTCCGTATTTACCATGATGCTGGCACTCGGTGGTGCCGGCGTTATGAAGAACACCGATCAGTTTCGGCACGCTGTAGAGCGGGTGAGGCCGGACGCCTACTTTAGTCACGGCTACTACGGGCGCTGGCTTGGCGCACTAGAAACGCTGTTGGTGGAGGCAGGTGCGCTGGATAGAGCAACGCTGGATGCACGGGTAGGTGAACTTGCAACCAGGCTTGATGCCACGCAACAACAGGTCGATGAGCTTGTTGCGGAACAGAATATCGCGAGCCGTCCGCTATCTGGGGCAGACATAGAAACTCTGCCAAACAGCACAAATGCAGTGAGCAGCGTCCGCTATATGGCACAACCGCCCAGGTTTGCAACGGGGCAGCGTGTCGTAGCGGTTGGTTTTGAT
>CAZFIA010000271.1:0-3111 GCA_964519335.1 uncultured Pseudomonadales bacterium
CTTCCTGACACTCTCCCAGACACTCTGCCATACACTTGAAATGCGCCAGTGATTTTATTGGCGAATCGCTCCAGAGAATTTACTTGGCTTTGTATTTACATTCATAGGGACTAAAACTATAGTCCCGCCGGTTAAATACAAATTTTTGTACCCAAGTCTGCTTTCACTTATTTCAAGATATTAGTTTCGCAGTTTTTAGTAGTTTCTTTTTGTAGTTCTCTAGGGATTTTTTATGAGCATAATCACGATGGCAACCACCAAAGGCGGCGCCGGAAAAACCACACTGGCCCAACTGATTATTGGGGCCGTGCACAATTTTGGTTACACGGTTGGCGTGATAGATACCGATGACAACGGCACACTTCATGGTTGGCTCAAAGAAAACAACAACATGGCCATCGAATCCAAGCAGGTCACCGACGAGACCAAAGTGGTGACCGAGGCAAAAAAACTCGATCGTAAATATGACCTGGTTGTTGTCGATACAGCAGGCGTTCGCTCTCAGGCCACTATCTTTGCGCTGGGTTGCGCTGATCTGGTGCTGATTCCCGTGCAGATGTCCAAAGCTGACGTGGTTGAGGCCGTAAAGACCTACAAACTGGTGCGCAGCGCTGGTGCCATCGCCGAGAAGATCATCCCCGCTCGAGTGGTGTTTACCGATTACACCCCCAAGACCAACGTTGGCAAGCAAGTGCGCAAGAAGGTCAACAAGCACGAGCTGCCAACGATGAAGACCCGCCTTCATCACCTGGTGGCTTACAAGGAACAATCCTTTTCTGGAAAAATCGCCAAGAAGGGCACGGCAGGTGCGCAGGCGCAGCTGCTGGTTCAGGAAATGTGCGAGCAAGGCTTTCTGCCATTCATGCGTGAAGCGGAAATGCGCGTCGTCGCCTAATTGGGCATATTATGCCGTTTTGATGCACGCGGTGAATCAATTTGGCAGAAGACGAGGAAACTTCAGCTGAGCACGCGGAGCTTATTGCTCTTGCCAATCAGGTCATGCCTTTTGGTAAATATAAAGGCGATTTGCTGCTGGATTTGCCCGAACCTTATTTGGTGTGGTTCCACGGCGAAGGGTTTCCAAGCGGCAAGCTTGGCGAGCAGATGGCGACGATGTACGAAGTTAAGGTCAACGGCCTGGAGAAACTGCTGCGGCCGCTGGTTCTGCCGCCCGGAGAAGGCGAAGACTTAAGCTAAGCCAAAGCTAACAGAGAGGGGGCAGACCATGGCGGGCGCGCTAGAGGGTATCAAGGTTCTGGACGTGGGCTTGCTTGTACAGGGCCCGCAAGCAGCTGCGCTGTTTTCTGACATGGGCGCAAGCGTAATCAAGGTCGAGTTACCTGGGTTTGGCGATCAGGCGCGCTATTTGTTTATTGGGCCTGAAGATCCGCGCAGTGGCTACTTCACGGCCTGTAATCGTGGCAAACGCGGCGTGACTATTGATTTGCGGTTAGCCAGAGGAGCGGAAGTCTTCAAACGGTTGGCGAAGGACGCCGACATACTGGTAAGCAACTTCAAGCCAGGCACCATGGAAGAATGGGGTCTGGGTTACGAAGATCTCAAGAATGACAATCCGGGACTGATTTGGGCTGCGGGTAGTGCCTTCGGTCCCGTTGGACCGGATGCATCGCGTGAGGGTGCCGATCTCGCCGGGCAGTGTGCAGGCGGTCTTATAAGCACGGTGGGTGCTGATGGCGAACCCATGTCCCCCGTGGGTGTCACCATCGCCGATCACATCGCGTCTCAACACCTGGCCGCTGGTGTGCTTGGTGCACTGGTTGCACGGGGCCGAACCGGACGCGGCCAGAAAGTAGAGGTGTCTTTGCTTGGTGGTCAAATCTGGGCGCAGGCGTCGGAGTATTCTCACCATCTGATGTCGGGTGAAATTCCTGGTCGATCAAATGGCGGTCACCCACTCATTCGCGGGCTCTACGGCATATTCGAAACCAGCGACGGCTGGATGGGTTTGATCGGAGTGCCGCCCGCATCCAAAGACGCGTTTTTTCTTACGCTCGACAAGCCGGAGCTTGCATTGGATGAACGCTTTCAACAGCTCATTCTCGAACCAGAGGCCCTTAGCTACATCAAGGGCGTGGTTGGATCGGTGTTCAAGACCCGTAGCACGGAAGATTGGTGCACAACCTTGCGCGAACTCGGCGTGCGTTACGCCCCTGTGCGAAATTACGCGGAAGCAGCGGCTGATCCGGGATCCTGGGAGAACGGCTATTTTCAGGAAGTGGCTGATGCAAGCGGAGAATTGCATCGCGTTGTCGGTACGCCAATCAGGATGAGTGATACGCCGCTTAACCCGGCGGCCTTGCCACCGGAATTGGGCGAACACACCGACGTGGTGCTCGCAGAGCTAGGCTATTCGCCCGCAGAAGTTCTCGAACTTCACGCCAGTGGCGCAGTTTAGGATACGCCTGCTTGACTTAGCACCGCTTTCCCCGCAAGGTGCGCCGCTTCTGAAGCCTCCGCGGTCGTTTGCCACCGGTAGATTGGACGCCGCGTTAGATTGCGCTTTTTATCGCGCAAATTTTTTGACGCTACACTATCGGGTAACCGTCTCTCCTTTTCAGGTTTAGAACTAATTTTGACAGATTCCACCTTCACGTCGCTTGAACTCGACGATCGCCTGCTGCGCGCGCTAGACGCAATCGGCTACCAACACCCCACTCCCATTCAGGCACAATCGATCCCCGCGCTCCTTAGCGGCCGCGATTTGTTAGGCATCGCGCAAACCGGTACCGGAAAAACCGCTGCTTTCTCGTTGCCACTCCTACAGCTGTTGTCTGATACATCGAGCAAACCGAAGTGCCCGAGCGCTTTGATACTTGCGCCTACGCGAGAGCTTGCGATTCAGATTTTCGAAGAAATTAAATCTTATGGCGCGCACCTAAACTTGCGCCCAGCCTGCATCTTTGGCGGAGTGGGACAAAACCCTCAGGTCAAATTGTTGCGCAACGGTATCGACATACTGGTAGCAACGCCTGGGCGACTTCTGGACCTCGCTAATCAGAAACATCTGAACCTCGGCAGTGTGTCGATGCTGGTGCTTGATGAAGCCGACCGCTTGCTGGATATGGGCTTTATTCGCGACGTTAAGAAAAT
>CAZFIA010000272.1:0-3041 GCA_964519335.1 uncultured Pseudomonadales bacterium
CTCTGGATGGGTGCCTGGCAAAGTGCGATAGCCGATGCCATCACCGTCCACATCAAGATAACGCCCAAACTTCTCGGTGCGATCGAGTGCATCCGCATCAAGCACTTTGCCCCGATCGTATTTTCGGCTGTCGTCCCACTCAAAGGGTTCAGACAGATTGTCGTTCATGCCGAGCTCAAGATCAGACAGGATAATGATTGGCGTTTGCAGCCGGTCAGCAAGGTCGAGTGAGGTGGCAGCAAATTCAAAGCACTCGCGAGGCGTTGAGGGCAGCAGTACGACATGTTTGGTATCGCCGTGTGACGCATAGGCTGCACTCAACATGTCAGATTGCTGGGTACGCGTTGGCATTCCGGTAGACGGGCCAGAACGCTGAATATCAACTAGCACTGCAGGTATCTCAGCAAAATAAGCCAGACCCAAAAACTCTGACATCAAAGACACACCAGGACCGGAGGTTGCTGTAAACGACCGGGCACCGTTCCAGGCCGCACCAATCACTATGCCAATAGACGCAAGCTCATCCTCTGCCTGAATGATGGCAAAATTTTTCTCGCCAGTATCTTTGTCGGTTCTTAACTGATTGGCGTACTTCTCAAACCCTTCCGCCACCGACGTAGACGGTGTGATCGGGTACCAGGCACACACGGTGGCGCCACCGTAGACCATGCCCAGCCCAATGGCCGCATTGCCGTCGACCATTACTTTGTCGCCAACTCCGGTGCTGCGTTTGACCTGCAATGGCAATGGGCTATCGAGATAGTCGCGAGCGTAGGTCTGGCCGATCTCAAGCGCCCGAATGTTCGGCTTTAGCAGATGCTCTTTACCGGCATAAGCCGTAGACACCATGCCCGTGATCTCGTCGAAGTCGATGTTAAGCAACTCAGCGAGCGCACCCAGATAAACGATGTTTTTGAATAGCGAGCGCTGTTTCGGATCTGCGTACTCCGGCAGGACAAGCTGGGCACAGGGCACACCAATGTAGTTGATGCCGCTGCGCTGTAATCGCTTGTCGAGGGGCTTAGAGCTGTCGTAAAACAGATAGCCCCCATCAACCAGTTCAGCCACGTCCTCAGAATAGGTTTCAGCGTTCATGGCGACCATGATGTCCACGCCTTCGCGCCGACCCAGATAGCCTTTCTCGCTCACCCGCACTTCAAACCAGGTGGGCAGCCCCTGAATATTGGACGGAAAGATATTGCGCGTGGCCACTGGAATGCCCATGCGGAACAGCGCTTTCGCAAACATCCCGTTGGCGCTCGCAGAGCCCGAGCCGTTGACGTTGGCAAACTTAATAACGAAGTCGTTGAGCTTAACTTCTGAGTCTTGAGCGCTCATTAGGCAAAGGTTCCTAGCTGCGGCACGTGGATCACCGATTTCTGCATATCCCAGGCGTTGGTCGGGCAGCGCTCAGCGCACAGTCCGCAATGCAGGCAAACATCTTCGTCCTTAACCATCACCCGCTGGGTAGGAAGCGATTCGCTGACGTACAAATCCTGCTCGGCGTTATCGGCCGGGGCCTGCAAGGTTTGGCGCAATTCGTCTTCCGCGAGATTAGGAGTAAATGAAATGCAGTCCATCGGGCAGATATCGACGCAGGCATCGCACTCGATGCACAGC
This sequence comes from uncultured Pseudomonadales bacterium, assembly GCA_964519335.1. Lineage (GTDB taxonomy): Bacteria > Pseudomonadota > Gammaproteobacteria > Pseudomonadales > Azotimanducaceae > JALZVT01. The sequence continues at coordinate 1,621 of CAZFIA010000272.1, forward strand.
TTCTCGGTAAATACGGTTTGCACATCGCAGTTAAGACAGCGCTGCGCTTCAGCCGCACCAGCCGCCTGATCAAAGCCGAGCTCTACCTCAAGCCTTACGTCTTTCAAGGCTTCAGCATGCGGAACCTGCGGAACAATATGCCGCACAGCCGCGTCATGCTCGTTATCAAAACTCCACTCGTGCACCCCCATCTTCTGCGAGATCAGATTGACCCCTTCCGGCGGACGATCAGCTTTGACGTCTTTGCCCTGCAAATACAGATGCATAGAAATAGCGGCCTTATGGGCATGGGCTGAGGCCCAAATAATGTTCTCAGGCCCAAAGGCCGAGTCGCCGCCAAAGAAAATCTTGGGATTAGCAGACTGCAGCGTATCGGGATCAAGCTCCGGGCAATCCCACTTGTCGAAGGTGATGCCAAGATCACGCTCGATCCACGGACAATGGTTGTCTTGGCCGATGGCCATGAGCACGTGGTCGCATTCGACGAACACGTCCTCTTCGCCGCTGGGCACATACTTGAGCCGGCCGTCCTCGCCCTTAACGGGTTCAACGCACTCAAACAATATGCCTTTCAGTTTGCCGTTCTCGTGCACAAATTCTTTGGGCGGTCGGTTATTGATGATGGGGATGCCCTCGCCCATGGCATCTTCTTTTTCCCAATCTGAAGCTTTCATCACTTCGAAGGCAGAACGCACAATGACGTGCACAGACTCAGCCCCTAGTCGAATGGATGTACGGCAGCAATCCATGGCCGTGTTACCCCCACCGAGCACAACAACCTTGCCCTCGATCTTTGTGGTGTGACCAAAAGCTACGCTCGACAGCCAATCGATACCAATCTTTATGTGGTCGCCAACAAACTCGCGGCCTGGCAGATTCAGATCCCGACCTTTGGGTGCACCGGTGCCGACAAAGTAGGCATCAAACCCCATGTCGAGCATTTCCTGCATCGACGTGATTTCCTGCCCAAAGTGCGTGTGCACACCCATGTTGAGGATGAGGTCGACTTCTTCTTCGAGCACCTCGATAGGTAGACGAAACGAAGGAATCTGCGAACGCATCATGCCGCCGCCCTTCTCATCGCGATCAAACATATGTACTTCGTAACCAAACGGGAGCAGATCACGCGCCACGGCAAGAGAGGCAGGCCCAGCACCCAGCAGTGCTACCTTTTTGCCATTACCTTCCTGCGGCACTTTTGGCAGGTAGGCTTCTATCGCCCCCTTGTTGTCCGCAGCAACCCGCTTGAGACGACAAATGGCCACCGGGGTTTCTTCCGTGCGCACACGGCGACAGGCCGGCTCGCAAGGACGGTCGCAGGTGCGACCCAAAATTCCGGGGAACACATTCGAATCCCAATTGAGCATATACGCCTCGGTATAGCGCTCATCGGCAATCAGTCGGATGTAATCAGGTACGGG
>CAZFIA010000273.1:0-3034 GCA_964519335.1 uncultured Pseudomonadales bacterium
CGATTTGAACAGTATGACCTGAATATTGTGCGTCCCAAGCCCCTCGTGCCGCGTGAGTTGCGGCTGCCGATAAACGAGCGAATGAACGCACGCGGCGAGGCACTTGTACCATTAGATGTCGCATCGGTTGCGCGTGCGATCGAAGAGCTCGCGGCGGCGAAGGTGGCGAGCGTTGCGATTGGCCTGTTGCACGGTTACGCAAACGCAGACCACGAACAGCAGATTGCTCAACAGGTGCGAGCGGCGCTGCCCGACCTTAGTGTTACCTTAGCCAGTGAAGTGTGTCCAGAGATACGCGAATACGAGCGACTATCAACTGCTGTGGCTAATGCCTACGTTCAGCCGTTAATGGCGACTTACCTGCGAGATCTCGAACAGCGTTTGCAGGTGGCCGGTTGCCAAGCGCCCATGTTGTTAATGACTTCTGGTGGTGGACTCACCACCGCAAGTAGTGCCGCAGAGTTTCCCATTAGATTGGTAGAGTCTGGCCCTGCGGGCGGTGCCATACTTGCAGCCAGTCACGCACAGCGACAGGACGCTGCTCGGGTGCTTGCGTTCGATATGGGCGGGACTACTGCAAAGCTCACATTGATAGACGATGGCGAGCCTCTGTTATCCCGCTCGTTTGAAGTCGATCGACAGTACCGGTTTAAGAAAGGCAGCGGTTTGCCGGTACGCATCCCAGTGATTGAGATGGTTGAGATTGGGGCGGGTGGCGGTTCAATTGCCAGTCGCGATGAACTGAACCGAGTATGTGTGGGTCCGCGGAGTGCAGGTTCGCAGCCAGGCCCCGCCTGCTATGGTCTTGGCGGCCAAGAGCCAGCCGTAACCGATGCAGATGTGGTGCTCGGGCGCCTGCAGCCGCAGTCGTTTGCGGGTGGTCGAATGCAGCTCGATAGTGCAGCGGCTAAGCGCGCCATAAGTCAGCTTAGTCACACAGGTGCGCAGCTTTCACCTTCCGAACTCGCCCATGCGGTGAGCGAAGTTGTGGATGAAAATATGGCCGCCGCCGCCAAAGCGCACGCCAATGAATGGGGTAAAGATATTTCTGGCCGAACGCTCATAGCGTTTGGTGGTGCAGCACCCCTGCACGCCGCGCGACTGGCAAAGAAACTTGGACTAAAGCGCGTAGTTATTCCCTCCGGCGCGGGTGTCGGCAGCGCACTGGGATTTCTCGCGGCGCCGGTCGCGTTTGAAGTGGTTCGTAGCCGCTATACCCGGTTGGCTGATTTTTCAGTCGAACTAATGCGCGAACTCACGACTGATATGCACGCTGAGGCTATGGACGTTATTCAGCCGGCGCTAAAGAAGGACGAGCCTACTCGCATGCGGCGACGAGCGTTCATGCGTTATCTCGGGCAAGGGTATGAAATTGCGGTTGAGCTGGATGACAGTGTGCAATCACCGGCTGTGTTGCGGGAGCGTTTTGAATCCGCCTACGCGGCTCTCTATACCCGGATCATCCCCGATCTAGAGGTAGAAATTTTAAGCTGGACGCTAAGTGTTGCGAATGAGCATCCGCAGCCGCTGCCCCGGGGAGCACCAAGAGCATCCGGTCAAACGGAGTCCAGCGGTGCTGGGCTTGAGTGGCAGATTTATGATGCCCAGAGCCTGGTTTCGCAGCCTGCCACTGTCGTTGAACGCGCACAGTTGGCGCTCAACTCGACCTTGAGTGGCCCTGCTTTAATTACTGAAGCTCAAACCACTACCTATGTACCTGACCAGGCGCGAGTCACCTGCAATGGCTATGGCGATCTGGTGATTGACTATGATTGATGCCCCTTTAACGCCGCTGCAAGCGCAGCTTCTATGGGACAGATTGTTGGCGCTCGTTGAAGAGCAGGCGCAGACGCTCATGCGAACGGCGTTTTCTACGGTAGTGCGCGAGGCGGGTGATCTATCTGCAGGTCTATTTGATACTCAAGCACGCATGATCGCCCAGGCCATCACAGGCACCCCGGGCCACGTCAACGCCATGGCGGCAGCGGTAGGGCATTTTCTTGAGCGGCATCCCGTGGCGACACTGGTACCCGGTGACGTGTTGGTCACCAACGACCCGTGGTTGGGTACCGGGCATCTCAATGACTTCACGGTGGTTACGCCAGTGTTTCATGGTAATGAGTGCATCGCACTTTTTGCCTCAACCAGTCACATTGCAGACGTTGGCGGCCGCGGCTTTGGCCCTGAGGCAGGCGAGGTGTTTGAGGAAGGGCTGAACATACCCATCTGCAAATTGTTTGACGCGGGCAATCGCAATGAAACCCTGTTTGCCATAGTGGCGGCTAACGTTCGTGATCCACAGGTGGCCGAGGGAGATCTCTATTCGTTGGTTACCTGTAACGCAACCTCTGCACAACAGTTGACCGCCGTCCTTAAGGAGTTTGAACAATCGGGATTATCGCAAATAGCGCCACACATTTTGGATACTTCAAGTGACGCGATGCGACAGGCCATTGGTACCTTACCCGCCGGTGAGGTGAGCCATTGGATGCGGGTTGATGGATACGATGAGCCTATAGACCTGCACTGCAAAATCACTATCACCGACAGCCAGATCGGCATCGATTTCAGCGGCACGTCCCAGCAATCCTCTAAGGGCATTAACGTGCCGTTGAATTACACGGATGCCTATGCCTCTTTTGGAGTCCGCTGTCTGGTCGGCAACCGTATCCCAAACAACGCGGGATCTTTGGCTGCCATCGCCGTTAGCGCACCTGAGCACTGCATACTAAATGCACAGCCTCCGGCCGCTGTGTCCGCGCGACACGCGCTGGGTCAGCTGTTGCCTGACCTGGTACTTGGTGCAATGGCGCAGCTGTTACCTGAGTCTGTCCCCGCCGAGGGGGCAGCCTGTATATGGAACCCGGTGTTGCTGTCTGATCCCGCAGATGAGCCAAGCTTTGTGATTAACCCTATTTACAACGGCGGCACGGGCGCCCGACCCGATTGCGACGGGCTCTCGACAACGGCGTTTCCTTCTGGTGTGCGAACCACCCCTACAGAAATCAACGAGGTGAGCGCGCCGTTGATTATT
>CAZFIA010000274.1:0-3028 GCA_964519335.1 uncultured Pseudomonadales bacterium
AAGCCGGACCGCGGGACTGGCGTACACCGCCCCTGTGGGGTCTTGGATTAACCGCCACAGTAGGCGGTCAGATCGCGCTGTTACACGACGGGCGAGCCCGCAGCGTTACAGAAGCGATTCTATGGCACGGAGGTGAGGCAAAAGACGCACGCGACGTCTTTCTGCAACTATCGCTGGATGAGCGCAAAGCTCTCTTGTTTTTCCTCGACTCTATTTAATACCTATTTCTAAGCTACCTAAACGGTGCCTGACGCCCATCGCATAAATCAGTTACACGCGGTGCCGTCTATAAGATTCACCGCGCCGTTGCGTTGCAAATTGTTCGCACCGATGAAAATGTCGGAACCTGACGTAGCGCCAGACATGCTCAAGCAAAGTTCGGTCTCACCGCTAACACCGAAGTCCACGCCGTCGATACCGCTGCCTAGCATTCTCATTAGAAAGGTTTGCTGTTGGCTGTCGCCGCTAAGCTGGTCACTATGTTCGTAGCTAAAGACCGATACAGCTGAAAGGCAGCCATCAGTTGAGATAACACCGTAATGCCGCTGTCCAGCATTTGGGAAAGTCAGGCGAATGCGCAGGGTTAACTACGCTGTGTGACATAGTCACTGAAGTTTCACAGAGCGCTTCTTTCAATTTTGGCTGAATGCAGTCGGGTGGACCGATCAATGCGCTCGGGGTTTGCAACGTTGAAGCCATGCCAATCACAGAGCAAGCGGGAGAAAACTCTGACGCTCTTGTCAGTCGTGTCAGCCTTAAGAATCGTAACCCCAACAATGTTCCGAATGATTGGCAAACACCAATATTGCAGGACTTTGATAAACGCGCGGCAAACGGTGAGAGCGTGGAATCCATGGCCTCTGTTACAGTCTCCGAAACAGAGGATGTCAAGCAGCTGCGATTTATGAAAGCCATGCCAACCGGTGGTGTGTGCCTTGCTTGTCATGGTCAGCAGATCGACAGCGCCCTGCAAGCAAAACTTGATGGGCTTTATCCTGATGACAAGGCGACGGGGTATTCTTTGGGTGAGGTTCGCGGTGCCATCGTTGTCATCAAAAACCGTGAAAAGTAGCTAAACACTCACGCTGCTAAGTCATAAAACCCAGCACCGTTGTTGTAGAAGAGTTTTCGTTGGTCGTCGAGACCAAGGTTGGGCGCCACCACGGTATGAAGGGCGTCTACCGCATCGCCATATCCTGATGCTGCCAATAAAACCACAGGCCAGTCGGAACCGAACATGACTCGACCCGGCCCGAATACCTGGAGCGCGTGGTTAATGTAAGGTTGTAAATCACTCGCAGACCACGCGTTTGGATCGGCTTCGGTAATCAATCCGGAAATTTTACAGTAGACGTTTGGCAGAGCCTCCAGCTCGGCAATCTGACTTGCCCAGGGTTCTAATTTACCACTGGCGATTTCAGGCTTGGACAAGTGGTTAATCACCGCCTTGAGTCCCTCGATCTGTTTAAGCGCCTCAATTGCATAGGGTAACTGTGGGAGCTTTGTCAGAACCTCGAAACGCGTACCGGCTGCGGCAGCATGTTCAAGATTTCTTAACACTCGCGGCTTTAGAATCCAGTCCGGCTCATCAAGGTCCTGCAGCATCGGGCGAAACGATTTCCACAACGGGTTCTGCATATAGTGCGCGAGGCGATCGGGGAAGGCGTCGCTATCCAGATCAAGCCAACCGCAAACACCCGCCACAAAATCGTTACTACTTGCGATATCTAAAAGAAAGTCGGTTTCATCCTCCGTGTCCGCGGCTTGAACGACAATCGTTTTCGATACACCATGCCGACGCAGTTCTGGTACCAGGTCTTCCGGCATGTAATCTCTGGCGATTGATAAGTCCGGCGTCATCCAGAAGTAATCACCTCGCGACACTCGCCAGAAGTGATGGTGGGTATCCAATATAGTGATTTCTTTCATTTGAGCGACCTTTGCCCGATGTGGATGAGTTGCAACCTCACATTACACCCCTTATCGCGGCTGTATTGCAATTTGCGTTTACATACCCTGCCGGACATCCACAATTGCGCTACGTTACGAAACTTGCGAGTGTGTCGATTTGAGGTTGGGCATTGCCCCAACGCCGTTTATTGACAGGTGGTCGGGTGACAGAACCAACGATAATGCGAAAGCTGCTGCTGCTGCTGGCCATCCTGTCGGGCACCCTGTTAGGACCGCTTGATTCAGCGGTTAACATTGCCTTTCCCGACATCACCGAAAGTTTCGGTATACAGATCAAGAGCATTCGCTGGGTCGTCATCGTCTATGTGTCGACCTATGCCAGTTTGATGCTAGGTTTTGGTCGAGTTGGTGACCTGTTCGGACACGCCCGTATCTTTCGAGCTGGGTTGATCGTCTGCGTTGTTGGTTTTGCGCTGTGCAGTTTCGCTACCGAGTTCAGTCTTTTGCTGATTTCTCGCGTGATTCAAGGCGTTGGTACCGCAATGGTTCTAAGTTGTGGTGCCGCGCTGGCGACCAATCTATTTGATGAACGATTGAGACCCCGCGTACTTGGAATCTACGCAATGTGCTTTGGCCTCGGTGGCGCTTTAGGGCCAGTACTGGGTGGCCTGCTCGTGGACGCGTTCGGATGGCCCGCTGCATTCTGGTCACGCATTCCACTGGCTCTGACGGCATTAGGGTTAGCAGTATCCTTAAACTTGAAATCACCATCGCCAGGCAGAGGCCGATTCTCCACCATAAGCTCGGTGACCATGGCAATCGTGATCGCCTTGTTTTTGTTCGCTATCACCCAACTCGAGATGGCAACCCGTCATCCAGAGCGCTACCTCCTGTTACTGTTAGCGGTCGTCATCGCCATCGCAGGACTAACCATGTTAATGCGTCGCACAGGTGGCTCAATGATGGATTGGCGTTTATTTTCCAGATTCAACTTTTCATGGGTCAATGTTGCAAATCTCGTTGTCAACCTGACGGGCTTCGCAACCATGTTGTTTGTTCCCTACTTTCTAGTGGGGGCCAGCGAACTGCCTCTTTCTACAAGCGGACTGCTGATGGG
>CAZFIA010000275.1:0-3023 GCA_964519335.1 uncultured Pseudomonadales bacterium
AGATAGAGGTACCAATAGAAACCATAGTCATAGTTGCCTATGGTGAAAATGGATGAAACGACTAGCCGACGCGAACGCCGCACTTCGCTGGTTTGCGAGTCGCTGTCGTAGTGTTTCCACTGAATACCATAGTCTTCTTCATGCATGCAGATCGCATTTTCTACTGTCTTAACCGCGCCTTCGTGGGTTACCTGGTTAATATCAAAGTAGTGAATTTCACCCAGGCAATCACAACCCAGTTTTAGGGAGTTTACGAGTTGGCCCATGTTGTATTCGCTGGCATCCAGCACATGCTTCCAACGGTGCATGGGATCGCTGTCCCCGTAGGGCACAACCATCTCTGACAATGCGGCTCGATAAAGCAGCGGTCGTTCCTGTAGTGACAGTTGGTGCAAAACGAGGCCGTTAACAGGGTGTATACCCACGCGAAACTCGTAGCCCTGCCAGTTCACTTTGTACCCATCTACGCTAAAGCTTGGGCCGTCTGGCTGTGTGATCGCGAGCTCTAGCAGATCCTTCCTGGTCGTTTCTTGGTGGGGTTTATCAAACCGGCCGCTGGCGGTTGGCATGGGTACCACGCCGTTGTCTTCTATAGCCACCACCTGTCTTGCCGTAATGTCGACGTGGGCAATCAACCCATGCACTGGCCGCGCGTAGCCGTTGTCGGTTTTGTCTTCGCGTACAAAGGTAAGGCAGCGCACAGCTCGATGGCCTTTAGGAATCTCAGGATGCACATAGCCACCAGCAGGCCAGGGATCAATCTGTATAAGTTCAAGTTCGTGTTCTGTTGCCGCCGCTATGCCGCGTTTTGCGATCGCAGCGAGCCAATCTGGATTGCTCTTGGTGAGAAGCGTGGCAAGCCCCAGATCCGCAAATCCGTAAGGCGCTTGAGCGTCGCCAGGCAGACGGCTAATTGCCGCGGTGCCCGCGTCTAGATCAATTTCAGCAGCGAAACCACCATCGGCGGTTTTGTCAAAGCCAAGCAGACGGGCGATGCGAGGCACCTTTGCACCTGACTTCACCAGTGCTTTCGGGGGCTCTACCAGTCCGATGGATGAAAAGAATGCGCCAGACGCCTCATGCTCAGCGCGGAAGGTCTCGACGGCTTGCTTTATTTCTGCGGCCGATAGCGGGTCCAGGGGGTGGGTCATCGCAAGCCTCGCAAGTAAAGAGAAGAAGGTACTATAGCGAACACTGGTCGCGTGAAGGAATACGATGAGCGAACAAGCAGTAGTTAGACCCATAGATGACGCCACGGCGTTGGCCGTGCGTGATCTGTGCATGCGGTATGGCGAAAACGATGTGTTAAAGGGCATCACCTTCAGCGCCCGGCGCGGCGAGGTATTGGGGCTGCTCGGACCCAATGGTGCTGGCAAGACGACCACCATTGAGATTCTCGAAGGATTTCGTATGCCGTCGGCAGGGCAGGTATCTGTTCTCGGAATCGATCCAGCTCAGGGTGATGAAGCCTGGCGTGCCAAGATCGGCGTTGTTTTGCAATCGTGGCGCGACCACGGCAAGTGGAGTGTCGGCGAATTGCTGGACTACCTCGCCCGGTTCTACGAACCGTTTTCAACACCTGAGGTAGCCCGTCCCTGGAATGTAGATGAACTTATCTCTGTCGTTGGCTTGAGCGAACAAAGGAATGCGAAGTTGCAAACACTATCGGGTGGTCAACGACGTCGGCTCGACGTTGCTATAGGGATTGTCGGGCGACCCGAGGTTGTGTTTCTCGACGAGCCCACGGCAGGCTTCGATCCGCACGCCCGCCGAGAGTTTCACGACCTGGTGCATCAGCTTGCTGATCTTGAGAACACGACCATCCTTGTCACAACCCATGATTTGGCCGAGGCTGAAAAGTTAGCGGATCGTATCCTTGTTCTCGATGCTGGCCATATCGTCGCCGATGGGACCGTAGAAGAGTTGGCTCAGCAGTTTGCCATTGCCTCTGAAGTGCGCTGGACCTCAGATGGAAAAAGCCACACCCAGGCTGTGCCCGACGATGATCCGACGGAGTTTGTCCGGAAGCTACTGGCAGATACGCCAGATGTGACCGACCTCGAAGTACGCCGTGCAAGCCTTGAGGACACCTATATGACGCTCGTAGAACGCGCGGAGGTACACGTATGACCCCTGGCACTATCGATACTCGTCGTGCAGCAGTTTTCGCCGGGCTGTCTCGCGGTTGGATTGAAACCCGCCATATGCTCACTGACACCGCCTCGATGATCGGGAACTTCATGCTTCCGGTCATTTACGTCATCGTGCTGCTGATCATGGGTGACACTCGGCTTCCGGGTACCGATTTCGCCCTTGGGGCAATGGTGCTGCCAAGCCTGGTTGGCATGTCAATCGCGCTGGGGGGATTGACCGGACCCGCCGCCACTATAGCCATAGACCGGGAGGACGGTACGTTGTTGCGGGCAAAAGCCACGCCTAACGGCATGCTGGGCTATCTGCTTGGCAAGATCGTATTGTTTGGATCTACGGCGTTTTTTAGCGTTGTGCTGTTGGTCATACCGGCAGTTATGGTCGCATCTGAGCTGGAGTTGGGGCCGCGTACCTGGATGATGCTGACACTTCTATTTGTTGTTGGCATGTTGGCCACGGTGCCGATTAGTGTAGCCCTCGGTTCGCTCCTTAAATCCAGCGCTCAATCAGCGCTGCTGCTGCTTGCGTCGGTGTTGCTCATCGTGCCATCAGGAATTTTTTATCCTATCACCGCATTACCCACCTGGCTTCAGTGGGTAGGCCAGGCCTTCCCGTTTTACTGGTTAGGCCTAGGCGCGCGTTCCGCGATGCTGCCCGAGGCGATGGCTGCTGTTGAGATTGCTGGCTCGTGGCGCACACTGGAAATGTTTGTCGTGCTTGGGCTATGGACCCTGATAGGAATGGCACTAGCTCCCCGGTTGCTGAGTCGGATGGCGCGGCGTCAGTCTGGCGCATCTGTGGCAGAGGCGCGCCAACGGGTTATGTCGAAGGGCTATTGAGCCTGAGGCTCGAAGATTGCACCCTAGCTTGCG
>CAZFIA010000276.1:0-2945 GCA_964519335.1 uncultured Pseudomonadales bacterium
AGAAGGTCGTCGAGTGCTCCTCATTGTCGACGAGGCGCAAAATCTGCCGGCGCGGTCAGTAGAAGAGCTGCGGATGCTGTCTAATTTCACCCACGACTCAAAGCCATTGGTGCAGGTATTTCTGCTTGGCCAGGAAGAGTTCCGGGCAACTCTGCTGTCGCAGGGTTTTGAGCAGTTACGGCAGCGAGTGATCGCTACCTATCATCTTAATCCGCTCACCGATGATGAGACTCGCACCTATATTGAACACCGTCTCGAGACGGTTGGCTGGAAAGGCAATCCGCACTTAACCGATGACGCGTTCACTGAAGTATTTGAATTCAGCGAAGGTGTGCCGCGCCGTATCAATAACCTATGCGACCGGCTGCTGCTGTTCTCTTTTCTTGAAGAACGCAAGACTATCGATGTTGGCGTTGTGAAAGCGGTTGCTGAAGAAATTGGTAGTGAATTCTGGGGGCGCGCGCCAACGGGACCCACAGATAGCACGCCTAAGGCGCAGCCCGATCCGGCTACTGCAGGCGTCACTGAAGTGTTCAACTCGCCGGGACAAAACCTAGAGACCATGGCCAACACGATGTTCGATAAGGCCAGCTTTCAGCATCGACTGGCATCGATGGAGTCATCCATAGAACGCCTGACTGAAACAACGCGCGAAGAGCTTGCTCAGATTCGCTCCATATTGCTGCGTCTGGTAAAAACCCAGGCGCGCATGTTGCCGCCTTATCAGCGCGACGACCAAGAAGGCGTGCAGTTTGACGTGCATGTGGCCGACAGCGAATCAAATGATTCGCCAACCGTGTTGTCCAGACGGGCCAAATAGCAAAGAGCAGCTCCTCTTTGCCAAGAGGAGCTTAGTGAAAATCTCGTGACTTGAAGGCTGCGATCTCGTGTAGCTCGTGGCTCATATCACTGATGTGGCCAGCCACTACGTGAATAACTTCGTTTTCCCGTTCGACCACGCCTTTGATCAGCAACAGGTGTCCCTGCAGCAGGGCCGCGCGAAATTTGTCGAGCACCGAACTCCACACCACAATATTACTGTTGCCGGTGTCGTCTTCGAGTGTCACAAACATAACCCCGGCCGCAGACCCTGGCCGCTGACGGCCAGTCACCAAACCCGCTATGCGAACAAACTGACCGTGGCGGCAAAGTTTGAGGCTGAGTGCAGTCTGGCAACGTTTAAAGCCGCCGCGATTACGCAAAAGCGTCATCGGGTGCGGGCCGAGTGTCAGGCTGGTGTAGCGATAATCGGCCAGCATGTCTTCATTGTCGGTGGGGGCGCTCAGGGCAACCTCGGTGTTGTAGGTTGCGCGATAGTTTGCTTGTGTTTCAGCAACCGCTTCCAGTGCGGTAGGTGTGCTTAGGCCGGCCACATCCCAGTGGGCTTGATGGCGATGCTTTGACAGGCTGTTGAGTGCCCCGGCGCGAGCTAGAAACTCGAGGCTCTGGCGGTCAAGTCGAGCACGCCGCTTCAGATCTGCTTGATTGCAAAAGGGACTTTTTTGCGCCGCACCTCTTCGCGCAGCACCTCTTCGCGCAGCACCTCTTCGCGCAGCAACAATGCGCTCGCCCGCAGGCTGGCGAAAACCTTTCACTAACCGTAGCCCCAGTCGCACGGCGGGCTTTTGTGGGTCGGTGTTGGACGGTACCAACTGGTGATCCCAATCGCTGTATTGCACATCAATACCCAAAACCTCGACATCGTGACGGCGAGCGTCTTGAATAAGTTGCGAAGGACTGTAAAACCCCATAGGCAAGCTGTTCATCAAGCCTGCATAAAATGCCGCTGGACTGTGGTGCTTTAACCAGGCTGAGATGTACACGAGCAGTGCAAAGCTTGCGGCATGAGACTCGGGGAAACCGTATTCACCAAAGCCCTGAATCTGTTTAAAGACCCGCTCGGCAAAGTCCATGTCGTGGCCGCGTTCCAACATGCCGTTGATGAGCTTGTCATGAAATGGGGCGAGACCGCCGCGGCGCTTCCAGGCGGCCATGGCCCGGCGTAGCTGATCGGCCTCGCCGGCACTAAAGCCTGCTGCAACCATCGCCAGTTCAATCACCTGCTCCTGAAAAATGGGTACGCCCAACGTGCGCTCAAGCACTCGGCGGACGGCGTCGTTTGAGTAGGTAGGTGTCTCAAGCCCCTGTCGGCGACGCAGGTAGGGATGCACCATATCGCCCTGAATTGGGCCCGGCCTGACAATGGCCACCTCGACAACCAGATCATAAAAGTTCTGTGGCTTTAACCGCGGCAGCATGGCCATTTGGGCGCGCGATTCGACCTGAAACACACCCACGCTATCGCCGCGCTGCAGCATGGCATAAGTGGCCTGATCTTCGGCGGGAATGGCCGATACGCAAAGGCGCTGGTTAAAAAATGCATTGTGCATATCCAGCGCTTTGCGAATTGCGGTGAGCATGCCCAGTGCTAGCACGTCGATCTTTAATAAGCCCAGCGCCTCAAGGTCTTCTTTGTCCCATTGAATGACCGTGCGATCGACCATGGCGGCGTTTTCTACTGGCACGAGCTGTGAGATAGGTCCGCGCGAGATTAAGAAACCGCCGACGTGTTGTGACAAGTGGCGGGGGAAGCCAAGAATTTGCTGCACTAAAAACAGAAACTGTTTGGCCACCCGGCTCTTGGGATCAATGCCTGCATTGATAAAGCGCTGGGCCAGTTCGTCTTTGTTGTCCCACCAGGCCATGGATTTAGCCAACAGGTCAAGCAGGTCGAGATCAAGCCCCAATGCTTTGCCCACGTCTCGAATGGCGCTCTTGGGGCGGTAGGTAATGAGTGTGGCGGCGAGGGCTGCACGTTCTCTGGTGTACCGGGTATAGATGTACTGAATGACTTCCTCGCGCCGTTCGTGCTCGAAGTCGACGTCAATGTCGGGTGGTTCGTTGCGTTCTTTGGAGATAAACCGTTCGAACAGTAAATGCATCCG
>CAZFIA010000277.1:0-2922 GCA_964519335.1 uncultured Pseudomonadales bacterium
GCAAAGCGCGCATCATGGAGCAAACTCAGAAGCAGATTAAGAAACAAGAAAAGCGTATTAGTAGAAAGGCCAGCCTAAAAGTGAGCCTTGCGTTCATCGGTACAACAGCCGCCGGGGTGTTGATGCTCATCACTGAGCTCTTCACCTTTGGTTTAATGACCATCATGACAACCGTCGGCGGTTTGGGCGGCTATCTCGTTCGGGCGCGCCAGTCCTTAAGCGCAAATAGTGAAGATCAACTGGAAGTCATTGAGATTAGTGATCAGAAATCCAAGCTTCCCGCACCAACCACATCAACGTCTTCTAAGTTGAAGTAGTCTGCGCGTAGAGCCCATGAGTTACTTTAGCTCAGGTCGACTGAGTCAAACCACGGCTAGCAGGTGGTGGGTGTTGGCTGGCCTATGGCTGGTCTACGGCAGCTTCGGAATTATCGTTACCAGCATAGCGCCGCTTGTTGCGCCAATCGAACGAGATCTGGGCATGTCACATGCTGCAATGGGCAGCATTATGGGTGCCTGGCAATTGGTCTACATCGCCGCCGCCATTCCCGGTGGCATTTTGTTAGATCGAATCGGCGGGCGATACGCTCTGCTTATTGGCGTGTTATTTGTCGCGCTGTCGAGCTTTGGCCGCACCATTGCGGACGACTATTGGGGATTGCTCGCCGCCGTGATGGTGTTGGGAATCGGCGGACCGATCATATCGTCTGGCGCACCAAAACTTGTAACCGAACATTTTCATGGCAGCCAACGAGGTTTAGCTATGGGCATCTACATGACCGGGCCTGCAGTAGGCAGCGTGGCCAGTCTGGCGCTCACTAATAGCTGGTTGATGCCGATGTTTGATCAGGATTGGCGAGCTGCGTTGCTGTTTTGGACCGCCGTGGTCTTGGTCTGCGCGCTTGCCTGGTTCGTTATTAGCTGGTTATTCCTTGCGGATCACAAAATTCAACCGAAGGCTCAGCGGGTTTCACAGCTTAGCGTCATGAGTTCTCTCGTGAGCATGCCAACGGTTCGAGTCGTTCTGGTGATGAGTGTTGGGGTGTTCCTGTTCAACCATGGCCTTAACAATTGGCTGATAGAGCTGCTACGCCACAGCGGCATGACGTCTACCCAGGCCGGTTACTGGGCCACTATTCCCACGGCCGTGGGCATTCTCAGTTCACTTATTATTCCGCGGCTAGCCACGCCAAAGCGGAGATTTTCGATCCTTATCGGTCTATGCGGCCTGGCCCTCATCGCCAGTATCTTATTGCGTTTTAGCGATGGGCTACCCCTCTCGCTAGGGCTCATACTCCAGGGGGTGGCACGTTCCACCATGATGACCGTCTTGATTCTCACGCTGGTGGAATTGCCAGGAATTGGCGAATCCCGGACTGGCGTCGCCAGCGGTATGTTCTTTTCGGCCGCTGAAATAGGTGGAGTTCTTGGGCCACTGGGAATGGGCCTGCTTTACGACGCAAGCGGTGGGTTCGAATCTTCCCTGACGGCGCTTTCCTGCGTCGCTAGCCTGCTTGTGCTGGGCGCACTATTTCTACGTCGAGCAGCAAAACCGGGGTAACAATCAACATTGTCAGACGAACGGCCACCCCTCGGCACGGCATGATCCGAGCCCAAAAGGGGCTTCTACCAACAAATTTACAGGGTATTAAGCAGTCGCTTAGCTTCGGTTTGATTACTCATTACTTACTAAGTGTTTACGCATATAAATTCACGCTTGTGCGATAGTCTGTAGCTACGTGTACCGGCGAATTCCGACTCATATAGCTGTATTCAAGCGCTCGGAATGTACCTAAATTCGCTCGGTACGCAGCTAGCCAATAGACATATTTACAGGGAGTGCTCCCGGGTAACCGGCAGCTTAATAGAGGTAACTATTGTAATGATCCCAAGAACTAAAGCGTTGATAACCCTGGTACTTTTAAGCCTGGGTTTGTCTTCCCATAGCGCCCACAGCGCGCTGTTTTCTGCTGTTCTGCCCACGAGTCGTTCTGCGCAAGTAGCGTCCCCCGTAACGGTATTTGCGACGCTCTTGAACTCAGGCGACATCGTGGCAACAAACTGCCGGCCGCAGCTGGGCAGCCCTATTGATATCAGCCTGAACTATCAAACCACAGACCCGGCAACGAACACCCCAAACGGGTCTCCAAATACCCCAGTGGACGTTGCTGCAAGAGGCAGCCAATCCTGGTTGCTTGAACTCAGGGCAAACGCGGAGTTTGCGCCAGCTGAGCTCATTGTTGATTTCATTTGCGACAACGTTGATCCGTCCGCAAACATCATCGGCGTGAATACGGTTTTGATATCGGCAACAATCGCAGGCACGGCGGACATCATCGCGCTGGCGTCAACGATTAGCGCCAACGGTGTCGTCGAAACCAGCCCCAGCCAGGCAGCCGCCTTTTCCGTTGCCTCGGTAAACGTGGGAGTCAGCGCGCCCATCGTAGTCACTCCTGTGGCGCTCGGCGAACCAATGGATTCTTTGTCGATATGCCAAACAAATCCCGTTACAGCTGAGTGTCTGGCCGCGCCTACGCCGAGCGTCAGCCTGTTTGTTAACGCGAACGAGACGCCGACCTTTAGCGTCTTCATGCAAAAGAATTCTGAGGTTGCTTTTTCACCGGCTGAGAACCGCATCAGCGTTAGGTTTGAGGAGGGCGGAGTTGCTCGGGGTGCCACCAGTGTGGCGGTGAACATCAATGAAAGCTTTCAAACGATTGGCGCCGCACCCCTGCCAGCACCCATTCCAGAACCAGCTCCAGCTCCGGAGCCCGCTCCAGAGCCTGCACCTGCTGCACCAGAGCCTGCTCCGGAACCTGCACCAGCGCCCGCTCCGGAACCAACACCGGTGCCTACGCCGATCCCCACACCAGCACCTGCTCCGGATCCCGTACCAGCGCCTGCTCCGGATCCCGTACCAGCA
>CAZFIA010000278.1:0-2878 GCA_964519335.1 uncultured Pseudomonadales bacterium
CGCGTGTGCGTGTAGAGTGTGCCGGGTAGCTACCCATTACGCCCGCTCGGCATGCGGCAATGGTCATTGCCGGATTTGAGACCAGAAACATCGGCGCCACAATAAGCGGCATTTTGAGTCGGTCTGCAAAGTCGAAGGGAATAGTCACAGCGAATTCCTACTGGGTAAAACTTGCGAAAACGTCTACGGGTTCGCGGCCCATCTTGGCAGCGGGTGAATTAATCTGTGCATCCATATCTGGGTAGCCAAAAGACAGCCCGCACAAAATGGCGTTGTTTTCCGGAATGGGCAACATGGCCTTTACAGGGTCAGGATATGCTGCCAGTGCGCCCTGAGGGCAAGACGCGATGCCCCGTTCTACAAATAGAAGCATGATGGTTTGCATGAAGATGCCCATGTCTAACGCGTTAGCGCGGTGCATGGTGTCTGGATAAGACAGAAAAGCAGCGTGTGGCGCATCGAAAAATTCGAAGTTCTTCATAGATAGCGCGCGCTGAGCGGGCTTGTCTTCTTTATCGATGCCGACAGCCGCGAAGTATTGGAAAGCGCATTCGCGTTGTCGCTCTTTGTAGCGGCCTTTCAGGCTAGAGCCGCCTGGCGGAAAAGCGGGGTTTGGCTTTGCGCCGGATTGCATCTGAGCGGCGATTGCTTGTTGCAGTTTGATGCGCGCAGCACCAGAAACTATGTCTATGCGCCAGGGTTGGGTGTTGCTGTTAGAGGGGGCTTCGCGGGCAATCTCTAACACTTCGCGCAGCACGCTCTCGGGGACGGGCTCCTTTTTAAAGGCTCGAATGGTGCGTCGGGCCTTTACAGTCTCTGTTACGTTCAAGTTTTACTTTCCTGTGAACTACCTCGGCGCTGTTCAGGCGCTGATGAGCGTATTGAGTTTTTCGAGTTGCACGTCGCTTTCGAGACCTGCCGCCGCGCACAGGCTATGGAATTTGCGCTCGAGCTTTGCCCCTTGTTCATCGTAGTTGGTGATGGGTTGCGACAAATCGGTGAACTTTTCGTGGGCGCTTTGGCTTGCGTCGACCCACACTACTTTCGATTGAAAGGAGCCAAGAGAGTCATCTGTTTCTACAACAACTTTTGGAATAAGGGCCTGCACCTGATCGCTACCAATAATTTCGTCTACGAAGGTCTCCGGGTTTGCTGTATCAATGCCGTTCAGTGCAAGTGACGCCGTGCCGCGCAAGCTAAATTTTCCTTCAAGGCCTGTCTTAGGCTCGGGAATACCGCAAACGTCGAGTAACCCGGAGTTTACGGTGATGGTGAGTGAAGACAGGTCAGCTACTTTTTGTTGGCTACTGAGTTCAAGCACGCTTTCGATTGCCGAATGTGTGAGATGGCAAGCGGCGTGGTACTTGAATAGCGTACCCAGAATCAGCCACTCGTCTTTGATAGCTTCCAGGCGCTCGCTCGCGTCGGTTGCAGTGGATGCTGCCTGAATAAATCCTTGATTGCCCATGACCGCATCTGGGTTGGCGGTGAAACCTGCCGCGGCGAGACGCGCGCTGTTGATGCCGCTCTCGGCTGAGCGACCCGGATGCAGTGGCTTGGTCATGGTGCCAAAGTTAGCCTTAACACCACTGGCGTGTGAGGCGGCCAATCCCATCGCGGTGCTGTATTGTTCTTCAGAGAGCCTTAGCAAATGCGCAACAGCGGCTGTTGCGCCAAAGGTGCCGTAGGTGGCGGTAGTGTGCCAGCCCCGGGGGTAGTGATCTTGCCCCATGGCAAAGTTGATGCGGCCTTCTATTTCTACGCCAACGACGAATGCGGTGATGAGTTGCTTGCGGCTCGCCCCAATTTCTTCTGCAATGGCCAGTACCGCAGGCAGTACCGGGGCAGTGCTGTGGCAACCCACTCTTGCGCCGGTATCGTCGTAGTCGAGCGCATGGCCGCTGGCGCCGTTTAGAAGAGCGGCGGTGGGTGCTTCGAGTTTTATGTCGCTGCCTATCACGCTGCACGAGCCGGTGCGGTGACCAAACTGCTCTCGCAGTATGTTAGCGAGAGGCTCAGAGCTTCCCGCCAACGCGCAGCCAAACCAGTCAAGAATGCACTGGTCTGCAACCTGCGCCACCTGTGCGGGCAGATCGTCGTAGGTTAGTGATCCGAATTTTTTCCAGGCGCCGAGGTGATCCATAGCGTTTAGCCTTTGCCCATTAGTCGATCGGAGATAATGCGTTGCATGATTTCTGAGGTGCCTTCGAAAATCTTGGTGAGCCGCGCGTCGCGCCAGTAACGTTCAACGGGATAGTGCGTGGTGTAGCCGGCACCGCCCATAATCTGCAGGCACTCGGAGGTGACGCGTTCAGACATCTCGGCCGCGAAGTACTTAACCATGGCGGCTTCTTTATCGCAGCGCCGGCCGCTGTCGATCTCACTGCACACGTAGTACATCAGTTGCCGGGCGGCCTCAATTTCAGTGGCGGCTGTGGCGATCTTGAAACGAATCGCCTGGAACTTGGCGATGGGTTTGCCGAATTGCTCGCGCTCGTTGGCGTAGTCGATGGCGACTTTCAGTGCGCCTTCGGCAGCACCTATAGATCGAGCGGCGGTGTGTGCACGCGCAACTTCAAGACCTTTCTGAATGCCCACGAAGCCGCCCGCCATCGAGGCGGGACCTTGTTTTGTTTCAGGTTCTTTGTCGAAGGCTGGTACGCGCACGTTATCGAAGTGCAACTCCCAGGTTTTCCAACCGTGGTAGCCAATCTTGGGAATTGGGCTGCCCTGTACACCCGCAGGTAACTCGCCGCGAGGTTTCTCTATGGCGACGCTCTTCATGCCACCCTGGCGTTTTTCACTGCTGTCTTCTGTATCAACCCGACAAATTACGCTGAGGAAGTCGGCGCCATCAGCAAAGGTGCACCAATACTTG
>CAZFIA010000279.1:0-2871 GCA_964519335.1 uncultured Pseudomonadales bacterium
GAGTTGGCCTGGATGGCAAGCCGTTCAAGGTCATGAAATTTCGCAGCATGCGTACCGATGCAGAGCAAGACGGCCAGGCGGTTTGGGCCTCAAAAGACGACCCGCGGATCACTCGGGTTGGCGCGATCATACGCAAAACCCGCATCGATGAGCTGCCACAGCTTGCGAATGTGTTGCTCGGCGACATGAGCTTTGTGGGTCCTCGACCAGAACGACCGGAGTTTGTCGAAGAACTCGATGAGGCGATCGATTACTACGATCATAGACATCGCGTGAAGCCTGGCATCACCGGTTGGGCTCAGTTGTGCTACCCCTACGGCGCATCCGTTGAAGACTCAAAAGAGAAACTGCAGTACGACCTGTACTACCTGAAAAACCACAGCATTTTGCTCGATATGATTATTTTGCTGCAGACTGTTGAAGTTGTGCTTATTGGTGACGGCGCGCGCTAGTCAAGAAATCTCCTAGAGAATTCTTCTTCGCTCTTTTTTCACCTACTGACGCAGACTGAATCGAGCGTTTACCCGACCACTGAGCGAATCCGCGTCCACCGACGCTTGCACCACTAAAACCCCCTCCTCTTTTTCAAGGACGTTGAGCCAGCTGAGCACGTCGTTGAATGGCTGCTTCTGCAGTACTACCGATACACCGTCGCTCTCTGGTTGAAAACGCGTTAGCTTGAGTTGTGCTTTATCGGCAGTACGGGAAACAATAGTCAGCAGCCCTTCACCTGTTGTTTTAGGCCCGCCATCTAGTACTCTTTCGCGCGCTTCCTTCTCGTTAAGCAGCATCCAATCATTCAACGATTGCTCCCGCTCATGGGCTTCGGCCGCAGACGCAGACCAACTTGCCAACGGTTGCCATAAGAGAAGATACAGCAGCGAGCAAATTATGAGGGTAACGACCACAACAATGATCAGTCGCTCGTTGGGCTCACGTATAGCGTAACTGCGATATGCACTGGTCGCATGCCAGCGATCGAGAAGCTTATTGAGCATTTGAATACCTCAAACGCAGGCGAGCGTGGACACCATCAGATTGTTGATCTGCTGACGAAACTTCGACAGCCAAACCTGATCCGGTGAGCTTTTCTTTCAAGGCATCCAGAGCGGGAAACTCACTAACAACAAGCTCCGTTGACAACTCGTCTCGAGATCCCTGGAAATTGAAACTGCGAACCGCAATATCCTGGCTGATGTGCTCAGAAAGCTGGCCAATTAGAGGTACAAATTCTCCGCCAGAAGCGCCCCCTTCGCCCATTCTAAACTGCATATCGCGCTGAATATTCGGCGGTATCCTTTGAGCGTCAGCATAAATATCTTTGTAAAGGGCTTCGCTCGCTGTTTTGAGCCCACCAGCCTGGCTGTCGGAGTAAAAACCGCGAACAACCAATCCAAGCAACGCGATACCAAACCAGGCCGCCGCAACCATTACAACCGTCCGCCACCGCGAAGCTTCACCAGACGCGTTCATGCGCACGCTGTAGTCGCCCTGCAACAGGTTGATCGCATTGTCTGCAAGTGGACCGCGCGAATGCCACAAACCCGCAAGGTAGCCAAGCACTGATTGTGAGGCATCAAGCGTTGTAGCACTGAATTCTACTTCCGACGGAAGTTGCGCTAACGACAACGGGTCGATTTCACCGTTTATCGTCTCTATAACAGCTTCACCAGTTGCTGCCTCGCCAACGGCCTCGATGAACGCACCGAGTACAAACTCAAGATTTTCCGAGTCAACACATGCTGCCGAGTGCTGGTTCTTCATTAGTACTTCGTCGCCATCAAATAGCAGCGTGCTGTGTCCGCGTGAACCCGGCAGCATTTCAGCGTCGCTGAAGGCGTAGCCAGGACGAATACCAATGCTGTGCAGGGCTGCGAGCCAGCTATCTAGAATGGTGCGCTCAATTATTTGAGAGCGCACAGTGCCGCCGCCCTGAATATTGCCAGCAGCGACGTGCATCATTTCGATATCAGTTGCGACAAATTCTTCTACGGCAAACGGCAATGCACGACGAACCTGGGCGGGATTACGGCCAGGCACCTCACAGCTAACGTTCAGCACCAGACTAGTCGGCAACAGAAGCACTATATTGGCCGGGTTTTGTAGCCAGTCTGACTCTGGATCTATCAACTCAGACAGGCCACGCAGATCGCTTTCGCCTTGAGCGCGCACCTGACCGTCAGCTTCACTGATAAGCCACTGGGCGTTAAGCTCGTAGCTCTCAACCTGAAGGTTGTCCGCCGAGTCGCCTGCGGTTAGAGAATCACCAGCTGCAAGCGAATTGCTTGCGCTTAGGGAATCTACCGCGTCGACCAAGGGGTCGTCGACGCCTACGGCCTCCCCGCTCGCTGCGCTTGTCATGCCCGTTGCCGGGCCCTGTACCCTGATAAATAGGGTGCTCAAAATCCGCTGTCCTCTTCGGTGTCTTGCTCTGGGTCCTCAAAACGGGAGATAAAGCGTCTTGAAAAGTCCCGCCCAAGCACGGTTATTTTGCCGTCATTTGGATCACGATACAGCGTACTTACCATCGCTGCTTTCTCACCATCCAATTCGGCACGAATGCTGATCTCGAAGTAGTCACTAGTCAACGTAAACAGCGTGGGATCCATGTTGCTGTCGAGTGACGTGTTGGCCAACATGAAATCGTCAACGCCTGTGTATTCTGGGAAGCTACCTGCCTCTGAAATTTCGTCATCTTCAGCGTCACGCCAATCCTCGCGAGACAGAAACGAAATGATATCTGGCGTTATGGTGTGGACGTTCATTTTCGTCGGCCAGCGATTTATGCAGGCGATCTTGTTTAAGGCTTGCCACTGCTCGTGCTCAATCTCGTCTAGCAACCGCACCTCTGATAGGTGGCTCGCCAGGGTA
>CAZFIA010000280.1:0-2864 GCA_964519335.1 uncultured Pseudomonadales bacterium
AGCCAGCCGCCGGCGATACACCACAAGGGCCAGGTGGCCGGCTCCCATATGCCTTCCCCAGCGAATCGATCCAGCACCTCGTAGCTTAGTGGTGCAAGACTGAGCCATAGCAGCATAAGCGCATTGGGCCTAAGCGCGACTAAAGGGACCAGTATTAGCAGGTACCAGGGAAACACCACCGGACTTAGCACTAGTGGCACCGCAAGCATGGCCATCATTGCCGAGATGATATTCGTTCGAGCAAGCCATAAAGCGAAAGCGCTCGCGATAACTGCCAGAGCGAGCAGCACGAGTCTGGGGTCAGTAATTGCAGGACTCGCCTGCAACAACGAATAAATTGGCGAGCCAAACTCCCATTTGGCGAAGAATACCCCCAGATTGCCGATAGGTTTTAAGCCGAATGCGAGTGCTGGGCCGTAGCAACTGAGCAACCCTAGTGCACCGCCACCCACACTGATCAGCGAACTCCGTAGGGGTAGCGCGATGACAAGCGGTGCAAACAACACAATAGGCAACAGCTTAACGCCTGCACCCAATCCCAATGCGATGCCAAGGATCAGCCATTTTCCGCGAAGCAATGCCCAGAGCGCACAGGCCACACTTAAGCTCGTGAACACATCGACGTGTC
Source organism: uncultured Pseudomonadales bacterium (assembly GCA_964519335.1). Classification (GTDB taxonomy): domain Bacteria; phylum Pseudomonadota; class Gammaproteobacteria; order Pseudomonadales; family Azotimanducaceae; genus JALZVT01. Next base: position 629 of record CAZFIA010000280.1, read on the forward strand.
CGCCAATACCTACTTCAAGAAGCATCAGAGGTGACAGCGCAACAAGTGGCAGCGCGCTCTCGCACTTAACTGCTTTAAGAATGTCTGCCATAAGCAGCAACAGGGCAATACTCGCGGCTGTAGCCAGCACCTTCCAAATCAGTACGCCCGCTACGGGTCCTGCCAACGCGCTTAGTGCAAATAGCGCAAGGGCAATTGGCGGATACAAGGTGGGGTAGGCGGCGTGTTCTTCAGGTGTTGGCCAGACGGCGCGTAGCTGCGCGATTACCGGATTATCTGGTGCGACAACATAAGGGTCAAAGCCGTTTAGCAGCACGGCGCCATCCCACAAATAACGTTCTACATCGTGAGTGGTGAAGGGGTCGGTGGCGACAAGCGCGCAGCGAACGACAACGCCCAGTATCAACACGCGCTTGATTACATAGGCGTTAGTAGGATCAATTGCCAGGCGCCAGTAAAGCAGCATCCAGAAAGTGAGTACTGCAAAGAGCGTGAGGGTGAGAACGCCTGTGTAAGAGGGTGGACAGAACGCAATGAGATAGCCCGAATTTAGCACCAGCAGCCCGACCACGTCGGTCGCGGTAAGCCAGCGTGGTTCAGCGGCTAACTCGGACAATTGATCTCAGCGTTGGCCTTGGCCCTGACCTCAACGTTAACCTCAGCGCTTACTCCGGAAAGGGCGGGCATTTCAGACCAGGCCGACACCCCACCCACTTTTGGTGTGGTGGCTATGGTGCCCGCTGATGCATCAGCCTTTCCGAGTCGTTCGCGCAGACTCGAAGTACCGGTGTAGAGAAAACCAAAAGTGAACATCAGTAGAAAAGGGAGGGCCAAAAAGACACTGTTAACGATGCACCAAAGTGATGCTAAAAGGTAGAGGCCGCCGAGGCCGCATTCCACCAGATCGCCCGAGAAAGAAATTCGCGAAAAGTAGCTGTCGGTTTTGGCAAGTTCGGGCGCTTGAGTTTCTGCTTCACCCAGCTTGGGCGTTCTGACGAACCCTGATTTGTGCCCGGCGAGCGCTTCCAGAATGCCGGTGCCGTTGCTGCGGCTCAGGCCAATAGTCAAGCTCATCAACACCGGCACCAGCAATAGATGCTCAAGTACGGAGCGCCCCAGAATCTGCTGGGCGCTGAGGTAGAAGTACAGATGCGATAAACCGCCGAAACAGAACATGACCAGATCTACCCATAGAGGCGGGTAGGGCAAAATATTCTGGCGCAGCATTACGGCAGGAATGAGGAACAAAACGCAGTCGATCAGAATTATCAGGTGAGTCAGGTTGCTGGCAAGATGCAGACTTGCCTCCATTCGAGTTCGAAGTCGAATGGGCGCCTGCCAGATTTGTCGCCACAGTTTTAACATGACCTCGATGCCGCCTTTGGTCCAGCGATGTTGCTGGGTTTTGTAGGCGCTCATGTCAGCAGGCAGCTCGCTCCGGCAACGAACATCACGCAGGTAGCTAAATTTCCAGCCAAGAAGCTGGGCGCGATAGCTGAGGTCAAGATCTTCTGTGATTGTATCGGCGTGCCAGCCACCGGCTTCTTCGATTGCGGTTTTTCGCCACAACCCGGCCGTGCCATTGAAGTTGAAAAACACATCGCGCGCAAAGCGAGCCGACTGCTCAACACCAAAATGTGCATCCAGCATTAAGGCTTGAGTTCGGGTGAGCAGACTGCGGTCGCGATTTAAGTAGTCCCACTGGGCTTGCACCATGCCAACCTCAGGGTCGGTGAAGTGCTGGATCATCTTCAGTAGTAGATCGGGTGCGGGAACAAAGTCGGCGTCGAACACCGCAATAATCTCGCCTTTAACAGCATCAAACGCAGCAGCCATTGCGCCGGCCTTGTAGCCACTGCGATCGTCGCGCAGAACCTGCTCAATATCGAAACCTTGGCTGCGATAGCGCGCAACAGAGTCTGCAACCAGCGAGCGGGTTTCGTCAGTTGAGTCGTCCAGAACCTGGATCTGCAGAAGATGTCGCGGGTAATCGAGAGCTATCGCTGCATCGATTAACCGCTGCGCGACGTACTTTTCATTATAAAGCGGGAGCTGCACGGTTAAGTGCGGTAAATCTTGAAACTGGCTGGTTGGTTCCGGCTTTTTGTAGGCGCGTAACGCACCAAACGTCAGGTAAAACCTATGCAATCCGAAGATGCACAGCACCGACAGCAGTATGTAGTGACCAACTAGAAAGGTGGCGGCAATCCAATCAACCACTGTTCTAAGCCGCCTC
>CAZFIA010000281.1:0-2849 GCA_964519335.1 uncultured Pseudomonadales bacterium
GACCAGCATTCAGCCAACCCAGCCCCGAACGCCATTAAGCTCAACCTGGCCGCCCTGAACACACCTACCGACTGACAAGTGCCGACTAAAATGGTTGACCCAACCACTCACACTGCTACCATCGGCCTATGGATACCCTTTCTACATCAGCTGTAAAACAAGACGCCGCTCTAAATCAAAAGGCCGCTCTCGCCAGCAGTTCTTTTCGTTCTTCTGTCGACGCGTCTTTTGGCTCTTCTTTTGAAGAGAGCTGGCTCAACGGTTACTGGTTCTTCTACGAGAACTAGGCCGTCTGCATTTGTGGAGGCCTGTGATGCCTCCCGAAATAAAACCCCGGTTGGCATCGCCAGGCGGGGTTTTTTTTCGAATTTTTTTACGAGAGTTAAGAACGTGAGTGATCAGAGCATAAGAACCGAGAATCTCAACATCGCCTCGCAACGCGTGTTGGCCTCCCCTGCAAGCCTGAAAGAAACACTGCCCGCCTCTACCGAGATACAGCAGTCAATCGTTGCGCACCGAGAAGCGATCAGTAACGTCCTCACCGGTGATGATCATCGCCTTATTGTGGTGGTGGGTCCGTGCTCTATTCATAACGTCGACGAAGCATTGGAGTACGCGCTCAAGCTGCGCGTCCTCGCCGAGGAAGTCAGTGACAATATCCTTGTGGTCATGCGCGCTTACTTTGAAAAACCGCGCACTACTGTTGGCTGGAAGGGTCTGATCAATGACCCTTTTCTTGATGACAGTTTTCGTATCGAGTCGGGCTTGCAGATGGCACGCAAACTGCTTCTCGACATTGCCGCACTGGGTTTACCGCTCGCAACCGAGGCGCTTGATCCAATCACGCCGCAGTATCTTCACGATCTAATTAGCTGGACAGTTATCGGCGCCCGCACCACCGAATCGCAAACGCACCGCGAACTCGCCTCGGGGCTGTCTGCGCCGGTGGGATTCAAAAACGGCACCGATGGCGGCCTCGATGTCGCCCTTAATGCGCTGCAATCTGTCGCCAATCCACATAGATTTCTGGGCCTAAATGAGTCCGGACAAGCGGCAATTACCACTACCCGAGGCAATCCAGGCGCGCACATTGTGTTGCGGGGCGGTTCGGGCGGACCAAACTTCGATGCCGCCTCAATTGCCAGATGCGAGGCCGCGCTCGCCGCGAACTCGCTTTCAAATAACATCATGGTGGATTGTTCCCACGCCAACTCCAACAAAGACCACAATCTTCAAATCGCGGTCGGTGAGGATGTAACCCGTCAAATCATCAACGGCAACACGTCAATCGTGGGGCTGATGTATGAAAGCAATCTATTCCCGGGGCGACAGAACCATGTGCCTGGAGAGCCGCTCGAAAAAGGCGTTTCGATAACAGATGCCTGTGTCTCATTTGCGGAAACGGAAAAAGCACTGCGGGCACTTAGTACTCAATTGGGTTCGGTGCTAAGCCAGCGCAAGCGAATTACCCAAGCCGCCTAAGGAGAGATCAGGAGTAATACGCGTTTTCGGTCACTGAGTGATCGGTAGAATCCTTGATGGCGACCAGTTCTGGAATTTGTTCGAGCAGCGTTTTTTCAACGCCCTGCTTAAGCGTGATATCCACGGCTGAACAGCCCTGACAGCCACCCCCAAACTCAAGCACAGCGGTGGTGCCATCTTCTATGATCTCAATCAATGAAACCACGCCGCCGTGAGCAGCAAGGCCCGGATTAATTTCGTTGTACAGCACATAGTTCACCCGGTCTTCCAACGGCGAGTCAGGACCCACACTGGGTACACGCGAATTTGGCGCCTTGATGGTTAGCTGACCACCCATCTTGTCCTCTGCGTAGTCAACCTTGGCATCCAGCAGATAGGGATGGCTACGCTCCTCAAACCAGGCGGTGAAGCCGGTGAATTGAACCGGCACGTCGCCTTCTTGCTCTTCTCCAGGTCGGCAATAGGCAATGCAGGTTTCAGCATTGGGCGTGCCCGGCTGGGCGACAAACACCCGTATACCAATCCCCTCTTCGTCCTGCTTGGACAACAAGCCTGCCAGATACTGCTGGGCTGCTTCTGAGATGTCGATCATGGGCGTCAGGTCTCAACAGGGGTTAACGAGGGCTGCCAGTATACCAGCCGGGCGCTGAAATCCGGAGCATGAATCCCGCTCATCATTTGAGCGAGGGATCTGCGTTGAGTTGTTCGAGCCCACTAATCACACTTAGCCTCACACTCGTATAGCCAATCTATGATGCCCGAACTGAAGCCCGCTCTTAACCCCGCTCTTAACCCCGAGAGCACGCTCGCAGACCACCTCAAACAACGCATTTTGGTGCTCGATGGGGCGATGGGCACCATGATCCAAAACCTGGGGCTAGAAGAAGCGGATTACCGCAACACCGAGCTTAAGGACCACGAGAGCCCGCTGTTCGGCAACAGCGACCTGCTCAATCTAACCCGTCCAGAAGCCATCCAGGGTATCCACGAGGCGTTCCTTGAGGCGGGCGCAGATATTCTCTCAACCAATACCTTCACTGCCACCAGTATTGCCCAGGCCGACTACGCGCTTGAGCACAAGGTCCGCGACATTAACCTCTTCGGCGCTCGTCTCGCGCGTGCTGCCGCTGACAAATTCAGCACCGCAGATCGCCCTCGATTTGTCGCCGGCAGTATCGGCCCGACGAATCGCACCGCAAGCCTGTCACCCGACGTCAACGACCCCGGCTTTCGCAACGTCTACTTCGACGAGCTGGTTGAGAACTATCACGCGGCGGCGCTCGCCTTGCTTGAGGGCGGCGTCGATCTGCTGCTCATCGAAACCGTGTTCGATACCCTGAATGCGAAAGCCGCTGTGGTTGGCTGCC
>CAZFIA010000282.1:0-2837 GCA_964519335.1 uncultured Pseudomonadales bacterium
TTCTAGGACCGCGACGAGCCTGCCGGTGCCGGAAGCGCAGGCTCGATACGGCGGTTTCAAGATCCAGGGTTATCGGCGCGAATTCCCCGGTGAGGTCGGCAGCGACGCACTCACCGGCAAGTGGCGCACTCGACATGCCGGTGGAGCCGAAGCCGGTTGTGATGCGTAAGTTGGGGATGGGGCTTAGGTCTTTTGCGTAGAGCTTGCCAACGATACAGACGCGGTCGGAGGTGATGGTGCGGTGGGCGCGGAAGGAGGCGCGGTGTTGGCCGTGTTGGTGCCAGGGTTTGAGGTTGGACGCTAAGGCTTCTGTTGTCGTCCAAGGTCGGTATTCGTAGGTTGAGCCGATGACCATGCCGCCGGGGCAGGGGGCCATATAGCCGGCGCCGACGATGGGTTCGGTGGGCGGATTCGAGTGAGCGCAGAGTTCGGCTTGACCGGCGAGTGCAGAAATTTCCAGGTAACGAGCTGCCGGATGGGATTGTGCCCGGATCGCGTTGGCGAGAACGGTGGGTTGGTCGGCGGTTTGATCGAGGGAGGTAGTTGCTGGGCCATATTGCAAGGTGATTAACGGATGAGCCGCCAGACTTCGACACAGCGTTGGGCCGTGCACGACACCGCCGATGTTGAAGCGCAGGGCAGATTCGGCGGACCGCCACTTGCTGTTCGGGTTTGGGTGTTGTTCGAGCCAGGCGCCGCTGGCTTTATAGCGCTCGAAGATGGCCGCGAGTCGCTCGGGTGGTGCATTGGGACCGCTAATTTGTTGGGCGCCGGTTGGGCGGAAGCCCTGCATTGGTAGCAGCCGTTGATGGCTGTAGTGGCTGCTTAAAGCTTGCCAGGCTGCGCCCGGTGAACCGTCATCGCGCAAGCGGCCGTGCATTACAGCCGCTGGAATTCTTGAGGCGTGGCTTGCGATCCGACCGGAAGGTTCGGTTAGCCTTACCTTGATGCCGCGCTCAGCAAGACTGCGGGCAGCGCTTGCGCCCGCGATTCCCGCGCCAATGACCTGAACTTGCGAAGGTGAATTGAACACCGGCATTCCGTTCGGTTCAAAGGCGCCAGCGAGTGAGTGCAGTTTGATCGGCATCTGATCGACCTTGCGCATACCAAAGCCAACACCTTCTAGGCTGCGGCGCACGTCGCCCACCGCAGTGTAGGTGGCAAGCGTTGTGCCGCGTGCAGACAGTTGCGCGACTTGCGCAAACAACTCAGGCCGCCACAGCGAGGGATTTTTCTTTGGTGCAAAACCGTCGAGTAGCCAATGATCGACTGGTAGGCGCTGCCGCTCACTAATGTCTGTCAGAGCGTTGGCAGCGTCACCAAAATACAAAGATAGAACGACTCGACCCTTCGCCAGATGCAGTCGGTGCCAGCCCGTAAGAAGAGGGGGATAGGCCGCGGCTAACTCAGGGTAGATCGGTAGCTTTGGCGCGAAGAGCGTCGCCATCCGCTGCATGTCCGCTGCTGGTAACGGTGACCGTTCAGTACTTACCACGTGCAGGCGCGCAGTCGTTGGTGCGTTGCTAAGAAACACATCGGCAACGGTTGCGACGTTCAAGCCCGTGCCAAATCCCAATTCGCCGCAGGTGAAGGTGGATCTGTCGGGGAGTGCGTTCAAGCGCTTACTCAGTTGTACTGGCGCCATGAAGACGCGTTGTACTTCGGCTTCGCCATCTGCTGAGAAGTAGCGATCGCCATGATCAGCACTTAGGCACTGGTTGTTGTCCCATTTTATCCGGGCCGGTGCTAAAACTTCGCCGGCTGCGGTATGGCTCAAGCCCCCGTCGCCTGGGCGCGGGCCGGGTCTGCACACCATTCACTCCAGGAGCCCACGTAAAGTTTCGGTTCAGGTAAACCTGCGATGCGCATCGCCAACACGTTGTGCGCTGCGGTTACCCCAGAACCGCAATAGCAAATAACATCAGGCGCGCTGTCATCTGGCGGTATCAGGCTGCTAAAACGATCCCTAAGTTCCGCGGGTTGTAAAAACTGCCCGTTGGCGGCGAGGTTGTCGGAAAACGGCAGGCACTTGGCCGATGGGATGTGACCCGCCACCGGATCGATAGGCTCCATCTCACCCTTAAACCGGGCGTGTGCCCGGGCATCGATCAACAGAGTCGAGCCCTGGCTATTCGGGCGCATCCCTGATTCAACTTCCCGCTCTACCTCCGCAAGCGAAGCGATACGCGTAAGAGGATCGCCAGCGTCGAAGTGGCTCGGAGCGCTTGGGGGTGGATCTTGGCTGAGCGCCCCACCGGGGAGGTTTTGCCAGGCCTTTAGTCCGCCATCGAGAACGGCAACGCTGCGGTGGCCTAGCCAGCGCAAGAGCCACCAGGCGCGTGCCGCATAGGCGCCGCCGGCATCGTCGTAGGTCACGACCTGGGTGCTTTGGGTGATGCCCCAGTGAGTGCACCGATCGATTAGCAGGCTGCGCTCCGGCAAAGGATGGCGCCCACCGCCCGCCTTTCCCACCGAGTGTGCAGGCGCCGCGAGATCGGTTTCCAGATTGGCGTGATGCGCGTTTGGGATATGGCCTTCTGCCCACGCAAGGGGTCCCGCCTCTGCGTTGCCAAGCTCTGCGCGGCAATCGAGAATCACCAGGGCATTAGCTTGGGTCTCGGCCTGAAGCGCTTCCTGGGCGAGCTCCGCCGCTGAGATCAGAGTGTCGAATGATGTCAAAGTGAATCCTCGAAAATTCGCTAAGCTATTGATTTTTAAAACAACAGAAAAGCTCGAAACTTTCTACAACGAGTTCTGCGTCGGCTCGATTACATCCGATCTACGGTCTCGATACCCAGCAGGTTGAGTCCGCCTTGCAACACTTTTGCGGTTTGTGC
>CAZFIA010000283.1:0-2793 GCA_964519335.1 uncultured Pseudomonadales bacterium
ATTGTGATCCATAGTGCGGGCACCACCAGGGGCACGCCGTGGGTCGTCATTAGAGACTCATATAACCCAAGGTCAAATAGCTTCAGCACGCCCGGCCCAAAGAAGTACAGTCCCAAAAGCCCCCGACCGAGGTGGCGCAGCCAGGTCTGGTAGAACTTACTCTCTGTGGGGCCGTTTGGGGCTAAACTCGGTGTGGAAGAAGATGCTGATTGAGTCAAAACGCAGACCTCGTAAAATGAGGGGCACAACTTAGCAGTGTCACTGAATTTTTAACAATTCCTAATAAAAAAGGACGCCAAAGAAAATGGGCTCAAGTCTCACTGGAAAAGTAGCCGCAATAACCGGCGGTACCGCCGGCATTGGACTCGCCATCGGTAAGGCACTCCTGGCGGAAGGCGCAAGCGTTGCGCTCATGGCACGCAACCCGGAAAAAGGGGCAAAGGCAGTAGCAGAGCTAAATGTGGGCGACCGTGCTGTGTTTATTGCAGGCGACGCTATGGTGCAGGCAGATGTAGAGGGCTTTATCGACTCTACGGCAAGCAAGTTAGGCACCGTAGATATTCTGGTCAACAACGCAGGCGGTGCAGGCGACCTGCAGCCTACAGTTGAGCTATCTGACAAAACCTTCGACGACACGATGAAGTGGAACGTTTACTCCACGTTCTGGGCGAGCCGGCGCGCGTTAAAACTCATGCTGGCCAACAAGTGGGGCCGCATCATCAACATATCTTCCACGGAAGGTAAGGTGGGTAAACCTGTTTTCACTGCCTACACAGCTGCCAAGCACGCTGTTAACGGCATGACAAAATCGATGGCCCAAGAAGTAGCAACCGATGGCATTACGGTTAACGCAATCTGCCCTGGGTTGGTGATCACCGATATCGTTAAGGACAATGGCCCCGCCACCGCCGAGGCCATGGGCATGACCTTCGATGAAATGGTCGATCTATTCGCACAGGAATCTGCACTCAAGCGCCCAAATACGGTTGAAGAAGTTGCAGCGGTGGCCGTTTTGCTCGCCACCGATGCCGGTGGTGGTATCACGGGAGGCACATTGAGCGTCGACGGCGGTATCGCACCTTACTAGTGGACTATTAGTGACCACCACGCCACTTCACTACCAACAGCAAGACTCGCAACAAACACTTGCTGAAGGTCTTGCAGAGTACTTTGCAGCCCACGAAGCGCAGCTAAGTAGTCGTATTAGCTCTGAAGCTGCGCGCGACTTTTTCACAGCCCATGACACCGCTCATGTGATGTTCGGCTGTGACATAAACCTCGCCGACGAGGCATACCTTAAGATCTGCTCGATGTTTGGCACCAGCGAAGGGATGGGAGTTTTGCGGGGCTACGCTCTGGCGGAGTCAAAGGAAATTTACAGCGAACTTTCGCGAGGCGAAATAGTGCAGACGGCGTTTCGCTCACTAATGCTGGTGCCTCGCGCACTGTGGCGTTGCCTGCGTATGCGGGAACGCTGGCCGTGGCGAAATCATCAAGAATTTGTAGACGAGCCACTGCATAAGATCAGAGCGCGGTTTGGAATTCGGGTGCCGCACACAATCGTCAGCCAGTAATCTTAAGGTCGCTCAGGCTAGCTAAAAAGCCGCTTCAACCATTTATAAGTTCTGGGAAAACGCCGTATTTGATCCTTCGCCCCCGTGAGCGCATTCGCCTGAGCCAGCGCTAATCTCCCATCGAATGACAATCCGACAGCCAGGTCAATCAGCGGCTCGCTTTCAGTTAAAAAGGCCTTCTTGTAGCTATAGTCTCCCGTTGTGAAGTCAAAACGTGAGACACCCGCAGCATGCAGGTGCTGCATAGTTTGATCGATCATCAGTTTGCCCGGAGAACACTGCGACCAGGCCTTGCCTCCATGCGTTAGCCGCACCATGGCGTACTTGTCTCCATCAACCAGCCCCATTAGCGCCCCTACCAATTCATCCGGTTCGCTTTTTAAAACCGTCAGCAACAGCCGGCCACTAGCCAAGTCAAGTTCTATCAGACGCCGGAAGAAAGCGGCGTATTGAGGTTCATTGAGAACATAAGGTAGCTCGAGTTCGCGCATCCGCTCCTCTTGCGACACTTCCATTCGTTCAAGTACAGCAACAGCTTCGCAGGTATCGTGCACAACCTTAAACTGCGCGTTGGAGCCATCTCTTTTAAATACACGAAAACTGCGTTCTAGCTCCTTGCGGACTTTCTTTGCAAGCCTCGCCCGATAATCGCTCCAACTACCATCGATGGTGACGACGTTGGTGCCCATTTCACTGGTTCTCCTACCCGATAAGTAGGCAAATGGATTTGCAGCACCAGCAAGAGTAGCCGGCATTTTTCTGAACCGTAACTGATCACAATCGGGTAAGTGTTTCTGCAGCAACGCAAGGAGCGCCGCCGGTGTCACCACAACACCCCCGGTTTGCGAGACATCTTTGCCACCACAAGCCCAGCCATCCCCAATCAGCGGTGCGTTGTAGTCTGTCAGGCCCGCATCAGCAAACTCGACGAGCTGCAGGCCGTCTTCGACGCACTTAACGAGCGGCACGCCAAAAACGGGCTTGCCTGTATCCGCATCACGGATCTCGAGCGGCAGCGCCTCTATGCCTACCTGAGCACCAAGAGTGTCGTACCAGGCCTGCAACCAACCACCGCGCTGAAACGGAGTGGCAGCGGGCACCGAATCTTCAGCTGAAGAAGCAAATCGCGTCCTAAGTTTGGCCCAGGAGGTGTGAATAACCGCCTCAAGCCGTACCTTCCTCGTATCACGAGCAACCGGAAAAGCGGCTTTGGGGGCGA
>CAZFIA010000284.1:0-2765 GCA_964519335.1 uncultured Pseudomonadales bacterium
ATCGAAACCGCGCAGGCACAGACTAAAACCAATCTGAGTCGTCTTAACCGACGAACCAACACAGTGAAAGCTCTCGAAGCCGATTGCCGGGTCTACTACTTTTCCGATAATTTTGATGTCGCCATGGACATCACGAAGGGTGTAGCCAGTAACCGTTCATTAAGTGACTACATTCGTAAATCACACCGCGCCTATCGCGACTATGCTGAATCAGAATGGATCCTGCGCCTGGTGGATAAAGGTTGGCAGCAAGAAGACGCGGCAACTGTCGTTTCTATGACCGCTAGTATGGTTCGTGGTCTGGCGATCCGCGCGATGATTAACCCCGATGAGGCGCACTACCAGCGGTTGCTGTCAAAGTGGCATGAGATGGTGAAGTTAAGCTACCCATACTGAGCGCAGCGGCTAACTCAGACGCTGGTTCAAGCCTGTTGCGTTATCGTGCAGTATCAAATGCTGATCTGCCAAATTGATGCCGTCCAGTTCTTGAAAGATATCCTGCGGATGTTCCATGCCTTCCATGTGCGGCCAGTCGGAGCCAAATATCACGCGGTCGGCACCCATGTGCTTTGCGACATCCGAAATCTTGTCCTCCCAAAAAGGATTGATCCAAACATGCTTGCGAAACAAGTCACCAGGATCCTGCCCATAGTATTTCGGCATCCGCGCTTTTGACTGATCTAACTTGATAAACAAGTCACCCAGGAATGCCGAACCGTTCTCGACTGACGCAATACGCAGTTTAGGAAAACGCTCAAACAGTTTGTCGTAGGCAAGCGTAAGCAGAAAGTCGTAAATGGCTCGCTCAGAAATAAGCCCCGCGACAGAGGGTTTGCGGCCTCCACCAAGCGCGGCCAACGCCGCGTTGCCGCCATAACCATTCGCGGTGTAGCCGTTGGCACCCACATGCGCAACCACCGTAATGCCGGCTTCGTTGACACGCGCCCAAAATGGATCGAAACGTTCATCAGAAGGGGCAAAATATCCATCACGAGTACACACCGGAGAGGGTCGCATCACCAGTACCCGAGCATCCCGTTCAAGCGACCATTCCAATTCGCGACAGGCAAAATCGACATCCGCGAGCGTAATGTAGGGTGCGGCAAAGAGCTTGCCCTGATAGTTCAGCCCCCAATCGTCATCGAGCCAACGGTTAAAGCCCTCGAACAACGCACACATGGCATCAATGTCACGAACCATGGGTTGCTCGTAGAGAATACCTGCAGTCGGAAACAACCAGGCCCCTTCTAACCCTTGCTCTTTAATGCGTGCAACCCGAGCATCGCGATCCATGTACTCAGCAGGCATTGGCTCGAGCGCTGAATGCGTCAGTTCAACAAAGCTAAGGCCTCTGGGATTACCGTGGTAGTACTCGCGTAACACACCGGGCTTCGACACCGGGTTGAAGGTTGGGTTACCCACAGATTTATTGAGCTTGCCGGCAACCAGGTGAAACCGCTTGCCGTCTTTCATTTCCACCCATTCAACACAGCGTTTCTGCATGCGTTTGGGCACATAGCGAGTGAATGCGTCTTCGGCTTCGTAGTAGTGATTGTCTGCGTCGAACAACAGGCCGTCGTAGTTAGCATTCTCGGCGTTCATAGCGTGCTCCCAGTTAAGAACATCAGAGTTATTGCGCTGACCCATAGTAATAACTATGATACTAGTTATGCAACGAGCAATAAGGTGCCTATGCTAGATACCATGACCGTCCGCAAGATGCCGTTTGAGTTTCCGGACGATGTCGACCCGGTGTTCGTGAATGGCGACCACAAATTATCATTCGCCCTAATCGCCGGGTCGTTGTTACTTCCGCATCTAGAGCCCTACCTCATACGCTCAATGAAAGCGGCGGAAAAACAGGTTACCGATCCCGTAGTGCTCGAAGGCCTGAAGAAATTTGCATCGCAAGAGGGCCAGCACTATCAAATGCACAAGAAGTTCAACGAGACCATTCGCCTGGCGGGCTTTCCAGGCCTAGAAGCGCTAGAAAAAGAGCTGGCTGATGACTACCAACGGTTCACTAAAACCAAATCTCTGCGCTTTAACCTGGCCTACGCCGAAGGGTTCGAAGCAATGACCATGAACGCAATCAAGCACCTCATGGAGCCCAATGGTTTTGGTGAGGACTTGCCGGTGTTTCTGCAGATGGTTGAATGGCACTTTACCGAAGAACTTGAGCACCGAACGGTTGCGTTCGACGTATACGACCACGTGTGCGGCGGCTATTTCTACCGTCTGTTTGTGGGTATTTGGGCGCAGTGGCACTACAACAATTGGATTAGGCGCGCCGCCAAGTACATGCTAAAAACGCGTCCCCAGGACGGTCCGGTAGAGAAAGACCCTGCCAAGCGCACTCCGGGTTCCAACGCCCTGAGACTTAATGCGGTTCGCACCCTGTTTCCAGGATTGCTGCGCATCTATCTGCCTAACTACACGCCCCATGACGTGGAAATAGCACCTGGCATGCAAGTCTTGGCCGACAAGTATTCAAAGATGGCGCTCGAAACGTCTTAACTGTTTCGGAGATCTACACCCCGCTAAATCCGAGGATCTAACTGCTGACCGCGAACCAGCTTACCCGGCATAGCGCCTGTGGGTTCGCCGTCTTGATAAATGACCTCACCCGACACGATAGTGGTCTTGATGCCATCAGCGCGCTGCAAGAAACGTTTACCACCTGCCGGCAAATCTTGGACGATGTGGGGTGTATGCAGGTTGAGGTTATCAAAATCAATAATATTGATATCTGCTTTCATGCCCTC
>CAZFIA010000285.1:0-2721 GCA_964519335.1 uncultured Pseudomonadales bacterium
CGCTCAATCCGATCATGCGCACGATCAGCAATGCGCTCGAAGGCAATCGTTGGATCCAGATCTAGGTAAAGCGTTTTATCGGGCCGAAGCTCGCCCTGCACAAGTTTCTGCAATGATTCGACGGGCGTCGATGACAACCCTCGACCTGCTCCCTGGTAGGCGAAGGAGGCGTCTGTGAACCGGTCACTCAACACCCACTGCCCTGCTGCAAGTGCGGGCTCAATAACTTGCTCTATGTGCTGCGCGCGTGCGGCAAACATCAGTAAAAGCTCCGCCATTGCGCTCATTTCAGGCTCGGAAGGATTAGCCGAGACCTCTAGCAAGATGCCGCGCACTCGCTCACCCAACGCGGTACCCCCCGGCTCACGTGTGACCACCAGGTCGATACCCTGAGCCCGTAGGTGTTGGCTGATTACATCGAGGTTGGTGGTTTTGCCAACGCCTTCAGAACCTTCAAGCGTTATGAAGCGACCGCGCTGGTTGGTTGAAGTGGAATTCATCGACTATTTACCGCGGTTGAGCTGATAGCGTCGCACAGCCTCGTTGTGCTCCGAAAGCGTCTTGGAAAAAGCACTGGTACCGTCACCACGTGCAACGAAGTACAGGAACTCGCCTTCAACTGGATTGAGCGCAGCATCAATAGATTCCTTGCCCGGCAATGCAATAGGCGTTGGCGGCAAACCAAACCGGGTGTAGCTATTGTAGGGTGTGTCAGTACGCAGATGCACTCGCGTAATATTGCCATCAAAGTCTTCACCAATGCCGTAGATCACTGTGGGATCTGTCTGCAACTTCATCCCGAGCTGCAGCCGCCGGTTGAACACCTGAGAAATCGTACCTCGATCACTACCTCGGCCGGTTTCTTTTTCAACGATAGAGGCAAGCGTTAAGGCCTCATAAGGTGTCGCCAGAGCAAGATTGCTCGCCTTGTCTGCCCAACTGTCCGCGAGAACCCGCTGCATCCGCTCATACGCTCGCAGAAGAATATCCTTGTCTGTGGCACCCCGGTTGTAGGCATAGGTATCCGGAAACAACCAGCCTTCAGCAGATGGCGCCTCGATACCGAGGGCCTCCGCCCACGCTGAGACCGGCACTGAGGTCATGGTTTGAGTAAGCTGCGGCGCTCGCTCAAGGGCACCGCGCACCTCTCGCAGCGTCCAGCCCTCAATAAACGCTACCTTGTAACTCACCAGGCCTTCGCCGCGACTCAGTCGTTTGAGCACCTCTTCGGGTGTCACCGAACTCGGCATTAGATATTCGCCGGCCTGTATCTTTAAGTCTGCCCCCGTCGCTCGTCCTGCAAGGCGCCAAAGCACAGGTAGCTTAATCCGCTCGCGACGATGCAGCGTTTCTATAAGCGCTGTATAGGTTGAGCCGGGAGGCACAAGTACGGTTTGTTCAGCGAGAGCTGACACGGGCGATGTGTACCAGCGATCCGCAAAGTAAACACCCGCGAGCGCTGCAATAAGCAGCAAGGTGAACGTACACCAAAGCAGTATTTTGAAAATTTTCACAGTCGCTGGTTAGACCAGATTGCGCGACCGACCGCTAGCCGGAAAAGCGCCCCAGCACAACCGAACCATTGGTACCGCCAAATCCAAAGGAGTTAGAGAGCGCCACATCGAGTTTCATTTCGCGCGCTTTGTTCGGAACAAAATCAAGGTCGCAACCTTCACTGGGATTGTCGAGGTTTATCGTTGGCGGCGATACCTGATCGCGAATCGCTAATATCGATAACGCGGCTTCAACTGATCCCGCAGCACCAAGAAGGTGACCAAGCATGGACTTAGTGGAATTCACTACCAGGTCGGGAGAATCGCCAAAGACGTTCTTAATGCCCTTTACTTCCGCAACATCACCGAGCGGTGTCGAGGTACCGTGTGCATTTATATAGTCAACATCAGTAGGTTTGAGCCCGGCATCACCAAGCGCGTTCTCCATAGCCGCCTGGCCCCCCGTGCCATCTTCTAACGGGCTGGTTATGTGGTGAGCATCGCCACTCATACCAAATCCAAGCAGCTCACAATAGATATGGGCGCCGCGAGCTCTGGCATGTTCAAGCTCTTCGAGCACAATCACCGCGGCACCGTCACCCAGCACAAACCCATCCCGGTCGTCATCCCAGGGTCGCGATGCAGCTTCTGGATCGTCGTTGCGCTTGGACAATGCGCGCATAGAATTAAACCCAGCAACACAAATAGGTGAGGTTCCCTGTTCGCTTCCGCCGGTAACCATAACTTCTGCATCACCCGCCTGAATCAGACGCGCACCCAGCCCAAGGTTATGTGTACCCGTGGTACAAGCGGTGACTACCGCGAGGTTAGGACCACGAAACCCGTAACGAATCGACAGGCTTCCAGAGATCATGTTGATTACGCTACCCGGAATGAAGAACGGCGAGACTTTTCTTGGCCCGCCTTTCTGCAACGTAAGCGTCGTATCTTCAATGGTGTTAATGCCACCAATGCCGGAACCGATAGAAATGCCTGCCCGGGTTGGATCGACGTTGCCTGCGAGCCCTGAGTCGTCAATGGCTTGCACGCCGGCAGCAATCCCGTACTGAATGAATTTGTCCATTCGTCGGGCGTCTTTTTTCTCCATGTAATCAGTGACGTCAAAATCACGCACGCTGCCGCTAAATTTCACAGCGAAGTCGGTGGTGTCAAACTGATCGATTAACCCGATGCCGCTCTTGCCGGCAACGGCAGCGTCCCAGGTACT
>CAZFIA010000286.1:0-2532 GCA_964519335.1 uncultured Pseudomonadales bacterium
CAATCACGTCTTCGCTGTTGTATTCAATCGTGTGGTGAGCGCCGTTTACGCGGGCGAGCCCTGCTTTAGACTCGCTGCCCACGGTGCCTATCACCGTTGCGCCGATATGGTTGGCCCATTGGCATAACAGCAATCCAACGCCGCCTGCGGCAGCGTGAACCAGAATGGTGTCTTCGGCGGTTAAGCAATGGGTCTTTCGCAACAGATAGCTTACGGTAAGCCCTTTAAGCAGAACTGCAGCGGCTGTTTCGTCCGGGATGTGTGGTGGTAACTTCACGACAAACGCCTCGTTCACAACGTTGCTTTCGCCGTAGGCGCCCATAACCATGGCATAACCCACTCGATCGCCAACGACCACGCGTTTAACCGAGTTGCCTATTGCCTCAACATAACCGACGGCTTCCACGCCCAGGCGAGAAGGCAGAGGAAGCTTGTACAAACCACTGCGATGGTAGACATCAATGTAGTTTAGGCCGATGGCGGTATGCCGAATTAGTACCTCATTAGCAGCAGGTGTTCGTACGGCTTTGCTCTGCCACACCATAACGTCCGGGCCGCCCTGGCTCTCAATTTGATAGTGCCCTTCCATCAGCCTCCCCCTCCGAATTCGACAATTAGACGCCTCTCAGTTGCTCGAGACGCTCCACAGTGTCATGCATTTTGTCCCATTGCTCGAACAGAAACTCTTTTTGTTCAGCAGGGCTAGTGGGAATTTCGTCATAGGGTACCCTCCAAAACTCAATATGTACTTCAGAGTGAGACCAACCGCCGTTTATAAGCTCGATGAAGCTTGCAGACCCTTCAAACCCGCTGTGCGCAAAGAACAAGAGATCATGATGTTTGTTTGCGGACAGCAAGCCGAGGCATCCGCCAAGCCTGGGCGGCAGCAACTTCGGCCATCTGGCGAGCTGTTGCGCAAGCTCAGAATCTGGGTCTGCACTAGCTTTAGCGGTTAGCTGTTTGTGTTTGGCGGCCGAAAACCGTGTTCCTTCGGGATAAAGCAACAGACCTTCTTCAGGGGGAGTTGCGTTGAGTAGCGCAACAACGTTAGCCACTTCTTCATCGCTGTTCTGGCTTAGTCGGTCAACAAAGTAGTTGGGTAAACGATTGCCCACGATTTCAAGACAGGGATCCCACTGGAGCTCTTTCTTTATTACGTAACGCAGTGGAATCTTCTGCGGAATGGCGTAATAGGTTATTGGCAGAACGGTGTCTCCGATGCTTGCGTGTCGGGGTAGCATCAAAACTGCGGGGCCGTCCAACGCCTCACTGTTGTGGGTGTGAAAAGTGAGGCTAAAAACCCAACGTGCACAGTTCACTAAGGCCGCAGACCAGCCGAACTGCAGTCTATAGTTTGCGCGTATAAACTCTTTTTCGTTGTTGCGGTAGCGCAGCCATAAGAACGCAGAAATAACTACACCCGCCGTCTCACAGACGACAAAACACAATAAGAACAGCAGTGCACGAAATGCACCGCGATAAGCGGGCAGCAGGGATATGAGCAGTGCAGCAATAAGCGTAAAGGGCAGAGTAGTGATCAAAATGCCAAGCGTGAGTAGCACTAACGGCACGGTAATAAGCCACTTCGGCAAATCCTTTTGCTGCGACGCTTGCACTATATAGACACACTCACACCGAAGACACTCACACCGAAGACACTGGGGCTGTGCTGTGCGGGAAGAAGGAGCGCTTGAACCAGAGATAGCCGAGAAGACCGATGGAGCAATTGGCGATTGCTGTTGCCACAAAAACGCCCGAGTAACCGAACCATCGGTTAAACAGCAATGCGAGTGGCACATAGAGGATGAACATTCGCAGGAACGACAACAGCGTTGAGGGAAGTGGCTTGCCCAATGCGTTAAAACTTGCCGATGCCATCATCAATACGCCCCATGCCCCATAACTCAACGGCACAATGCTTAAATATACCCCTGCAGCCTGCACCGCTTCGACATTACTGTCTACTACAGAGGCTAGCTGTTCGCCGAAAAAAAACAATAGCGCCAACACAACCAAACCCCAGACTAGACAAAAAGTGTAGGCCGCCTTCACGCCAGCTCGAACTCGATCCTTCTCGCTAGCCCCCCAATTTTGACCAACAAAAGGTCCTATCGAGCCAGAGAGTGCAAACAGCAGCATGACAGCCACCGCCTCGATGCGAGTTGCGATGCCAAACCCGGCCAACACCGTTTCGCCATGCTGAGCGAGTAGCGCTGTGATGACTGCTCCGGATACAGGGCCAATCATTTGGGTGGCGGTGGCAGGGAGACCGACATGCAGTACTTTCTTGCAAGACTCCCAGAAGCCTGAGAGCACGTTTTGCAGGTTTAGCATGTCGTAGTGGCGGACAAAATAGAGCATTGCGATGCAGGTGCAAAATCGCGAAATGGCAACCGCCCAGGCGGCACCCACTAACTCAAGTTTAGGGAAACCGAACCAGCCAAAAATCAGGATCGGGTCGAGAATGAGGTTTAGTGCGGCAGCGGAGGTCATTGCCAGTCCGGGGATATTGGCGTTGCCGTTCGCGCGCAT
>CAZFIA010000287.1:0-2528 GCA_964519335.1 uncultured Pseudomonadales bacterium
ACCCCGCACACTTTTGCGGAATATACGGTCACAAGCCCACCTGGGGAATTGTCCCGGATGCAGGGCACTCTCTGCCCGGTGCTTATGCGCCAGCCGACATTGCGGTGGTAGGCCCCATGGCACGCTCGGCAGGTGACCTGGCACTATCGATGGATATAGTGGCCGGTGCGCGCAAGAGTGAACGCCGGGGTTGGCAGCTAAACCTGCCGCGGCCAACAAAGACAAAGCTCAGCGACTATCGCGTTGCAATTCTAGCCAATAGCACCCAGGCCCCCGTGTCTGTCGAAATGGGAGATCGCGTGCAACATATTGCCGATACGCTTTCAAAGCTGGGCGCGACCGTTTCCGATACCGCGCGTCCCAAGATAGATTTTGACGAAAGCCACAAGATTTACTCAAGCTTGCTGTGGGGCGTCATGTCACAAGGCATGTCGGAAGAAGAGAAAGCACAAAACCGCCGAGTTCGAGAACAAAATTTTGACGAGACCGTTGAATCACAAATCGTCCATTTCAGCGTCCAGGAGCATGGTGAGTGGCTGGCCTATGACAATCAACGATTCCGTCAACGCGAGGTGTGGAACACCTTCTTTGAAGACTGGGATATCGTTATCTGCCCGCAAACCCCCACCGAGGCGTTCCCGCAAGATCAGGGCGATTACCTGGGTCGAACGCTCAGGGTAGACAACGAAGAACAAGATTACTTCCAGCAGCTGTTTTGGGCTGGCATTGCCACGGTAGCTCATCTGCCGAGCACGGTGTTTCCAACGGGGTTATCGAAGGCAGGGTTACCGATTGGCTTGCAGGCAATGGGTGCAGAGTTCACCGATTACACCACTATCGATTTTGCCCGACTGATGGCTGAGGAAATCGGTGGCTTTACACCGCCACCTGACTTTACATAGGTCCAGCCGAGCCCGTTCAGATTCATGTAGGATCTTGCTATGGAAGATTTAGCATTAAACTCTCTGGTGCAGGCCTACGAAGCCGCACCTTCGGTCGAAGTCGCTCGAGTTATTGTGCAGGCACATATCGATCGTGATGATCTCGCCGCAGCTACCGCATTCTATCAAAGTCAGCAAGAACGATTTACTGAGCTTTCGTCTGCAAAGTGGGATGAGCTGCTCGCGGATGACATTGCAGATGACGATGCAGACGAAAACGCAACGGAAAATGCGGATTCAACAGCGAGCGCAGAAGCCCCTGCGGAATCTTCCAAGCGCGCCAAACTGAAGGTCGTTGAACGCGGCGACGATAGTGTCGTGAACCTGGATCTGTTTCGCTCTGAGACCACAAGTTTCAACGATGTGGTTGGCCTGGAGCAAATAAAGAAACAGATTAATCGCAAGATCATCCTCCCTTTTCAAAAGCCCTCTCTCTTCGATCGTTTTCGCAAGAAGGTTGGCGGCGGTATCTTGCTGTTTGGACCTCCAGGCTGCGGCAAAACGCTGTTGGCGCGCGCGACCGCGGGAGAATGTGGCGCCAGCTTTTTTAATATCGCCATCTCCGATGTGTTGGATATGTACATTGGCGAATCGGAGCGAAAGCTCAGCACGCTATTCGAGAAGGCACGAGCAGAATCACCCTCAGTGATTTTCTTTGATGAGATTGAAGCACTCGCTGGCAAGCGCGAGCACACGCGCAACTCATCTGCCAGTAACATTGTGAGCCAGATGCTCACCGAACTGGACGGCTTCCAACAAAACAACAGCAAGCTGCTAGTGCTGGCATCTACCAATGTACCCTGGGCAATCGACCCAGCATTTCTCCGGCCTGGCCGATTTGACCGGATGTTTTTTGTGCCGCCCCCAGATAAATCTGCTCGTGCAGCGATTCTTAAGCACCACATGCAAAACAGACCCAGCGCCCCTGACATCAAGTATGAGCTACTAGCAGACAAAACCAGTGGCTATTCCGGCGCTGATCTCGAACACCTGATAGAGAGCGCTGCAGATGAGGCCATCGACGAGTCGATTGAGTCAGGCACTGATACCGTGATTGGTTTTGAGCATATGCGCACTGCACTGTCTGAGTCGCGCTCAACAACCATCGAATGGTTAACAACGGCGCGTAATTACGCGCGCTATGCCAATGACGGTGGACGTTACGATGATGTCCTCGCTTTTCTAAAAAAGCACGGCAAATGACCTCTAGCTATCGAGTGATTGATGAGCCCAACGTAAAGAGTTGGGGTGAGCACCTTATTATCAATCCCACCTTCATTCTGTTCGCAGCCATTCTTGTGCCCCTGTTCGTTTCGCTGCCGTGGTATGGACGTTTCTGGATGCCATTGGTATGGCTGACCGTAAATGGGGTCGCTCTAGGAAGCGCCACCCTGCGTCGCGAGCTGCTGGTCATGTGGCTCGGTGGCCTATTGCTGGGAATTGCCTTTTTTGGAGGTATTTGGGCGGTCCAACACTACGAGATAAGGACCGAACTCGCCATTCCATATCTTCGAATTGGCCTATTTGCAGGATTCTTCTTTATTCTCTACTTTGCCGTTGGTTATCAGCAAACCAGCTATCAGCTGT
>CAZFIA010000288.1:0-2523 GCA_964519335.1 uncultured Pseudomonadales bacterium
CCTTTCTGACAATACGCTGGTGATTTTCACAAGCGATAACGGCCCCTGGTTGATCATGGCGCAAAACGGCGGCTCATCGGGGCCCTTTAAAATGGGCAAGGGAACCACCTTTGAAGGCGGCATGCGCGTGCCTGCGATCTTTAGTTGGCCCGGCACCATTGCGACCGAGACTGTGCATGAGATTGGGTCGGCCATGGACTTAATGCCGACGATTCTCAAGGCGGCCGGTGTCGCGCAAACCAACAGCAGCCGTCTCGATGGCGTCGATTTGCTGCCCCGGCTGTTGGGCAGTAAGGCAGAGTCACCGGCTCGGCAGAACATGCCCTATTATCGGGCCGGCGAGCTGCGGGCCTGGCGCCAGGGGCAATGGAAACTGCACCTTATTGTGGAAGGGGCCTACGGAGTAGGGCCTGAGAAGGAAGTGCTGGAAACACCTCAGCTTTTCCATCTGGGCCGAGACCCCGGTGAACGTTTTGACGTGGCGAAAGAGCATCCGGACGTGGTCGCTAATATAGAGACCGCAATCAATCGACATAAAGAGCAGCTAACTTCACAGCCCCCGCTATTTGACGCACGGCTAGCGGATCATTTGCCGCCTGGCAAATGACAAAAAGGCTGGATTCTTAACACCGGTTTACGTTCGTGGGGAGGGCCGTCACACCTTTCTAACTCGGCGCCGCCTATAATTAAAGGGTTATCACGGACGGATTTGCCCTTTCAGATGCCTGTAAAATCTCTTACCGCAAGCCTCTCTTCGAGCGCGGGTGCTTCTAGCTCCAGCGCTGCTCCCTCAGGCCCCATTGAGGTCGTGATCTTAGCCGCCGGCAAGGGCACGCGCATGCGCTCTGCTCTGCCAAAGGTATTGCACCCCCTGGCTGGCCGTTCGATGCTCGAACATGTGTTGCACACCGCATCCCAATTGCGTCCGAGAGCCATACATCTTGTTGTTGGCCATGGATCAGAACGGGTAAAACAGCAGATCGAAGCCACATCGTCGCTTCCGAACTTACATTGGGTACAGCAAACCGAACAGCTTGGAACTGGCCACGCCGTTAAGACCGCGTTGCCAGGGGTAGATAGAAATTCTACGGTTTTGGTGCTCTATGGCGATGTGCCGTTAACCCCGGTGGAACTGCTGCGGGATTGCGTGCGCGGCGCCGCCAAAGGGCCAGCGCTTATTACGGCTAACATGCCAGATCCGGCTGCACTCGGGCGTATCGTTCGTAACCCGTCGACTAACGCGGTTGAGCGCATCGTTGAATTTAAAGATGCAAATCCCGAGCAGCGCGCTATTAGCGAAATTAACTCAGGAATCATGGCGGGCCGTGCAGACTTTTTTATTGATCATCTTGGCCGGCTGAATACAGACAACGCCCAGGGTGAGTATTACCTGACAGACGTCATTGCGAGCGCCTGTGCCGATGGAATGCCTGTTACCGGTGTTGTTGCAGCAAGCCCCTATGAGGTCGCCGGTGTAAACGATCGCGTGCAGCTTGCCGAGCTTGAGCGTGTTTATCAGGCGCGTGAAGCTGAAGAGCTGATGCTTGCAGGTACAACCTTGCTTGATCCAGATCGCGTAGATGTGCGCGGTAACGTGCAGGTTGGCCAGGACTGCCTCATTGATGTAAACGTGATTTTAGAGGGCGAAGTAACCCTTGGCACCAATGTTTTTATTGGTGCGGGCTGTGTCATTCGCAACTCCAAGCTCGGTGACAACACGGTGGTTGAACCGCACACACTAATCGACGGTGCGAATGTGGGTCAGCGCTGCAGCATAGGCCCCTTCGCCAGAATACGGCCGGGATCAGATTTTGCACAGGGCGTTAAAGTAGGCAACTTTGTCGAGACCAAGAAAACCCGTTTGGGCAGAGGCAGCAAGGCGAGTCATCTGACCTACCTTGGTGATGCACAGATTGGTGAGGAAGTTAATGTGGGTGCAGGCACAGTGACCTGCAATTACGATGGCGTGAACAAACATCGCACCGATATTGGTAACGATGTATTTATTGGTACCAACTCCACACTGGTGGCGCCAATCCAAATAGATGCGGGTGCATTTGTTGCTGCGGGTTCAACCCTTACCAGCAAAGTAAATCCAGGCGATCTCGCCGTTGGTCGTGCCCGGCAACGTAATATAGAAGGCTGGAAGCGACCGGATAAGCGCTGAGCGTTTGTCTGTCCCCCAAAGAATAAGATCTAAGAAGGAAGCACTGGTAT
Organism: uncultured Pseudomonadales bacterium; assembly: GCA_964519335.1. Lineage (GTDB taxonomy): Bacteria > Pseudomonadota > Gammaproteobacteria > Pseudomonadales > Azotimanducaceae > JALZVT01. The sequence goes on from CAZFIA010000288.1 coordinate 2,218, forward strand.
GTGCGGAATAGTAGGCGCTGCGGCGCGACGTGATGTTCCTGAAATTTTGCTCGAAGGCCTGCAACGCCTCGAGTATCGCGGTTACGATTCGGCCGGCCTTGCTGTGCTAGATATCGACTCCGGTGGCGTTAGCCGTCATCGCACGCTCGGTAAAGTTGTTGAGCTGGTTAACCGCTGGTCAGAAAATCCGTTTCATGGCCAGGTAGGTATTGCACACACGCGTTGGGCCACCCACGGCGAACCTTCAGAGGCTAACGCTCACCCGCACATGTCGGGCGACGATCTGTGCCTGGTACACAACGGCAT
>CAZFIA010000289.1:0-2513 GCA_964519335.1 uncultured Pseudomonadales bacterium
GAGAACGAAAGCTCGCCCAACGCAACCGGCACGGTGTAAATCACGTCAGATACGCCGCTGATATCGCCGGTGAGTAGCGTAAGTGCAACCAGCCAGATCGAATCCCGCAACACCGCCTTTTCTGCGTGGCGGAAACGGGCATGCCCAACCTCGTGAAGATAAACGCCCAGCAGTTGGCTGTCGTCTTCGGCAAGCTCCACAATCTGATCGGTAAACACCACGTAGCCGCCGGGCAGGGCAAACGCATTAGCGCCTATCTTGCCGCCGTCGCGAAAGAGAATTTTTGATGGATAGTTGTCTGCCTCGCGAAAGTAGGTTTCAAGTTCTTGTTTGCGCTGTACGGTTAGCTCTGATTCGGAAACGTACAATCGATCGATGAGTTCCATGGTTTGTTCTGCGGACTTCTCGCGAATCGATTCTGGAATCTTGAAGGCCAGGTAATTGGCTGCGGCCGGTATGCCCCAGATCATCGTGGAGAGGAGCAGCGCGGCAACAACAACCAGTGAGCCGATCGCCAGCGGCAGGTGGTTTTCTAGTCGAAAGGCGATGTTTGAAGCCTTGCCACCGGGCAAGAGCGCTTGCAGCCGGCTGCTGCCTGCGTCATCGGTAGTGACAAAACAGGCCGATGTGCCCCAGGAGATTCGCCGGGGCGTATTGCTCATGCGATCTGTCAGTTGCAAGTCATCCACAGCGATGCGCACCCGCACACCGTCCGCAACAATTTCCGCCCCCTGTTCCGTCAGGTGTAACTGTGCATCCGCACTGCGCGATGTCACGCCGTTCTGGTAGTGCCCGTCAATGGTGAACGGGGCAAAAGAACGCTGTGCATCGGGCAGATCTGCGGTTTCAGTCAAACGCCGATACCCAGGTCAAAGGCCTCGCCGAGTTCTTCACCCAGAGCGCTTTGTTCGGTTTCTGCGCTAGCGACGAAGTTGTCTAGGTCTGTTGCTTCGAGTTCGAGTGACTCAACAAGAAACCGGGTCATTCTTACCTTGGCCCAGGGGTAGTACAAACCCAGGGTAACTAGCATGGCCAGGCTGTTGGTGACGGCAATAAACAAGAAACGTACGATGCTCATGTCGTTGTCGATTGTGTTTTCGCCGAGCTTGAGATCCTTGTAGATGGTTTTAAACCGCAACGCGCCAAACAGATTAAACAGAGTGAGATAAACCAATGCGATAGCGATAAAGATAGGAATCTGGGCGGCCATCATTGCGGCAGATTCTGGATCAGCATTTTCTAGCCCTTCCGAAATACCCATTGCGCCCAACACACCAGCGCCAGAAATGAGCGCCACCACCGCTATAGCTACAATGCTCGCAAGAATTATATAGAGCGCGATTTTGTAAAAGTCTCCGGCTTGTGCGCTCAACTTGAAGTGGGTTTGTCCCAGTCGATGACCGTTCACGCCAAAGGCTGCGGCCATGAACCAGGCAAACGGCATGGCCAGCCCGAGTGTGAATATGCCAAGCAGCGGCCAACCAATATAGGCCCCAGCCGCGCCCAACGGCTTGCCCACAAAGCTGAAGCGAACGTTGCGCCAGCTTGTGTTGCGGGCATTGAATGCAAGCGATCTAACCACAATCCAGGGCGTGGCAATAAACACCGCGAGGGCGATCAACACGCCCACTGTCGGAAAGAAATTGGAGCCGAGTAGATAGATCAGAAGCAGAACGATCGCAATGATGCGGCCGCGCAAGATGACCAATGGGTCCGCGTGGTAGTCGAAGTGACCGTCTGCGACGGTGGTGTTGCCGTAGATATAGCGGTTATTGCGCACCTTGGCCCAGGGCGAGTAGATGCCCAGCGTCGCCAGCGTGAGTGCGACATTTACAATCCAGATCCGAAAGTACTCGCCGCCAGACCCCCAAAATTCAAATGGGTGGTGGCTGCTCTGGCTATTGGCCGTAGCGGGGTTTGTGGAGTCTGGGACATCCGTGTTGTCGATAGTCAAACCATTGTTCCTTAATTTAGTTGTTACGCGTCAACAGACCTATTGTAGGCGGAACTGACTCGAGATTTCGGGTCCGAATGCTCAACCTGACCTGCCGCAATAGTCACCTAGTTTGCCTTCTCTGTGACGCAAGCATACCGCAGCGCATAACGCAGGAAGGGCGGGGTTGGCTTAGTCGAGTAGGGGCTAATGAGAGTGAGACAATATACCTCGGCTCTATAGCATCGCTCTGCTATGATCGCGCGCTTTTTGCCGGTACCTGTCATTTGAATAGCAATTTCTTCGCGAACTTCACGCCTTACGAGCTCAAGAACGGGCTGGGCAGTGACTGGTTTGGCAATATTCGCGGCGATATTATGGCAGGGCTGGTGGTTGCGCTTGCCTTAATACCCGAAGCCATCGCGTTCTCACTGATTGCGGGTGTTGACCCCAAAGTTGGGCTGTATGCGTCCTTTTCGATCGCGGTGATCATTGCTTTCACTGGTGGTCGGCCAGGCATGATCTCAGCGGCAACTGCAGCGACCGCCGTATTGATGGTCACCCTGGTTAAAGACCATGG
>CAZFIA010000290.1:0-2505 GCA_964519335.1 uncultured Pseudomonadales bacterium
GGATACGCCCATTGCCGTGCGCAGTCTCGCGTCTTCAGCCAGAGTTTTTTTGGCTACCGGCGTAAGGTCGCTCAAGTTGTTGGAAAACAAAGGCTGCTTGAATAGCGCTAGGCCGCACAGGCCGAGGCATAAAACCCACAAGATTTGGTTGGGTAAGAAATTCACGCCCCGGTGCTCAGGTGTTGATGCAGACGTGGACGCAGAGTTTGATGCTTCGGCTATGAATTTTGCGGTCCCGGTCGGTTGCGCTCGCTCTAACAAGAAGGCGCTTCCTGCTGCACCAAGGATGCCAGCAGTGGCAAATACACCAAGTTGTTGCATGCCAGGAGTTCCACTGGCAATGAAGGCGAGATAGGCAATCAAGGTGCTCGCGATACCCAGACTGAGTGTCGGCCAGATTGAGCGTTGCTGGTTGCCGGTGCGGTGGCTAAAAAGATGCAGCGGATAGTCGATTGCTACCCCTAAAAGCGTAAAGCCAAAGGCGAGCGTAATGCCGTGAACGGCATCGAAGGTAAGTGCAAGCACGGCAAGTCCCAAAGCGCCGCCTACCAATAAGGGAGTTCCCACGGCCAGGGCAGTAGCGGGGTTGCGAAATCTGTACAGAACCAGCGCCCCGAGTGCGAGACTCGCCAACAAGCTGAAGACGATAGATTCGCGCTGTACAAACGCCTGCAGATCGACGCCGTAAACACCGCTACCGTAGAGTTGTGCGTCGGTTTGACCAAACTCGGTAAGCGTTGCGCGGATGGCGTTGACGGCGTTTTTTTGTTCGTCGAGATCGAAGGCACCATCAGCGGTTTGAATCAAGAGATAGCGTTCGCCGTTGTTTGCGAATACCGGTTCGTTGGTTGCTGATGTTGCAGCTTCGAGTGCGTTGATGCTCGCAAGCGTGGGGTCGGCCGCGATGAGGTCCAACATTTCATCGTCGGCTACCATTGTATCCATCGAGCGCTCATCGAGAGTTGCCTGCCAGTCCTCGATACTCATTGGCAAATCGGCAAGCAGCAAGCGGTGGTTCCATATGGCCTGCGGCAGGCGGTCGATACCTGGCGTGCTGGTTTCTGGCAAGACGCGTGCGAGGCCAATTTGGTCACGCAGCGCCTCGGCAACGGCTTGGGAAGTAACTTCGTCGGTCTCGCGCAACACCACAAATATGAGCTGAGTGCCGGGGCCTTGGCCGAGTCGTTCGATGAGCACGCGCTGCGCATCGGTAGCTGGCGGAGGTAAAAAGAAACCCAGATTGTAGGTAAGGGTTAGTTTCGAGTAGGCGATGCCCAGCAGTAGCAGGGCGAGCACAATCAGAGCGCCAATTGTGCGAAAGGAAGGCGCCGAGTTGCTCATTTACTCTTGGCTGGCTCTGGCAGAATAGTGATTTCCTGAAAGCTCGAACCGCGCTCTGTTCGAAGGGTTAGCAGACGGTTGCCTTCGCCGCCTAAAACAAGTGCTGTTAACCCTGTGTCGAGGGCAGCGTCGATGGGCTCTAGTCGCCATCTCCAGCCTGCAGCTTGCGCCTTGTTATTGGGAATCGAGTTTTTTGATGTTGCAGCCACGCGGAAGCTATCTCTTAGCCTGGTTGTGTCGCCGTTAAGCACATCAACGATGATGAGCGGTAGCTGATGCGCGGCGCGTGAGGGGTCGAGCGTTAGGCTTCTGGTTTTTCTGCCGCGCTCGATAGACAGCTGGGTCGCAGATACTTTTCTTAGCTCGGCGCGGGGTTTTTGAATGGACATCACCAGAACGCCCTCGTTGGTGAGCCACAGCTCGCCGCTCTGAATTTTTGCCTTGCGCTGCAACCGGGTTTTTCGAGCCTCGGAAAACGCAGTGGGGGAGTTTTTTGGAAACTCGAGCTGACCTAGTGTTTGCCATGCCTGATCGTCTGCGATTGCGGCATGGGACATCCCCAAGACAGCGGCACACAGAAGCACAACAGCGTACCTACGCAACACAAAGACGCGATTAATTAAATGCGCGTACTGCACGCTCAGGGCCGTTTCGCCCAGAAGTCGTAGAAATTAAACCAGCTATAAGGCGAGCTCAGTACATGGTGTTCGAGTCGTTTTACATACGCCTGCGCGAGAGTTTCCAGTGCTTCTGTGCGGTTGGCGCGGGGTAAGCTAACCCCTTCGCTTAAGACCTCGCAGTGCACTTCGTAACCGCTGCCTTTCACAAGACAAAAGGTGCAGATAACTGGCGCCGATAAGGTGCTTGCGATGATGTAGGGTCCCGCCGGAAAAGCGGCCTCTTGTCCAAGAAAAGGCACAGCCACAGTCCGATCTGTGGCGCGAAAACGGTCGGCCAAGAAACCAACCCAGGAACCCTTGGCTAATGCGTCCTTGATGGAGAGACCCAATTGAACCGAGCCTTGCTCTGAATCGATGATCTGGTCGGCAAGCGTTGGATTGACTTCTGTCATGAGTTGCAGAAATCGACCCGAGAAGTTCTGATCGAGCACGATGCGCAAATCTATGCCGCCAAGTTCCGGACCAATGACGCGGGCGGCCTCGA
>CAZFIA010000291.1:0-2495 GCA_964519335.1 uncultured Pseudomonadales bacterium
ACAGCTGATAGCTGGTTTGCTGATAACCAACGGCAAAGTAGAGAATAAAGAAGAAGCCCCCAAATAGCCCAATTCGAAAGTAGGGGCCGGCGAGCTCCATGCTTATTTCGTAGTGCTGAAAGGCGATGACGGCGCCAAAAAAGCAAATCCATAGCAACAGGCCACCCAGCCACATAACCAGCAGCTCACGACGCAGAGTGGAGCTACCTAAAGCAACGCCATTTATAGTCAGCCATACAAACGGAATCCAGAAACGTCCCTGAAAAGGCAATGTAACCAGCAAGGGCACAATGATCGCCGCGAACAAGATGAAGGTAGGATTGATAATAAGGCGCTCACCCCAACTCTTCACATTGGGCTCATCAATCACTCGGTAACTAGAGGTCATTTACCGTGCTTTTTTAGAAAAGCGAGGACATCATCGTAACGTCCGCCATCGTTTGCATAGCGCGCGTAGTTGCGCGCCGTTGTTAGCCATTCGATGGTTGTCGAGCGAGACTCAGACAATGCAGTACGCAGATGCTCAAAATCAATCACCGTATCAGCGCCAGATTCAATCGACTCGTCGATCGCTTCATCGGCAGCGCTTTCTATCAGGTGCTCTAGGTCAGCACCGGAATAGCCGCTGGTTTTGTCTGCTAGCAACTCATACTTGATATCAGCGGCACTGGGTCTGTTTTGCATGTGGTGCTTAAGAATCGCCGCGCGAGCAGATTGATCCGGTGGCGGAACAAAAAACATCCTGTCGAACCGGCCGGGTCGCAGAAACGCCGGATCGATTGCCCAGGGCACGTTGGTAGATGCCAGCACCAGAAGCTTATTGTTGTTTTGTTGGAACCCATCGAGTTCGGTGAGCATCTGGCTAACAACGTTGCTTGTAGATGAGTTACGTGTGTGCTCGCGCTTGCCGGCGAGTGCTTCAATCTCGTCAAAGAAAATCACTGATGGTGACTCTGCTCGCGCCTTTTCGAATAAGGTGCTGAGCTTTCTCTCCGATTCGCCGATGTACATGTCTAGGACGTCGGAGATAGCAATATTGAAAAAGGTGGCGCCGCATTCTCCGGCTGTTGCGCGCGCCAACAGTGTTTTACCGCAACCCGGAGGTCCAAACAGCAAAATGCCGCCGCCCACCTTTTTGCGGAAACGATCAAAAAGAGATGGTTTTTGAAACGGCAGGATAATCTTTCGATTAATCTGTTTCTTGATTTGCTCCAGACCAACTACATCGTTGAAGTTTGTAGTTTCAGAGCGAAACAGGTCCAGGTTCACGACGCTATCATCGCCGCGCTCAACAACCTTCAGTTTGGCGCGCTTGGAAGATTCCTGATGGACTTCCGCGCTTTCCTCTGCGTTGTCATCTGCTGCGTTCGGGAGCAACTCATCCCATGGTTCGGATCGCAGCTCAGTAAACCTTTCTAGCTGATTTTGGTAGAACGCCGAGGCAGCGCCAAGATCATCGCGATCGATATGTGCCTGCACAATAACTCGAGCAACTTCGACCGAAGGCGCAGCTTCGTAGGCCTGCAGCAGAGAGTTTAGTGCTAGTTCGTCCATAGCAGGATATTACATGATTCTGCAGAGGCTCTACTGGCCCTACAGAAAATTGGGTGGTGGTATAAACCCACCGATCTCTTCAGCCATCAGTCTGGAAAAATCGATGGTGGTGTAATCGGTGAACTCGGCACCCATTGCCTGCAGGCCAATCGGCAACCCAGCCTTCGACAACCCCGTTGGAAACACCGTGCTCGGCAGATGAGCAACTGTAGCAATGCCTGCCCAAAACAACTGTTGGAAGTAATCCTGTTCTTCGTTGTCTACGCTCAGTGTTCGACTCAGGTAATCACCCTGATCTTGCGGGAACGCTTCGGTGGGTGTTTGCGGGCAGATAACAATATCCCAATCCTCGAAGAAGGCGTTCCAAACCTCGCGCTGCCGAAACCGTTCGTTGTTATATGTAAGCCATTCACCGTGCTCCTGCACGCTGAAATGCACAATGTCCGCGCCTACCGAGTCGTCCATTTTCTGTTGCCGGGCTTTACGGTTTTGTTCCTTCTCTTCTTCGGACATGCCTTGGGCCATTACGCCCCACAACAAGCTCGAGTAAATTTTGTGGCTTTCGTCGAAATCAATATCTGGTCGGGCGGTGTCTGAAACAGTTGCCCCCAGTTTCGAAAGAGTGTCGGCCATCTGCTGCACGCGATCACCCATCTCGGCAGACACAGGCGCCTGAGTGCTGTTGGCAAGAATCGCGACGCGATAGTCACTTAGCTTTTTCTTCGCGGGGCGCGGCAGGTTGAGCTGCCAACCTCGACGTTCGCTCTTGCGTGCACCTGCCACTATATCCATGGACAACGCGAGGTCACCTGCGGAACGCGCCATAGGTCCCACCACCGCAATATCTGCTGGCGCATAAGCACCGGGTAAAGAGTGTCCTGCATCTGGGACAATTCCCCAGGTGGGCTTGTGACCGTATATTCCGCAAAAGTGTGCGGGGT
>CAZFIA010000292.1:0-2492 GCA_964519335.1 uncultured Pseudomonadales bacterium
CCTCATAGGAATAACTGGACTCGACATTCCAGATATTGGGCGGATCTCCGAGTAGCTTCAAAATCTCAAACGGTCGGGAATGAAAGCTATCCATGCAGTACATATTGAACGGCGGAATCACGTCCTCTTTGAAGTTCTCATACTGGTCATCGCCAAAGATAATCACGGTATCTGGATTAAAGTCGTCGATTACCTGACGGACTTCACGCAGGGCCTTAATGTGCCTTTCCTGGTGCTCGGTGGCGTGCTCCGCCTCCCGTTGGTATTCAGCCTGCATCTCTGCGGGCCAATTTTCGACACGCTTCATTTCTGGTGGAACCAGCTCACTTGTCATGATGATTCTTAACAAATTGGCAAACGCATTTGGCTCACCAAGCAGTGGTGGATAGTGCGTGATGCCTACACCGAGCAGTTCAGCCACTTAAGCTCTCCCTTATACCTAAAAACGCATGCGCTGCCCGCCATCGCAAAGATTCAGTGTCGATTAGATTTGCGGAATCAATCTGGTAAGCCGGGTCTTCATCCATGATCAAGTACGGATAATCGGTGCCGCAGAACATATGATCGGGGGCAAACTCTTCGGCCAAATAGCGCATGTACCCCTGATCATAGACCAGGTTGTCGTAGTAAAAGCCGCGCGCATAGTCGATGGGCGCCTTCTTCAATACGCCGGAGAACTGGTCAGTCACCTCCGCACCCCGCCCAAGGCGATGCGCCAGCGGCAGGATCGCACCACCCCCATGGCTGAATCCAATACGCAGATTAGGGTAGCGTTCCGGAACGCCTGTTCTAATCAATGTCATCGCGCAAAGCGCAGTATCCAATGGAAACGCAGAAAACGGGATCAGGTCAGGGTACTGTCCAAGTCGATCGGCCCCAGTCGGATGCAGGGCGTGAATGAAAATCGCCAGATCTTGATGCTCGGCTTCGGCGAGAAATTCGGCAAATTCGCTATCACCCAAATACTTGCCATTGATGTTACTGCCAACCTCCACACCACTAAGACCTGCCGCCTTCACGTTGGCGAGTTCCGCAGCTGATAGATGGGGATCTTGCAAAGGCACCATCCCCAACCCTGAAAAACGTGTCGGAAACCCTGCCACCATCTCTGCAATGCAGTGGTTCATGTGTCGACACATATCAAGTCCTGCTGCGGGCGCGAACCAATACGATAGAAGCTCCGGCATGGGGCTTAGAACTTGATGGGTCACACCACTACGCTGCATATCAGAGATCCGTCGCGCCGCATCCCAGGATCGCTCATCGATCTTTCGGAATGGTTTGCCAGAAATCACAACTTCTGCCGTACCCGTTGACCCATGACACATACAGGGCCAGCGTTCCTCGCCATTGGTTTCTGCGGGGAAGTCTCGCGGTACTATGTGGGTGTGTACGTCTACTAGTGGCACAACTTACTGGTTCTCGGGTACGCGCACAGTGATACCATCCAGGGAGTCTGAGTAGATAATCTGGCAGCTTAATCGGCTGGTTGGGCCGGGTTCTTCAGCAAACTCCAAAAGGGTTTGTTCGCCATCAGAAAGCACTGGTAGGCGTTCAAACCAAGGTTCTTCCACATACACGTGACAAGTCGCACAACTCATCGAACCACCGCATTCGGCAATAATGCCTGGCACTGCATTTGCCGTTGCTAGTTGCATGACAGAGGTGCCGACTACCCCCTCTATAGTGATGCTCTGATCGTCGGCAGATTTGAAAGTAACGCATCCCATCAGGCTACAACATGGTCGAGCCGCCGTTGACGCTGATCACCTGGCCGGTAACAAAGCTCGCTTCATCACTCGCCAGGTATCGCACCATAGAAGCGACCTCTTCGCATTCAGCCGGTCGCCCCAGCGGAATGACATCATTGAACTTCTGGAACAAAGCACTGCCTTGCGCCTGCATCTCTTTGACCAAGGGTGTACCCACCATACTGGGCGCCACCGTATTGATGGTGACACCCGTTTGCGCAAACTCCCGGGCAAGCCCGGTAGTCAGGCCATGAACGCCGCCTTTGGCCGCGTTATAGCCTGCGTGATCCCAAAGCCCGTTGCGTACAGAATCTGCACCTATATTCACGATACGTCCGTAACCCGCGCTCACCATGTGGGGTAAAACGGCGTGACACGCCCAAATGGTTGTCCACAAATTGCGGTTCATCGTTGCGGTTAACGAGGCTGCATCGTGCTCAAGAAAAGGACGAATAACCCCACCACCGGCGTTGTTTACAAGCACATCGATGGATCCGTGCTGTTCGACTACTTGCGCAACCATGTCACGAACGACGGATTCTTCGCTTAGGTCTCCAACAACACTTTGTGCTTGAACTTCATCGGCAAGCGCACGCACACCGTCACTATCTAAGTCGCCCAACATCAACGTCGCGCCATCAGCATGCAACCTTCGCGCAATCGCAGACCCAATCGGAGAAGCAGCCCCGCCAATAACAACGACTTTTCCCGACAGATCAGTCACGCACACTCCTAAACCTG
>CAZFIA010000293.1:0-2437 GCA_964519335.1 uncultured Pseudomonadales bacterium
GGGATGCTTATCAAAACGCGGCTCGGCCCCTCCGGGGCTACCCTCACTTCGCGAACCTGCTGGGATAACGCGTATGTCCCACCGCAGTGCGGGGCGAGGGGTGCTTCTCAAAACGCGGCTCGGCCCCTCCGGGGCTGCCCTCACTTCGCGAACTTGCCTCCCCCTGCCTTTGAGGACAAAGACAGCGTGAGTCAATTCGCTGCGTTCGGCGAGCCTTAAATGTTTTGAGAAGCACCCCTCGTCCCGCACTGCGGTGGGACCCAGGTGGTGGCCTAGCAAGTTCGATCGTTTACGTGGGAGTTTGGGCTGTGCCGTTGGAGAGTTGCTCACGGATGAGTTGCTGTACTCCAAACTCAAAACGGTGGTTCGTGCGACCTTTCCTTTTTGAACCCCGTAGGCTCGAGTGGGGTGGTGGGCGTACCCTCTCCCAAAAACACTGAAGGATCGCCGAGCGCAGCGAATTGACTCAGTTTGCCTTTGTCCTCAAAGGCGGGCTGAGGCAAGTTCGCGAAGTGAGGGTAGCCCCGGAGGGGCCGAGCCGCGTTTTTGGGAGAGGGTACGCCCACCACCCCACTCGAGCCGGCGCATTCACGAAACCCAAAGGTCGCACAACCAGCCAACTACGGCATGTCGTCTACAACGTTTTCCTTCTCCGGAATAATCAGATCTTGGCGATCAATATTAAGCGCGAGCAGCATGTTAGCCGCGACATAGATAGACGAATAAGTACCCACGACCACACCCACGGTGAGTGCTGCAGCAAACCCGAAGATGCCTTCGCCGCCTGCAACAAGTAGCGCAACTAGAACCAATAAGGTGGTTAACGAAGTCACCAAGGTCCGCCCCAACGTCTCGTTTAGGCTTCTGTTAATCACATCCACCGGTCCGCCCTTACGAACGCGACGGAAGTTCTCACGTATACGATCCGACACAACAATGGTGTCGTTCAACGAATAACCAATAACTGCAAGCACAGCCGCCAGTACGTTCAGGTCGAAGGTCCAACGCATGAGCGCAAAAGCACCAAGAACGATAATGACGTCGTGCACCAGGGCGACTACTGCACCGAGGGAGAATTTGCCGGTGAACCGAAACAGAATATAGAGCATGACCATGCCGAGTGCTGCGAGCATGGCAAGGCCACCGCTCTCGGTGAGCTCTTCACCCACTGCGGGGCCAACGTAATTGGATTGCAGCATCGCAACCCCGGGATGGTTTTGTTCTAGCGTTGCGAGTATCTCGTCGCCCATCTTGGCCTGATCGCGGGAGCCTTGTGGGGGCATACGGATGAGAATGTCTTTCTCGGTGCCAAAATTTTGCACTACGCCATTTTCATAGCCGGCGGCGTTGAGTTCATCGCGCACGGTCTGCGGTGAGGTGGGTTCAGCAAAGGCGACTTCCACGAGTGTGCCGCCGGTGAAATCGAGGCCCCAATTAAGGCCGTTGACTATCAGCAAGCCGATGGAACCGATGACAAGAACCGCACTGACTATGGTGGCAATGCGGCGCTTGCCCATGAAATCAAACGTTGGAGTTTTGCTGGCCATAGCTCGTTCTCCAGCTAGATGGTGACAGAGGTGAGCTTGCGCCCGCCGTACATCAGGTTAACTAGTGCTCGCGTACCCATGATCGCAGTAAACATGGAGGTGACGATGCCGATGGCCAGTGTTACCGCGAAGCCTTTTACGGGGCCGCTGCCGATGGTGAACAGGATGATGGCAACAAAGAAGGTGGTGATGTTGGCATCGAGAATGGTGACAAAGGCGCGATCGAAACCCGCCTGAATGGCCGCCTGGGGCGCACGGTCGCGCAGTTCTTCGCGGATGCGTGAGAAGATCAGCACATTTGCATCTACTGCCATACCAATAGTGAGTACGATGCCAGCAATGCCTGGCAAGGTAAGCGTTGCTCCAAGCAAACTCATGATTGCAGTGATGAGCAGCAGGTTTGCCGTAAGCGCAAACACGGCGGCGACACCAAAGAACTTGTAGTACACCATCATAAACAGGGCAACCAGTCCTAAGCCTACGGCGAGGCTTTGAAAGCCGCGCTTGATGTTATCGTCTCCGAGTTGCGCACCGACGGTGCGTTCTTCAACGATGTACATGGGCGCGGCGAGTGCACCGGCGCGCAACAACAGAGCGAGCTCTCGAGCTTCGCCAAGGCTATCGAGGCCTGTGATACGGAAGTTGTGCCCGAGCGCTGCCTGAATGGTGGCAACGTTAATCAAACGCTTGGTTTCTTTGGTGATTATTTTTTTTTCTCAACACCGTCGCCCATTGTCTTCACCGAGCGGGTTTTGGTTTCGAGAAACAAAACGGACATCTGGTTTCCAATGTTTGCTTTGGTGGCATTAAACATCCTGTTGCCGGCATCCGAATTCAGCGTTATTCTGAACTGGGGGAAGCCCGAATCTGGATCGGAGGCTTGCTGGGCG
>CAZFIA010000294.1:0-2431 GCA_964519335.1 uncultured Pseudomonadales bacterium
GTCCAACCTCGCGATCGTAAAATGCGTTAACCGAGTAATTCCACTCGGGCTGACGTGAATCGCTATCGTCGCCTAGCATACGTAGCGTGCCGTCTGGGTCGAGTACGCCGGGCACGGGAGTGACGCAGCCATCTACATCTTCGCAGGCAATAGTAAATGCTCCATTATCCACATCAATGAATCCGCCGTTAACACTGAACGAGAAGTTCTCGTTAACGAGAAACGCCATTTCCAGTTCGACGCCCTGAGTCGTAGAGGTGCCTCCATTGTTGATCAGTGTTGTTGTTCCGGGAATAGAGCCTGGTGGCAATGGAATAATGGAACTGAACTGTGTGCCGTCTCGCTCTAGGAAAAAGTAAGCGCCGTTGATGGTCACGCGTCGATCAAGAAACGAACCTTTAAAGCCCGCTTCGATTTGAAAGGCATCTTCCGGGTCGAAAGGTGCTTCAGAAGCATCACGTGCAGAACGAATGCTGAATCCGCCGCTGCGAAACCCCTCGGAATAATTGACGTAGGTCAGGATGTCATCGGTAAACGCATAACTGGCCGATGCGGTAATGATGACGTCATCCCAGGAATCTGATGCTTCATACGCGACGCCGGCCGTCTCCGGGAAGCCGGTGAAATCAAATTCGCCGTCGGTACCGGGGGGATCGAAGGTGCCGTCGCTGAAGTCGAAATAGGAGTTAGTGGCGTCTTTTTCTTCGTCAATGTATCGCAGACCAAAACTAACTTCGGCGCGGTCTGTAGGTCGCCAAAACAGCGCACCGAATGCAGCGAACGACTGCAGATCTTCACTGGCAACCTGAGTACTGCGGGCGTTGGGCAGCTGGCAAATCGTTGGCGCCACTTCATTTGAGCGCAAACCAGCGGCAGCGCAAGGCACGCCCGGTGGCAAACCCAGGGCCACATCTGGTAGCTGAAGAATATTGTTGGTGGTTTGAAGGAACTGGATATCGTGTTCGAGGTAGTAGAGCCCCGCCTGATAGCTAAACTGGTCATTGTAGAAATCGCCGCTTATGCGCAATTCCTGCGAGAACACATCAAACTCTTGATCGCGCAGCGTATGTAGTTGTGCGAACGGAACCGCGGTGCCTGAGTTTGGCCCTAACGTCGATGCACCATCAAAGTCTTGATCGACCAGATCTGCGCTGTTGTGATAAGCCGTAATAGAGCTAATGGTGGCCGGCCCTGCATCCCATTGCAGTCTCAGCGCGATCTGATCGACGTCGTAGGACGTGGGCTGGCGTTTCTCTGATAAGGTCTGAAACGGACTATCACCATCAAAGCGCGGGTCTTGCGGCTTGGTATCTGTGTTGTCTCGAACGCGGTCATAGGTCAGTGTCAGATCAAGGGCATCTGTTGGTTTCGCTCGCAGCGCCACAGTCTGTGCGCTGAAGTCGACGTCACCTGCCGTCTCTCCCAGCGTGTCATTGTCGTAGAAACCATCCGAGCGCCGATCTGTTGCACCCAGCTTTAGTGCTACTCGATCACCGAGTGGAATATTAGCCCGGGCACGAAAATCGTGTGAATCAAAGTTGCCTGCTCGACTGGACACCTTAAAGCCGAAGTCTTCGAACTCTGGTCTTACCCGATTAACGACGATGTTGCCGCCAATGGTATTGCGACCGAACAGCACGCCCTGGGGGCCGCGATTCACTTCAATGCTTTCGATATCGAATGCGTCGATCAATTGGCCCGTGCTCGAGCCCAGTTGGACGCCGTCGACAATGACGCCCACCTGCGGGGCCTGAGTCTTTTCGATATCAGCGTAACCCACACCGCGAATAAAGATCGCACTTGCACCTGGCCCTGCAGCGTTTGTACCTACGTAGAGATTGGGTGCAAGGCCGTCAAAGTCACGTAAGGACTCCGGCCGCAATTGTGCAATCTGTTCTGCGCCGAACGCAGTTACAGATATTGGTACATCTTGCACAGATTCATCGCGGCGGCGTGAGGTTACGATAATTTCTTCGATAACCTCGTCTTGAGCACCGCGAGTTTCATCTGCCGCAAGGGCTGGAACAAATGGCCACGCGAGCACGTGAGTTAGAACAACAAACGCCGACACAGGTCGGCGGTATAGAACGTTTCGGTTCGACATAAATTTCCCCTAAGTAATCCCCGTTGGTGTTGCCCTTGCATCGGACGGTGCGCATCCCCATGCGCACTGCGATCTCCCTCAATGCGACAAAATAGGGCGCTCGGCCTCCAAATTGGTGCATCGGCAACATGACCTGATCATAGCAGATGATTTAGCAATG
Organism: uncultured Pseudomonadales bacterium; assembly: GCA_964519335.1. Lineage (GTDB taxonomy): Bacteria > Pseudomonadota > Gammaproteobacteria > Pseudomonadales > Azotimanducaceae > JALZVT01. The sequence continues at coordinate 2,265 of CAZFIA010000294.1, forward strand.
ACTAGACTGATCGCAGAGATATTTTGGCGGCTATTGCCTCTGAACTTTGGTGGGGTGAGGCCAGGAAGGTTGGATATCCAGACTCGGAGTAAAATCTATGTTCAGTACAGCGTGCGTTCCAGAAAATCCGCCATCTCCCGCAGTGCGCGGTGCGACTGATCATTGGT
>CAZFIA010000295.1:0-2389 GCA_964519335.1 uncultured Pseudomonadales bacterium
TGCGCGAGTTATTTGAGTCTTAAATTGAACATGTTACTGGAGCATCATAATGCCCAAGATGAAAACCAATCGTGGGGCGGCCAAACGGTTCCGTCGCACTTCTACCGGCTTTAAGCACCGTTGTGCTTACCGCAACCACATCCTTACCAAGATGGCTAAAAAACGTAAGCGCCAGCTTCGCGGTCTCGAAGATGTTGCCCCAGGCGACGTTAAGCTGCTGAAACGTATGTTGCCCGGTAAGGCCCGCTAGGAGAGTCAGATGCCAAGAGTAAAGCGTGGTGTTGCCTCTAGAGCACGCCGGAAAAAAGTTCTGAAGCAGGCGAAAGGGTATTACGGTGCCCGGTCGCGTCAGTTTAAGGTCGCAAAGCAGGCCGTTATCAAGGCGGGGCAGTATGCCTACCGCGATCGTCGTCAAAAGAAACGGCAGTTCCGTTCGTTGTGGATTGTGCGTATCAACGCGGCAGCGCGCGAGCACGGTTTATCCTATAGCCGCATGATCAATGGGTTGAACAAGGCGGACATCGAGATTGACCGCCGGGTGCTTGCTGACCTTGCGCTAAACCAGCGAGAAGCCTTTGCAGCCTTGGCCGAGTCGGCCAAATCGGCGCTCGCTGCCTGAGTCAGTCTTAACTAACTTAAGAGACTCTCTAGACAGCAAAAGCCGCCGTTACCCACGGCGGCTTTTTTGTTTATAGCTTGTTTCCACCTTGTTTCTTCAGACAACAAATCCCTGCACACTTAGCCTATGAGTATTGAACAAGACGTAGATCGATTGGCCGGTACCGCAATCGATAGCATTTCGAACGCCAAAAGCCTTCAGGAGCTGGATGCCGTGCGGGTGGCTTATCTAGGCAAGAAAGGCGAGTTAACGGCATTGCTTAAGTCATTGGGTAAGCTTGATGCCGAAGAGCGGCCGGCTGCTGGCGCGCTTATCAACAAAGGCAAAGACCGGGTTCAGAACGAACTGGATGCACGGCATAAATCACTACAACAAGAGCAGCTCAACGCAGCGCTTGAGAGCGAGGCGGTAGATGTAACCCTTCCGGGTCGGCGTCAGAGTACTGGTGGCTTACATCCAGTGACGCAGGTTATTCATCGTATCTCGGATATCTTTGTTCAGGCCGGTTACGCCGTGGCTTCCGGACCTGAGATTGAGGATGATTATCACAACTTTGAGGCCCTGAATATTCCGGCTCATCATCCCGCGCGGGCTATGCACGACACCTTCTACTTTGGCGATGGCTCACTGCTGCGCACGCACACCTCGCCCATGCAGGTGCGCGTGATGGAAAAAAGCGAACCGCCGATTCGTCTGATTTGCCCTGGCCGCGTCTACCGCCGCGACTCGGATCTTACGCACACTCCGATGTTTCATCAGGTTGAAGGTCTGGTGGTTGATCGCAACATTAGCTTTGCGGATTTAAAGGGCACGGTGATCGACTTTTTGCAGCGTTTCTTTGAAGCCGACCTAGAAGTGCGCTTCAGGCCTTCTTACTTTCCGTTCACCGAACCGTCGGCCGAGGTCGATGTTCAGTGCGTGCACTGTCGTGGCGAGGGCTGTCGGGTGTGTAGTAACACGGGCTGGCTTGAAGTCATGGGGTGCGGATTGGTGCATCCCAACGTGCTGTCGATGTCGAATATCGATCCGGATGAATTCAGCGCGTTTGCTTTTGGCTTTGGAGCTGATCGGCTAGCTATGTTGTTGTACGAAGTAGATGACCTCCGTTTGTTTTTTGAAAACGACGCGCGTTTTCTGGAGCAGTTCCGATGAAATTCAGTGAACGCTGGTTGCGCGAATGGGTTGATCCCGGCCTTGAAACACAGGCGCTGGTTGAACAGCTAACGATGGCAGGGCTAGAGGTAGACGGCCTTGAAGGTGTTGCAGGTGAATTCAGCGGCGTGGTTGTGGGCGAGGTTGTTGCTGCAGAGCAGCACCCGGATGCCGATAAGTTGCGGGTGTGTAGCGTTTCTGACGGCGAGGCTACCCACGCTGTTGTCTGTGGTGCGCCCAACGCGCGCGAAGGTATTCGAGTTGCTTTTGCGCGCCTCGGAGCCAAGCTGCCAGACAACTTCAAGATCCGTAAGGCTAAGCTCAGGGGAGTCGAGTCGTTTGGCATGCTCTGCAGCGCCAAGGAACTAGCACTGGGTGATGACCATGACGGCATCATTGAGCTGCCAGGGCACTGCGCGGTTGGCGATGATCTGCGAGCCGCACTTGAGCTCGACGACAACTGCATTGAGATCGACCTTACGCCTAACCGGGGCGACTGTCTGAGCATTCGCGGAGTGGCGCGCGAAGTGGGGCTTTTAAACAACGCGCCGGTCACTGAACCCGACATACCGGCAGTGCCTGCTACCGTCGATACCCGTTTTCCGGTAACCCTGTCAG
>CAZFIA010000296.1:0-2292 GCA_964519335.1 uncultured Pseudomonadales bacterium
TCAAAAAACCGACGGTAAAGGTGAGCGTGTTGACCGGGTTAGCGAAGTACCAGACATCGACATCACCGATACCGAGCGCGATCAGCTAGTGGCATTTCTTAAGGCGCTTTAGCGGCGGCAGGTTCACGCGCAGACTCAAAAACAATCCCCGCGTTGTCGTCGTTGAACACCGCGTCGTCAAACTTGCCTTCGCTGCGTGCGACAATTGTCGAAACAGTACCGTCGCCAGTGATGTTGACTACCGTGCGCATCATATCCAGCAAACGATCCACGCCAATTATCAGCGCGATACCTTCTACCGGCAGGCCAACCTGCTCAAGCACCAGCGCGAGCGTGATCAACCCAACACCGGGCACACCTGCCGCACCAATGGATGCCATGGTAGCCGTGAGAATAACTGTCAGATAGTCGAGCGTAGTCAGCTCGATCATGTAGAACTGCGCAATAAAGACAGTAGCTACACCCTGCATTATCGCAGTGCCGTCCATGTTTATGGTGACACCCATGGGCAACACAAAAGAAGCTACCTCTTCGTCTACACCTACCCGATGCTCAACCGTACGCATGGTAACGGGCAATGTGGCCGCGCTAGAGCTGGTGGAAAAGGCCAAAAGCATCGGCTCACGCATTTTCTTGAAAAACTGAATGGGATTAATGCGGCCAAGAAACACCATGAGGGTAGGCATAACCACGGTTATGTGAACAATGAGCGCAAGCACTACGGTCATAAAGTACGCGCCGAGCTTGCCAATTTCCGTCCAGCTCATCTCGGCAAACAGTTTCCACATGAGGCAAAACACACCCGCCGGCGCAAGCTTAATGAGCATGGTGACCAACGCCATGATCACTTCGTTAAGGTCTTCAAAAAAAGTTCGAATGCGTTTACCCGACTCGCCCGCGTTGGTGATCGCAACACCAAACAAGAGTGCAAATACAATGATCTGGAGCATCTTGCCATTGGCCATTGCCGCCACGGGGTTGGTAGGGAAAATATCGATGATAGTTTCCTTAATGCCCTGCCCTTCTTTAGCCATATAGGTTGTCGTATCGGTATCGACAGAGGCACCTTCACCAGGCGCTATGATCAGCGCAAGCGTTAACGCAATTGTTATGGCTACGCAGGTAGTAAGTAGGTAGAGCGCGAGGGTTTTGCCGCCGAGCCGACCCAGATTGCCGCCGCTTAAGGAGCTTGCACCGCACACCAGCGATACAAAAACCAACGGCACAACCATCAGCTTTAGCGAATTCACAAATATCTTGCCACCAACCTCGATGAGGCCGTGAGTGAAGTAGGTATCTATAAAGGTGCCGGGACCGGCGCCCATTGCCTGCAGTGCAAAGCCGATGAAGCCGCCAACAACCATGGCTATGAGGATGCGGACGGTTAAGTTCATTTTGGGCCTTCTTGCTGGACTGCTGGCGGAATTAGCAGCTAAACCTAGAGCATGCTAGCCCACTTCGATCATTTCAAAGTCTTCTTTACTGACACCGCATTCTGGACAGACAAAGTCGTCAGACACGTCTTCCCATTTGGTGCCGGGCGCAATGCCCTCTTCTTCACAGCCTTCGGCTTCATCGTAAATCCAGCCACAGACTATGCATTGCCATTTGCGCATAACGCTCGCTCTCAACGTTCTAAAACTTCACCAAAATCTCATAGGTCTCCGATCACACCGGAGGACCCCTAAGGCGCCCGGTAAACTACTTTGGCCCCCGAAGAAAATCAAATACTTTCCGTTACTTAGCATAGTTGGCTATCATTAAGCCCACCTGAACAGCACGCGGTTTTTCCACCTTTGGACCGGCTCAAAATCTACGCCGAACTCATGCGCATAGACCGCCCTGTCGGCACCTTGCTCTTGCTGTTCCCCACACTGGCCGCCCTATGGATGGCAAGCTCTGGCATCCCAGACCTGCTAACCCTTGCGCTGTTTGTCATTGGTACCTTCGTAATGCGCAGTGCCGGTTGCGTGGTCAACGACATCGCTGATCGCAATGTCGACCCTTATGTCACGCGCACGCGCAATCGCCCCCTGGCGCGGCGGGCGATCGGCGTGCAGGAGGCAGTTATACTCGCCGTAGTGTTACTGGTTTTGGCAGCAGCGATTGCAGCAGCATTAAATGCACAAACTCTGAAGTGGGCCGCAGGTGGCGCCTTACTTGCCTGCGCCTACCCCTTTGCTAAACGCTACACCTATCTGCCCCAGGTGTTGCTGGGCTGCGCGTTCAGTTGGGGCATAGTGCTCGCGTTCATCGAAGTACAAGGCGAGGTCACTTCGCCCGGCTGGATAC
>CAZFIA010000297.1:0-2277 GCA_964519335.1 uncultured Pseudomonadales bacterium
GTATTGCGCCGCCTTGTCTCGGTAGGGTTTAAAGCCTTCTTTGGTATGAAGCATAGTCAGCTCTCGTTCGCTATAACTGTGCCAAAGAGTACCTTATTTAGCGCTTTGTAAGCTCATTGTTTAGCGACATGCCTGTGGAAGCGACTCTTCAGTCAGGTTTTGCCCATAACAATACCAACTAAACTCCCCACTCTCGTCCACACTTGGCTCAATAACAAAATATGCACTCTCGTTTTCATCAATGGTGGCAGCGATGACGCCGTCATCGTAGACGGAAATTGGAGTTTCAAAAGTGCTCAGAGCATTCCGCTGCGCGTCTGACATAACAAGCTCGCTTGGTTCTTGAGGCAAGGTGGCGTTCTGGGCGTAGTAAGCTTCAACCGCATCACGTAGATCCCCTGTGCCTGCCAACACACCAGACAGGTACTCGGGTGTCACGGCATCCGATATAGAATCGCTTTGCGAATATAGTTCGGCCTCAGCCGCGGCTTTCGCTGCATTGGCATTCTTTATATAATCTTGATAAGCCGGAATCGCAACGGCGGCGAGTACGCCAATGATTGCGACTAGAAACAGCAGCGACACAAAGCCGCCAGGAATTCTCGGAATAAATGGGATGAGGAGTTTCGCGAAGAGACTACGGCGCGGGAAAACCGGCTGCTCGCCAGCCCGCAGGGCAGTGATCCAGGCCATTCGCTTGCACATCCATGGATAGTCATTGGTGAACTCGTTTAAAGACATAAAGAATCCACTGGTTTCATCGACTTGGCGCAGATATGCCGGGATGCTGACATCATGCCAACGCGTATCTCCTGCCACAATCGTAGCTAACGCTGCCACCGCGTCAGCGTCCTCCTCAACACAAGCACTACCATAACGGTCACAGGTGTATTCCTCAGCGCGCCGATAAGCGGCCCCGAGAATCGGTAGCCACAGTGCCGGTGCCAAAATCCACCCCCAGCGAATATGATGACGATGGATGTGGCCCAATTCGTGACCTATGTAAAACGCTACCCCGCCTGGCCGCTCCTTCAGCGCGTCAACAACATCCGTGAACAGCACGATGTAGTGGCGGCGCAAAAAACGAGTTGCCAGAGCATTGAAAAAATCCGTTCGTAACAGATAGGTCTTTGGAACTTCATCTACACCAACCTTGTCACAGCAGGCCAGCAGCTGACGATGTAAGTCGGGGTATTGCTCCGCGGTTACTTCCACACCGTTGCCTTTGATGTGACTGATAAAGGCCGCCTGAGTAAACAGAGCGATGAGGAAAAAGAATCCTATGTAGAGTAAGGCGACACCGAGAGAGCCAACCACTAGTACTAGCCAAAAGAAAATGGAAATCACAATGGCAATGAGAAAGAGAGTTCTTTCTTTTGGGTAGACTAGTTCCATTAGGTATCCCCAGTTGTATGTTTGCCGAATATTACGGTTGGATTCCGAATCAATTTAGCACGATAACCGAGTTAGAGTGCACGCCTAAAACTCTTCGCCAGGGACCCAATGTGAGTTAGCGGCTACTTCTACTACTTATTGCAGTGATGTTCGCCAATTGTTAGTCGGAGCAATTCCTATTTGGCAAAGCGTTTTCCAAAAAATACTCAAAACCTATCTATACATCAGATGAATAGAGGAATTACCCTAACGGCAATGGTATGGCACCGAGGGCCGGACCGAGCGACCGCATTCTGCGCGTATCGAAATGAACAGTTGCCCGGATCTTAGTCCATACAAGGCAGGTATTGAGGGTCTCAACGGTGGGCGAGAGAAGGTAGGTCCGCATGTCATCCGGATCCCGCCCCGGCAAACCGGCCCTAAATGTTCGTACTGCGTCGCCATCTGAGGGGAATGCTTCATACGCGAGCTTTGGCTCATTGTCGAAATCCATACCAGCGCTGGAAAAAAAGCGCCCGGTGCCAGTCAGCAATCTCAGAATCGTAACGGACCTCGTTGAACGGAGCCACCAGATCAACAAACATTTGAAAGTGCGCGCGTTCAGCTTCTCTGCGTGATCATGATGTACAACCGGCACCTGACCGATGCGCGCAACTTCTTTGTCTCGATAACTCACTATGGCGTTCAATCTCTGCCGGTTTAGAAATGCCGCTGCGAGTTGATCGGTTTAGTTTGCCACCGTCTCTGGTACCCAACTGCCATGAAAGCCGCCCGGAATGCGCGGCAATGCAATTTCAGCAACGGGAGCGTTATCCATAGTCGCTGCGTCCATGATGACAAAACTGCTGGAGTCTGATGCTGCGTCATATACGTAGGTCATGA
>CAZFIA010000298.1:0-2231 GCA_964519335.1 uncultured Pseudomonadales bacterium
TCCCACAACGACGTGGAGGTGACCGACGGTGCCGACAGTGCCGCCGCGAAAGTAGTAGAGAGCTCAATCCGTGCTCTGGTTGATCTGCGCGCTTTTGTTGGTGCCATGCCGTTTAACGAAGCGGTGCGTGCCATGCGATCTGCGCGCCAGTTTGTGTTCGCGGGGCTGGGTGCATCAGGCCATGTGATTCAGGATGCGCGGCACAAGTTTTTTCGCCTCGGTATTCCTTGCGGTACGGCGCTAGATGCACAAACCATTCGCCAACACGCCGCCATCGCTCAGGCAGACGAGGTGTTTATCGCGGTGTCACACACGGGCAATTGGCCAGATTTGGTGGAGTCGATGGCTGTTGCTCGCGGTAGGGGGGCAACGGTAATTGCATTCACTGATCCGCAATCGGCGCTTGCCGACGTAGCCACGCTTGTGTTTGGCAGTCACCCAACAGAAGACACCAGCGTGTTTACGCCAATGACCTCTCGACTAACGCAGCTGACATTGCTAGATGCGTTGCAAGTTGCGCTTGCGCTGGAATTAGGTAGTGCCGCTGAAGAAAATCTCCGGCAAACCAAACTTGCGCTGGCGAATCCCCAACCCCCTCCAAACAAAACTCATTGAAAAAGGAAGTATGAGAAGCACCAAAATAGTGGCAACGCTAGGACCAGCGAGCGACCCTGTAGTTAAAGAGTTGGTATCTGCCGGTGTAAATGTCTTTCGGCTTAATTTCTCGCACGGTAGTCAGCAAGAACACGCGGCCAGGGTCAGAGACATTCGCGCGGTCGCCCAAGAGCTTGATCGCTATGTTGCCATCATGGCAGACCTGCAAGGCCCAAAGATTCGTATTCAAGGGTTTGCATCCGCTGCTGCAGTGCAGCTAAGTGTTGGCGACGACTTCGCGATTGATGGTGCGCTCGCGGCGGATGCCGGCGACCAATCTGCGGTAGGCACAGGTTACAAAGAGCTGGCCTCGGAGCTGAACGCCGGCGACATACTTGTGCTCGGCGATGGGCTAATTGAACTCAAGGTGGTAGCGACTAAAGGCAAACGAGTGCAGTGCCAGGTGCGCACGGGTGGCGAACTTGGACCCGGCAAGGGCATTAACCTGCGCGGCGGCGGGTTGTCTGCGCCGGCGCTTACCACCAAAGATCTGGACGACCTGAAGTTTGCCTGCAGCCAGTCGGTAGACTACATCGCGGTGTCGTTTGTCCAAAACGCTGCCGATCTTAATCAAGCAAAGAAACTGATCGCCGAGGCAGGTGCCGATTGCTCCGTCATTGCCAAGTTAGAGCGTGCAGAAGCGGTGAACAGCGATGAGATGCTTGACGCGATAATTAGCGCAAGCGACGGCGTAATGGTTGCGCGTGGTGACCTTGGTATAGAGATTGGCGACGCGGCGCTGATGGGAACACAGAAACGAATTATCGCGCGGGCCCGCGAGCTAAATCGCTGCGTGATTACGGCGACACAAATGATGGAGTCGATGATTGCTAACTCGCAACCGACTCGCGCCGAAGTTATGGATGTGGCCAACGCCGTTCTGGATGGCACAGATGCCGTGATGCTCTCGGGCGAAACAGCCGTTGGGAAGTATCCGATAGAGACGGTCGCTGCCATGGCGCGAGTTATTGATGGGGCAGAGTCGTCTGATTCAACTGCACCAAAGATCAGTCTCGACTACGAGTGCGAAGAGATTGATGCGTCAGTTGCACTTGCGGCAATGACCGTGGCTGAACGCTTAACTGGCGTACGCGCGGTCGCCTGTTTCACTTCAACGGGAAACACACCGCGGCTGATGTCGCGCGCTCGCTCTAACCTGCCTATTTATGCGCTTGCAGATAGCGTTTCTACACTTGCCCGCGTTGCGCTGCTGCGTGGCGTGCATCCGCGTTTGTTTGAATCTGACGGGGTTGATCACGATCAGATCAACGCAGCGGCGATCGAACGCCTGATTGCTGATGGCGCGGTCACTAAGGGCGATCGCGTCATTCTGTCGAAGGGCGACTATCGCAACGTCCAGGGCGGTACTAACACATTGAAAATCATGGAGATTAATTAGTGAATCCAATCCGCATTGGCATTATGGGGTTTGGCCGTATTGGCCGGCAGCTCTACAAACTGGCCGCAAGCGACGATCGCTTCGAGGTGGTCGCCGTCTCTGACATCGGCCAGCCCGAAATATTGACGCATCAATCTCTTCGCACTCGTAGTCGAGACTGATCTTTGGTGCAGTTGAA
>CAZFIA010000299.1:0-2226 GCA_964519335.1 uncultured Pseudomonadales bacterium
GTATTGGGTGCCAATCTTACTTACAAAGACACCGGCAAAGGCTATGCGCCGCCTTATACCGTGATTGAGCGTAACGGCATAAAGGTTGGCGTGATTGGTGTTCTTGGTCAGGATGCGGCAACAGCGCTTATCCCCAAGAACATCGCGGGCGTAGCGGTTAGCGATCCTGTTGCGGCGGTTAGGAAGTATGTTGAAGAGCTGCGTGATGATGTGGATCTGATTGTCGTGCTAACTCACCAGGGACCCACGGCACCTATGCAAACCAACGACGAGGCCGCACCCGAAGTGTATCGCGGCAATGATGAAAACCTTGCGCTGGCAGCGGCGGTGCCCGGTATAGATGTGCTGCTAGCCGGCCATACGGATGCCGGCACGCCAGAGGCCTTGATCGACCCGGTTAATGGCACCTTGATCATGCAAACCTGGGGACAGGGACAGCACCTGGGTGTTTTGCATCTCGAGTTAAGTTCTACACTTGCAATCGATAAGGAGCTTCCGGAAGTCGCACTGCTGAGTAGCGAGCTGGTGCCCGTAAATAGTAACGAACTTACCGGTGATGAAGCGGTGTCCGCCGTGCTCACGCGTTACCGAGCAGAGCACCCCGAACTCTATACCGTGGTCGGGACGCTTGATAAGCGGGCCAGCCGTAAGTACTACCAGGAATCTACGCTCGGGAATTTGCTCGCCGATATCATCAGCGAACATACGGCGATCGAGATCGCACTAGTACCGAGCGGTGCCTTGCGTAAAGACCTGGCTCAAGGCGAGCTGCGGCGCGTCGATCTGCAGGACATGTTTCCGTTTGAAGATCGCCTTGCGGTGGTGGAGCTTTCTGGACTGACCCTCATGCAAATCCTGGAGCAGGGGTTGTCGCTCGAGCGCGGGCTGTTGCAGATCTCCGGTTTGACGGTGCGCTATAACTCAGAAGCCCCTGCGGGCCAGCGCCTCCTTGGCGCGTCGGCTGGTGGTGAACCAATCGCTCTAGATCAGAACTATCGTGTAGCCACACTCGAAATTCTGGCCCGGGGTGGAGACAGCTTTGTGCAGTTTCTTGGTGCAAGCGATGTAAAGATCGGTGAACGCAAGTTCAGCGACATCCTGTTCGACCACTTTGCCAACCAACACGTCAATGGCTTATCTGTACCCGTCCCACAAACTGGGCGCTACAGTGATAAAATGCAGGCTGACGTTGGAGAACAAATTAGCGATGAACACCGATTACCGGAAACCACTGCCGGGTACTAGCCTCGACCATTTCGACGCCCGAGAGGCCGTTGAGGACATTAAGCCTGGCGCCTGGAAGGGTTTGCCTTACTGCTCACGGGTACTTGCCGAAAATCTGGTGCGCCGGTGCGAACCCGAGGCCCTTAAGCCGTCACTTTCTCAGCTAATTGAGCGCAAGCGCGATCTTGACTTCCCCTGGTATCCCGCGCGTGTGGTATGCCACGACATTCTCGGTCAAACGGCGCTGGTAGACCTTGCCGGTCTTCGTGACGCCATTGCCGATAAAGGCGGTGACCCTGCTCAGGTGAATCCGGTCGTGCCCACACAGCTCATCGTGGATCACTCGCTGGCCGTTGAGCACGCAGGCTTCGACCCCGATGCGTTCGAAAAAAACCGCGCCATCGAAGACCGCCGCAATGCAGATCGCTTTCACTTTATCGACTGGTGCAAAACGGCGTTTGAGAACGTTGATGTTATTCCACCCGGCAACGGCATCATGCATCAGATTAATCTTGAGAAGATGTCGCCGGTGGTACACAACCGGGAAGGCGTTGCCTTTCCAGATACGCTGGTAGGCACCGATAGTCACACCCCTCATGTTGATGCCCTTGGGGTTATTGCCCTGGGCGTGGGCGGTTTAGAAGCCGAAACCGTGATGCTCGGTCGTGCCTCTTATATGCGGCTACCCGACATTGTGGGTGTCGAACTTACCGGTAAACGGCAGCCCGGCATTACGGCCACCGACATTGTGCTCGCGATCACCGAGTTTCTGCGTGAACAACGCGTGGTGGGCGCCTACCTCGAATTTTATGGCGAAGGCGCAGAAGACTTAACTCTTGGCGATCGCGCCACCATTTCGAACATGACGCCAGAGTTTGGTGCCACCGCGGCCATGTTCTATATCGATCAGAAAACCATCGACTATTTACGGCTTACCGGTCGCGATGATGAAAATGTGGCTTTGGTTGAAACCTACGCCAAAGAAACTGGACTGTGGGTAGA
>CAZFIA010000300.1:0-2205 GCA_964519335.1 uncultured Pseudomonadales bacterium
CAGCAGCGGGCTCAGGAGCCGACTATCTGGGTTTTGTTTTTATTGAGCGCAGCACCCGCTCAGTTACTGCGGGTGAACTCACCGCCTGGTGGGGGGAGCTTCCTCAGGAACCCAGGCGTGTAGCGCTGTTTCAGAACGCAACGAGCTCAGCGGTTGAGTCGGTGCTTAATCAACTAGAAATTGACGTTCTGCAATTCCACGGCGACGAGTCACCCAATTTTTGTGCTCAGTTTGGTTTGCCATTTTGGAAATCGGTGGGGTTGCCTGTTGGTGGCAGTGCGTTTGGAGAGTCGTTTGTGGATGCGGCGCAACGCTATGTTGAGGCAGAAGCGTTGCTGATCGATTCTGTGACTGTAGATGCTCAAGGTCGCAAGCTATCCGGTGGCACGGGGAAACAGTTTGACTGGGCATTGTGGCCAACCTGGTACAGGGAACGTCTTGTTCTGGCGGGTGGTCTCGATGCAGGCAATGTAGCTCAGGCAACCCAGGCGCTTAAACCCTGGGCGGTTGATGTGAGTTCCGGTGTAGAAGCATCCGCGGGCAAAAAAGACCCTCAAAAACTCCAGGCGTTTTGTGAGGCCACTCGATAGGTTTGATATGAACAGCAGTATTAGTAGAGGCAGAAGTGGGAACATCTAAATCTCCAGACTCAGCAAACGAAGTGGGCGCTTCCGTGGCAGCGGCTTATGCACAGCCGGATGCTCAAGGAAAGTTTGGCGAGTACGGCGGTCGTTACGTGGCTGAAACCCTCATGCATGCGCTTGACCAACTCGAGGAACTGTATGGCGATGCGACAACTGATCCAGAGTTTCAGCGCGAATTTCATGATGATCTGGCAAATTACGTCGGGCGACCCACCCCTCTGTATTTTGCCGAGCGTCTGAGTCAGGCCGTTGGCGGCACGCGCATCTTTCTAAAGCGCGAAGACCTGAATCACACAGGTGCGCACAAGGTGAACAACACCATCGGGCAGGCGTTGCTTGCCAAACGCATGGGCAAGCCGCGCATCATCGCTGAGACAGGGGCGGGTCAGCACGGCGTTGCCACGGCAACAGTAGCGGCACGACTTGGCCTTAAGTGTCAGGTGTACATGGGCTCCGAAGATGTCCAGCGTCAGTCGCTGAATGTTTATCGCATGAAGCTCCTGGGTGCTGATGTTATTCCGGTGCAATCGGGATCGCGGACGCTCAAAGATGCGATGAACGAAGCCATGCGCGACTGGGTAACCAACGTTGATGACACGCACTACATCATTGGCACTGTTGCCGGACCGCATCCGTATCCGCAACTGGTGCGTGATTTCCAATCGGTCATCGGCCAAGAGGCGCGAGCACAGTGTTTGCAAACTTGCGGTCGATTGCCCGATACGCTCGTCGCCTGTGTCGGTGGCGGTTCCAACGCGATTGGTTTGTTTCATCCGTTCATAGACGATGACAGCGTGCGTATTGTTGGGGTCGAAGCGGGCGGACGCGGGCTCGACACCGGAGCGCATGCCGCCCCCCTGAATGCGGGTGTGCCTGGAGTTCTCCATGGCAACCGTACCTATCTCATGGAAAATGACGACGGCCAGATTGCTGAGACCCACAGCATTTCTGCCGGCCTCGACTATCCCGGTGTGGGGCCCGAACACTCGCACCTCAAAGATCTTGGGCGGGTGGAGTACTCCAGCGTCACCGACGACGAAGCACTCGATGCGTTTAACGCGCTCAATTCTCTGGAAGGAATTCTGCCCGCGCTTGAGTCTGCTCATGCGCTCGCCTGGGTTCATCGGGAGTGTCCGGCAATGGATAACAACGCTGTAGTTATTGTAAATCTGTCGGGTCGGGGCGACAAAGATATTCTGACGGTAGCTAAGCTTGCAGGCATAGAGCTTTGAGTGTCGCGGCGAACGCAGTTGCCACGCGATTAGAGGCGCGCCTTGCTGAGCTTAAAGCGACCAATACCAAAGCCTTAGTAACATTCATTACCGCAGGTGACCCACAGCCATCGTGCACGGTATCGGCCATGCATGCGTTGGTTGCCGGTGGCGCAGATGTTATCGAACTGGGCGTGCCGTTTTCTGACCCCGAGGCGGAGGGACCCGCGATTCAAGTGTCTTCCGAGCGCGCACTCGCGCATGGAGTAACGCTTACCCAGGTTCTCGAAATGGTGCGTGAGTTTCGCAACCAGGATCAAGACACACCCATAGTGCTGATGGGGTACTTG
>CAZFIA010000301.1:0-2193 GCA_964519335.1 uncultured Pseudomonadales bacterium
TTCGATCCAGGCTGTTTCCGTTCGCTCGGTATAGATCCTGAAAGCCGCACCTATCTGATGCTTAAGAGCCGGGTGCACTATCGGGTGGGCTTCAGGGAGATGGCCAAAGAGGTTGTTGAGTGCGCAGGCGTAGGCGTATGCACTTCCGACTATGACATGCTCACCTTTAACAACGTGCGGCGACCGGTTTTTCCGCTTGATGGTGTGAACGAGCTTACGCGTGAGGCCTTTGGTGCCTCTGGTAGTGCAAAAGGTAGTGCAAAAGGTACTGCGCCAGAGAAATAACCACGCTGTTGCCGGTTAAAGGTTAACGCTTGAAAACCCGTTTCCCGCCGAGCCAGGTTTGCTCAACCTGAAGGCTGAGCAAATCTTCGGGTGCAAGCGTTAGCGGGTTTGCCTCGAGCACAACCAGATCTGCAAGTTTTCCGACCTCGATGGTGCCCTTAATCGCTTCTTCGAAAGTAAAGAACGCCGCGTTCCGTGTATAGCCGTGCAGCGCTTCGAGCGGGCTCAAGGCTTCTTCTGGGCCGTATTGCGCGCCCGACATACCGCGTCGCGTAACGGCTGCGTAGATGCCGGTCATGGGTCCAATGGGCAGTACGTCGCTCGACAACGCCATGAAGATGCCGTGATCCATGGGGGTTCTTAGGGCATTGTTCTTACTGAGACGCTCGCCGTCGAGATAGGTGGTGTAGCGCCCCTCTAAGGTGTAAGTAAAGTTGGGTTGCTGAGAGATCCAGATGTCGTTTGCCGCCATGGTTTGCATCGTTCTTGCACTGGGCATGACCGTAAAGTGATTCAGATAGTGGCGGTGGTAGTCCCTTGGCGCACGCGCGAGGACTGCTGCGAGTTCATCAACCACTAGCTCGATCGCCGCATCACCAATCGCGTGTATGCCCATTTGCCAGCCGGCGTTGTGGGCGATGTCTAGTAACTCCCTAAGCTCGGATTCGCTGAGCGCGAGCTTGCCGCGGTAGGTTTCCTCCCCGCGATAGGGCTCTTTAGTGTAGGCAGCAGGGCCGGTAAAGCCACCATCTACAAACACCTTTAGAGGGCCGATGCGAAAGTGCTTGTCGCCCTGGCCGGAGCGCCCATCGAAGGCTGCAAACTGTGCTTTGCCAGGCCATATCAGTTGTACTGAGGCCCGGGGATGTTCACCCGGCGCGTTTGCGTAGATTTGTTGCCAGCGGTTCAGCGTATCTGCATCTGCGGTGGCCTGGGTGATAGAGGTGATGCCCAGGGCAAACAGTGCCTTAAGGTTGGCCGACAAGCTGGTGGCGAGCTCAGAGTCACTCGCCGACGGTGCAAGCGCCAGCACAATATCATGACGTTCTCTAATGATACCGGTGAGTTCGCCTTCGGTATCGCGCTCGAGCGAGCCGTTCTCTGGGTCGCTTGAATCTCTACTAAACCCGGCGAGCAATAGTGCGGACGACGATACCACGGCACTGTGAGCGCCTGCGCGAGTAAGCACTACAGGATTGTTGGGTGCAGCGGCATCCAGATCAAAGCGATTGGGTTTTCGCTGTTCGCTCAGTTCATCTTCAGACCAGCCGTAACCGGTGATCCACTGATTCTTTCCGAGCTGCTTCGCGCGTGCCCTTACCAGTGCCTGGATCTCTGAGATGGAGCTGACTTTAGTAAGGTCTACGTAGTGCGCGGCATTTCCGTCGATATGAATGTGGGTATCGTTAAAACCCGGTATCAGCGTTTTTCCAGACAGATTTACCTTGCGGCTCTTTGGGTAGTCCCGGGCGATGTCGTCGCCGCCCACTGCAATAATTCGTTCACCGCGAATAACAACGGTGCTGGCACTCGTCTGCGCATCAGCCATTGTTATTACGTTGGCGTTGGTGAACACAGTAGTACTTTGATCTTGTGAGCTGGTGGTGTTTGATGTGCTGGACTGCGTGGTGCCTACATCACTCGCGCAGCCGAACAGAAACACTGCCGGGAGGAGCAGGGTGAGTACAGAGTGGTAGTTAGCTGCGCGTTTGTTCATCCTTCGGATTCTTGCTCTTCGCCTCTTTCTTCACGTAGATACATAGGCCCACTGAGGTCTGGGAATTTTCCTTGCATGCCACTGTAGAACGATCGGATCTGGTTCATATCTGCGTTCATGTCGTCGCTCATTTTAATGGTCGGGCCGATTCCCCCTGTGCGGGATTTAAAATCGAGGAAGCTCAGTACCAC
>CAZFIA010000302.1:0-2138 GCA_964519335.1 uncultured Pseudomonadales bacterium
CAGTCCCACATGGCAAACAGATTATCCGCGGGCATGCCGAATTCCGCTGCGGCCTCAAGGTTGCTGGTGACAGCGACGAAGTGTTTTGGGATAGCTTCTAGATCGCCAGTGCGCTCGATGAACCAGGAGCGGGCGGTTGCTGCATTCATTTTGGTTTCGAGCGTGCTAAACGACTTGCTGACTACGATGAACAGTGTGGTTTCTGGGTTGATGCCGTGCAGGGCATCGCGGGCCGACTGCCCGTCCAGATTGGCGAGGAAGCGCACTTGTAATGCGTCTGCGGGCGAGCTGAGCGCTCGGTATGCAAGCTCAGGTCCTAGGTGTGAACCGCCGATTCCGATGTGTACAACTGTGTTGATTGCACGGCCTGTGTAACCCCGCCATTGATTAGTCCGCACAGAAGCAACGAAACTAGCCAGTCGCTCTCTCTCTTGTTCTATGGTATCCGCTACTTTGGCTGGCCGCTTTTCGTGTGGCGCGCGAAGTGCGCTGTGCAGTGCGGCGCGGTCTTCACTGGTGTTGATATGCACGCCAGAAAGTTGATCGGATATGGCTGATTTCAAGTTGCATTGGTCTGCAAGAGACAGGAGTTGTTCCATTGCCTCAGGAGCTATGCATTGGCGCGAGAAATCCACCAGCAGTTCGCCCATTCGCAGGCTTAAGTCCATAGACGATGACGTATCTTCTATGGCATCCAGCTGTTGCCAGGCGGAGAGTTTGGTCGGGGATCCGTTTGTGGTCATGCGCATTCGGTTCCGTTGGTTCTTTTCGTTCTTTTCATTGAGAGGCGCTGAGCGGCTATGTTGTCGATGAGCCGTGCGGCGCCTAGATGGGCGGCTGCGATTATTCGAAGCTGCGTGTATTCCTTATCAGGTACTCGCAACGTCTGTGCATCACGCACTTCGATGTAGTCTGGCTTGAATCCTGCTTCTCGCAGCGCTTGCTTTGCGTTTTCTTGCAGTTGAAAAAAATTTTCGTTGCCCTCGGAAATTTCTTCGGCCATGTGCAAAAGCGTTGTGTGCAACAGTGGAGCGGTTGCGCGCTCGGAGTCACTGAGATATTGATTTCTGCTCGAGAGCGCCAGTCCGTCGGAAGCTCGTACTGTAGGTACTCCCTCCACATTAACAGGCACGTTTAGCTGTGCGGTAATAATTCGCAGAAGTTGTAGCTGCTGATAGTCTTTCTCGCCAAAAAAGGCAGACTCGGGCTGCACGATGTTGAGTAGCTTCATGACCACCGTACCCACGCCGTCGAAGTGCCCGGGCCGGTGTTCTCCACACAGCAAGTTTGCGAGGTGAGGTAGCTTCACCTCAACATGATTGGTTTGGCCATGCGGGTACATTTCCCCTACATTTGGTGCAAAAACCAGATCAGCTCCGGCTGATTGCAGGCGCTTACAATCGGCCTCTAGCGTGCGGGGGTAGGAATCGAAGTCTTCGTCTGGACCAAATTGCAAGGGATTAACGAAGATGGAAACTACCGCCGCGCTATGGTTTTTGCGAGCTGCTTCCACCAGGGTTAGGTGCCCGTCATGCAGATTTCCCATTGTCGGTACCAGAGCGATGCGCGCGTTTCGTTCGCGCGCGCTAGCCGACCACGCTCTGGTTTCCTTGATGGTGTGAAGCGTATCCACCGAAGCCGAGCTATTTGAAAGTGTGTTCGGGGCCGGGAAATATTCCGCTGTGCACCGCTTCTGAATAAGCCTCGAAGGCACCGGCGAGTCCATTTTTGCTTTCGGGCAGAAAGTTCTTCACGAACTTTGGCACGCGAATGCTAGATGGCGTAATGCCCAGCATGTCATGTACAACCATGATCTGCCCATCGGTAGTAGATCCTGCGCCAATTCCGATTACGGGAATACGCAGCGCCTCTGTTATTTTCTGAGCAAGTCCGGTTGGCACGCACTCTAACAACAGAAGCGATGCGCCTGCGTCTTCCAGAATTTTTGCCTCGTCGACCATGGTGTCGGCTTGCTCCGGATTGCGCCCCTGTACTCTGTAGCCGCCAAGTCGATTGATCGACTGTGGCGTTAGCCCCATGTGCGCACAGACGGGTATGCCTCTTTCGGTCAACATTCGTGTGGATTCAGCCAGCCAGGCTCCACCCTCAAGCTTTACGATGTGCGCGCCCGCCCGCAG
>CAZFIA010000303.1:0-2085 GCA_964519335.1 uncultured Pseudomonadales bacterium
CGGTTGAACGGCGAGCGTAGTCAAAAAAAGTCCAAGAGGCTCGCTGCGTCGAAAAAACGTCTTGCCCAGGACGAGGTTGCAGAACTACGTTGTAAGCAGGCCCGATTGGGTCTTGACCAGATAAGGTCACGCAAGAAGCGCGGTTACCCTATAGGACAATCCGAGCGCATTGACAGTGAGCATGAGGCCTTACAGGGAGAGATCAAAAGCTACTGTAACGATTAGCCCCAAGCCACCCTTCTACCTGTTTTCGATCACACAAAATTGAAGTACCGTCAGCCCTCATAAATTCTTGAGTTCTGACTAATGCCAGAAAAGCCCGCAACTGCGCATCAGAGCTTGCTATCGAGGCTTGTGAACTCGTTGAGCAAACCCTTTGTGGTTTTTGTTGAACGCTATTACCCCGATCCGTTTGTCTTTCTGATTGTATTGACCGGCGTTGCATTTGTGCTTGCCACAACGCTCACAGGCTCAAGCGCCGGCGTCGCCATAGTCGCATGGGGTGAAGGCCTAAGTGGGCTCCTCGCCTTCATGGCGCAAATAGCCCTTACTCTGCTTACCGCCCATGCGCTGGCCCATACCGATGCGGTGCGTAACGGTTTGGCGACACTAGCGCGACTACCCAAAAGCATAACGGCCTGCTACGCCCTGGTCGTGATTATTTCCTGTTCAGCAAGTTTATTGGCCTGGTCATTTGGGCTGGTTGCTGGCGCGCTTATGGCCAAAGCTGTGGCTGAACAGGCAAGGCTGCGCGGACTAGCGGTGCATTATCCCCTACTTGTGGCAGCCGCCTATTGCGGGCTCGGCACCTGGCACATGGGTTACAGCGGCAGCGCACCCCTGTCTGTCGGAACGCCAGGGCATCCTCTGGAAAGCTACACCGGAGTGCTAGCGGTCAGCGAAACACTGTTTGCGCACTGGAACCTGATTGGCATCGTCATCACCGTAATCGCTCTGGCAGTTATCTGCCCCATGCTGCACCCCTTAACCGCAGTGCGTGGGTTGGAGGAAGAACACCCCGACTCACTCTCAGAACAAGAAAATGCGGTAAGTTCTGAGCGAACACCGGCACAGTGGATCGACAGCCAACGCATTCTCACCCTGGCCTTCGGCGCGCTTCTCGGTGTTTATCTGTTTACCTATTTTGTCCGCGAAGGCTTTGCGCTCAACCTGAACATTGTGAACTGGACCTTTCTGACCATGGGTTTGCTGCTTGCGCGCTCTCCCGCCCACTACGTCGAACTGGTGTTGAATGCCGGCAAGACGGTAGGCGCAGTTCTTATCCAATATCCGTTTTACGCAGGCATTATGGGGTTGATGGCGGGCACCGGACTCGTGAAGGTAATGGCTCACGGCTTTACAGAAATCGCGACCGCACAAACGCTCGGCTTCTGGGCGTTTTTGGCGGGTGGTCTGGTTAACCTGTTTATTCCATCGGGCGGGGGCCAGTGGGCCGTTCAAGGGCCTGTTTTTCTAGAAGCGGCAAAGACCCTGGGCACAGATCCCAGCGTGATCGTCATGGGCATCGCGTACGGCGACCAATGGACAAATCTGATCCAACCGTTTTGGACCATTCCACTGCTGGCAATCGCGGGTTTACACATGCGCGACATTATGGGCTATTGCTTTGTGCTGTTTCTGGTTGCCGGCATTACTTTGGGCGCAACTATTCTTTACGCGGGCGCGCTTGGTTAAGAACTAAGCCCCAAACTAAGCCCAAGCATCCACAAGAAATCTGGCGTCTTTTTCTAACTGGGTAAGCCAACCCTCGGCAAGCTCGCTCGTCTGGGTCGATTCTTTTTGGCCAGAGTCTTTGCGCCCAAAGTCCTCGTGGTGAGTCTCGGCAAGCGCTATGAGGGTGCGCTTAACCTCTGGCAGCATTCCAGCGGCATCGCCGCAGACGTAAATAGTGGCGCCTTTTTCGATCAGGCTCCACACCTCATCCCCCCGGTCCTCAATGGCATGCTGCACATAGCCTTTGATCTGATGATAATCGCCAGCAGGCAACGCACTGTCACCCAGCCTTGAATATGCGACCGACAAATCAACCAGAGCGTCGCGTTGCCACCGCTCCATCTCTTCGCG
>CAZFIA010000304.1:0-2080 GCA_964519335.1 uncultured Pseudomonadales bacterium
TCTGCTTGCGATATGGGCTCGAGCTACTTCTTGCCTCGACTGGTAGGCACCTCGGTTGCTTCAGAGTTAATGCTGACTGGAAGATTCATCGACGCTAAACGCGCTCTCGCCACAAACCTGGTATCCGAAGTAGTGGCGGATGCAGAGTTAGAGCAGGCTGCTGAACCCTACATAAGGGAAATGCTCACCACTTCACCCATGGGCTTACGCCTGACGAAGGAAGGCTTGAACATGGCGATAGATGCCGCCGGATTAGAAGCCGCAATGGCGATAGAAAATCGCAACCAACTCATGTGTTCCAGGACCAGCGATGCAAAGGAAGGCATGCAGGCGTTTCTTGAGAAACGAGATCCACAGTACACTGGCACCTAGGAGATCATTCGCTTCACATGACCGATCAACTAAGCCTTTCGCAGCCTTTTGCAATTAGCGACGATGCGCAGAGAATCACAGATGCGGTTGCAGATCTTTACGCGCAGAAGATTCTGCCAAACAACGCACTGTGGAAAGAGCAATCTGCAGCCGGCGCGGAGATTCCTGCGATAGAGATTGAGCTTCGCGAGCAGGCAAAAAACCTCGGTCTGTGGAATCTCGCCTTGCCAAGACTCAGTGACACTGAGCCAGGTACCCGGCTAAGCAATCTTGAGTTTACTGGCGTGGCAGAAATCTTGGGTCAACTACCCTGGGCATCGCGAGTGTGTAACTCTCATGCCCCGGATACACCAAATATGGAGCTGCTGCAGCTCTTTGGAACCGATGAACAGAAACAACAATTTCTGAATCCACTGCTTGAGGGTGACATCGGCTCGTGTTTTTCCATGACCGAACCCGAAGTCGCCTCCAGCGATCCGGGCAACCTCGCCACTACTATTAGCGCCGATGGCGACGACTACCTAATCAACGGCCGCAAATGGTTTTCCACTAATGGCTCTATGGCAAACACCCAGTTCACTATTGTTGTGGGCATTACCGACCCCAACGCATCTAAATCGCGCCGGCAAAGTTTGATCATCGTGCCGCTGGCAACGAAAGGTGTTGTTGTAGAGCGCGACGTAACCGTGTTTGGAGCGCAGCATCGAACCGGTGCGCACACCCAGTTTCGCTTTGATAATGTACGTGTCCCCAAACACTATTTGATTGGCGAAGAGGGCGCGGGCTTTGCAATCGGCCAGGCCAGATTAGGTCCTGCGCGCCTGCACCACTGCATGCGAGCGATCGGAGAATGCGAGGTGTTGATCAGTCTAATGATCGAACGCGCGGCGCAGCGCTCTACCTTCGGCAATCGAGTAGACAGCTACAGCTCAACCAAAGAGGCCGTCGCGCTGTCG
Source organism: uncultured Pseudomonadales bacterium (assembly GCA_964519335.1). Taxonomy (GTDB): domain Bacteria; phylum Pseudomonadota; class Gammaproteobacteria; order Pseudomonadales; family Azotimanducaceae; genus JALZVT01. The sequence goes on from CAZFIA010000304.1 coordinate 1,329, forward strand.
AGGATAGAGGTTGATCAGGCCCGCCTGCTGGTAAAGCAGGCCGCTCTGTTGCTCGACACCATCGGTAACAAGGCCGCGCGTAAGCAGATATCCATGATCAAGGTGACAACCTTTCGGACGTACCAGGCCGTTGCCGACCGCGCGATCCAGTTGTTTGGCGCAGCAGGAATTACCGACGATTCTCCTGCCGCGGCGGCTCTCGTGCGAGCCAGGGGCTTACGCATTGCAGATGGGCCAGACGAGGTGCATCTGCAAACTATCTATCGGTTAGAGGCGCAAGAACAGGAGGGCAAAGACAGCTCGCTCTATCTTAACTCGCCGTTCTAAAACAGAAGCGTCGCCACCAAAAACGTTAACCCAACTTTCGCGCCCCGGCAAAGTCTGGAGCGCGCTTCTCTAGAAACGCAGCAATCGCCTCTTTGTGCTCAGGCGACTTGTAGGCCTCGCCCAGCGCTTTCAACTCTCGACGCTGAACCTCGGTAATCGAACCTTCACCCATGTTTTCGGTGATGAGTTCCTTAACCATGAGCAGAGCGGCCTGAGGATTCTCGCCCATCGCTCTTGCGGTATCTCGGGCCACGTCCAAAAGCGTATCCGCAGTCGCGAGTTTGTCGACCATACCTAGCTCGTGCGCCTCGGTAGCGCTCACCGTCTTGCCCGTAAGCATAAGCTCGTTGGCGGCACCAAAGCCGACTCGTGCTGGAAGATAGTGCGAGCTTGCAAGCTCTGGCACTACGCCCATCTTGATAAAT
>CAZFIA010000305.1:0-2073 GCA_964519335.1 uncultured Pseudomonadales bacterium
TATTAGTACTCCTTTAGCGCTGCCGCCAACCACAGCGAAGTTCGATGCGCTGCAACTGCCCCGAGCTTTAGCGCAGCTGCATGGGTTTTTTGGCTGTATTCCTTGGGAATCTTCACCACCGGTGATGCTACGATCTGCGGACGCAAGGGCCGGTAGACCAACCGTTCGGCGATCACATGGCCTTCACGTATCCACTTCAGGGGTTCCGTTTCGTTCTCTGCGAAGCCCGATGTCTTCTGCTTGTTTAGTACGTTCACAAGTGCACGAATCTCCTGTGGCTTGCGTCGATTACTGATCGCCCTGTCCCAGTAGTAGTGCAAACTATCGAGGCGATCTGCTCTACCACTGCCCGCGATCTTTATTTCGTTGCCACCGCGGTCGCCGCGAGGCCAGCGATTCTTCGAAAACATCGCTGTGGTGTGCAAGGGTTGATGAACGTCAGCGATCAGATGCAACGCCCAACTAATCCACAAGCCTTGCTCTGAGAGTGGTGTTTTTGGATCGTTCAACTTAGCCTCAATAAAGGAAAGCGCAGTTAGCACATCACGTGGCCGCTTCAACTTGCGCTTTCTCTTGCTATTGCTCGGGCTACGCGCGGGATCCTTGATGCGCAGCGCACCGTCTGCTTCTGTCAGGTACAGCGGCAAGTTAATGTAATGCCAGTTCCCCCGGTGATAACGCTTGACCAGCGCATCGCGCGAGCGGCGCGGCGCGTTATCGAAGCTTCGTGCGTGATCTGGCCAGGCCGCGGCCTGGCCCATCAGCCACTGCGCCTCAGTTAAACCCCTTAATCGGCGCGGTCGATAGGCGGCAAAATCTTCCTTGTAGCGCGGATGTGCTTTCAGGGCTGCGACAACACGCGAGCGTAATTTAGCCGACATGTGTTCGGCGGCGGTGGCCGCTATCACCCGATGGCCGGATTCGTTCCACGCATAAGCTACAGGGGATAGAGCACCCAGCAGCAGCAGTAGCACCGCCAAAATCACCGGTGTGGCTCGGCAGGTCAGATTGCGCCTGATTTGAACATTTCTGGCCATGTATCGATCCTCGCTAATCCCGAGCTCCTGACAGTCGGGGTAGTATAGGTGCTGAGGAAGCAGACTACCGAGAGAGCCCATGCCCCAGACACAGACGAATACCCCCATTATTGTCGGCGTTGCCCAAAACGAACAACGTATAACCGACTGGCAGCAACACAAAGAACCGCTTGAGCTCATGTTTGATGCCCTGCAGGTAGCGGCAAGCGACACTGGCAATCCGAAGATTCTTGAGGCCGCCAGTGCCATCCGCGTCATTCGCGGCAGATGGCCCTACACCAACCCGGCGGGCGTGCTGCGCGAGCAGCTAAATCTGCCAGGTGCCGAGACGGCCATAAGCCAGTTTGGCGGCAACTACGTACAAAGTGTGGTTAATCAAACCGCGCTCGACATACAGGCGGGCACCCATGATGTCGTGCTGATTACCGGCGCGGAGTGCGGCAACACCCAGGCCAAGGCCAAGCGCGCCGGCGAAAAACTGCGCTGGGAGGCCCTGGGCGGTGCCCCCGACAAGGTGTATGGCGAAGAAATTCCCATGGCACACCCCGAAGAACTTAAGTGCCAGATCGGCGCACCGATTCAGCTCTATGCGATGTTCGAAAATGCCCTGGGTCACGCACTTCACGGCGCAGGCAAAGACGCACGCGATGCGCATATGCAAAACGTTGCAACGCTGTGGGCAAGCTTTAGCGAAGTAGCTGCAAACAATCCCAACGCCTGGGTCCGACAGGCGAAGAGTGCGAGCGACTTGCTTAAAGCCTCGGGGGCCAACAGACCGGTGAGCCTGCCTTACCCCAAGTTTCTAAATTCAAACAGCAGTGTGGATCAGGGTGCCGCACTCATCATGTGCTCCACCGACAAGGCCAGGCAGCTCGGTATTAGCGAAGATCGATGGGTGTACCTTTGGGCTGGCACCGATGCCCACGATACTTACTACGTATCTAACAGAGACAACCTGCACAGTTCGCCCGCCATTCGCCATGCGGGCAACCGATGCCTGGAACTGGCCGGGGTTACCAGCGACCAACTTGCGCAC
>CAZFIA010000306.1:0-2029 GCA_964519335.1 uncultured Pseudomonadales bacterium
GCAAATACACCACGTCGTTGGTGGCGATCAGTTCAACCTCGTCTCCATGGCCAACACGCAGCCACTGCAGCCACTCTTGAGTTGCAGGCGCTGATTGGCCGAGCTTCTCAAGCAATGCGCTGAATCTGGCTGGTTCGGCGCTCAAGTTTTGCTCAAGCTTGTTCTTAAGCCGATTCACTGTTTCGGTTAACCGCGTTTGTGCAACAGGTTTGAGCAAATAGTCGGTAGCGGCCTGTTCAAAAGCGTCTACAGCGTATTCGTCAAATGCCGTCACAAAGACCATGTGCACCTGCTTGCTTAGCTTGCGCGCAACATCGAGCCCCGTCATGCCCGGCATCTTGATATCTAAGAACACAATGTCGGGGACTTGTTCGCCAATTTTCGCCAGAGCTTCCCGACCGTTTTGTGCGGTGTCTATCACCCTAAGCTCTGGCCAACAGTCTGCGAGCATTTGCTGCAGATGACTCAACACGGCTGCTTCGTCGTCGACGATAATGGCGGTTGGTTGGGATGCCGGCGTTGCACCTTGTGTCATCTCAGTCACGCTCGTTGGGTATGAACAGGGTTGCTGTGACGCCCGAAGGGTTGTTGTCGGTGAGTTTTAGCTCGCCACTTGTCCCATAAAGCTGGTGCAGGCGCTCGCGGACGTTGCGTAAGCCGGTACCACTTGTTGCTGTGCTATGAGACAGGCCCAGACCGGTGTCTGTTACAGCGATTTGCACACCGTCTTTGTAGTGCTTGGCCGTTACCTTAACTTCACCGCCGGTCTCTGCGGGCTCCAGCCCATGTGTTAGTGCGTTTTCTACCAGTGGTTGAACCAGCAGGGGAGGCAGGTTTAACCCAGCAAGATCGTCGTCGCAGGTAACAGTAAAATTCAACCGCTCACCCATACGTATTTTCGCGATACCTAAGTAGGCGTTGATCAGCTCAAGTTCTTCGCTCAGCGTCGAGTCTTCCGTGCGTGTTCTGCTGAGCGAGTTGCGCAGTAGCTTGGTGAGCTGTTCAAGGGTTTCTTCAGCGGCCTTGGGTTCGGTGCGAATAAGGCCCATGGCGGTTGTGAGTGTATTGAACAGGAAGTGGGGTTCGATTTGTGCTTGCAGTGTTTTTAGTTGCGCGGTTGTTAGCGCGCGCTCGGTGGCCAGTCGTTCGACTTCTGCTTTCGACAGTTCCTGGCGCAGCTCATTCAACCTCGCCATGCTGGTGAACAAAATGGTGCCGACAATGGCAAAGAACAGGGCGGGCGCTGTGGTACTCCAATCCAGGTTGTTGGTTTCCAGACCGGCAAGATAGCTGTAGAGGCCAATCAGGCTTAGGGCGACAGCCAGTCCGATGCTGGTGCTTGCGACGTTGGCGGGTGTCACCCCGAGACCCGGCTCTAGCCTTGGGGAGATCAACATCTGAGCGATGGAAATGCACCAGCCGATAGTTAGCGAGATAGCCAGCGATGCCAAAAACGGTTCTGCCACCCGGGTAACCCACAGCAGCACCGCTATACCTACGCAAAATAGTGTGGTCCAGGCGAATGAGTTAAGCGCAGATCGCTTGTCGCCAACCCAGTGCTGATAGGTGTTCTTCATGCCTGAACAAATTTACCATGCAGCCCTAGCGGCAGTGCATAGGGCAGATGCGCGGACGCCACCGGCCCGGCGGTTAGATCTTGTGCGCGGTACAGGTGCAGCTCTGTTTGCGAAGCTCTGTAGTTGAGCGCCGTGCCGATCACCCAGGGTAGCCTGCCCTTCGTATCTGGTGTTCCAACCAGCAGATGTTCTTCCGGCATCAAGTGATCCGGGTAGCGGTAGCTTTGTTCCGTTTGCGTTTGCATATCTAGCAGGCTGACCTGGTTTAACCCGGGGTGAACACTTTGCTTTTCGCTAAGTACCAACACTTGTGGATGCTGCAGGCCGACTTTGTGCGGGCTCACTACCGGAAACTCCCAGCTACCATCGTTTCTAAGCGCTTCTTCGCTCACCCTGGTGCGTCGGGTATCTATCCGATAGGTATAAAAATGAGTTGGCGTTGGTTGTGTAAC
>CAZFIA010000307.1:0-2025 GCA_964519335.1 uncultured Pseudomonadales bacterium
GTATAGAAACGGCCTCGCTCCTCGGCTTCCGCCACGGCTAGTTGCGGTTCGGTGGCTGCGAGTTGGCCTAACGCCAGCTGCAGAACTCTGCGTCGATTTCCGGGTGGGTGGGTATCTACCAGAGCAAGCGCAGTCTTTGGGTCAGTTCTGGCTAACGCGCTAAGTGCCGCTGTTGCTGCCTTTCGTTGTTCGTCCTCACTTAGTTTGCTCGACCAGGCCAATAACTGATGAGGGTCTTTGTTGGCTAATTCATAGGCACTCATTTCCAGGAATTTCAATCGCTCGTTAGGTTCAAATTTGTTAAACGCTTCAAATACGAGATTCATATCCTGTGTATCTAGCGCATGGACGATGTTGGTCATCAGAGAGACGCGATTGTCTGAGGGAGACAACGCCAATATATGTGGCAGTGTTGCTTTGGGATTTGTGTTTCCCAAAGCTCTAAAGACCGAGCTATATAGATACGGACGGGTCTCACGCCAGGCATCAGGCAATATACCCAATACCTCCGTTCCGTGGCTTTCCGTCCAGATGTGTAGGAACTGACGCTGCACAAAGTGCTTCTGTCGCGATTTTGAGTCGTGTATGAGCTCTGCAGTGCCTATCGGATCAACTTGAATCAAATCTACGAGCACGTCCCGAAGTTGTGTCATTAGACCCGGACTAATCTGACCGACAGATTGCAGGATGTTTAGGAGTTCTTTCAGCCGTTCCAATTGGCCTGGCGGATCCTCTATTCTCAGTGGATTCTCTGGGTGGACATGACTTTCGTTGCCACTGCGTTCGATTGCGGAGTCGCTTGTTTGGTAGCTTGCTGTTGAGCTTGTAAATGGGTTGAGCAAGACTGCGGCGGTGATTGCTGCACCACCTATCGCGCCAAGCAGTGCAATGAGCAAGGGCTTCTGCGGAGGTACCGCTAACAACATGTTCTCTCCAACTCGACGCGAGCTAACTATGTAAGCATAGAATAGATCTTTGCGAGAGTGCGCGCTCAGGTAACTTCGAAATCGGTCAGAACAAGCTTGTCAAGCTGTGCACGGTATTCGTCGCTAGAGCCAGGCCAGATGCTGTGATTGAAACCGGTTTGATCTGTCCACCAGGAGGTGCAGCCTTTGCTGTGTGTCGTGCGTTCGAAATGACGTTCAACGTCGCGGGTAAATGCATCTACTAGTGCTTGTTTTGGGTTCAGTGAAGTCAGTCCATCGGCGCGCATTTTCTTGATAGTGCTTACCGCGTAGTCCGCCTGCGCTTCGATAGTTTGTAAAGCCGATTGAAGGCCTGTTCCATTGGGACCCAACATTAAAAACAAGTTGGGGAAGTCGTGGATCATAACTGACTAATAGGAAGTAACCCGATCCTGCCACGCCTCTTTCAGGCGTAGACCGCCTAGACCAATAAGGTCGATCTGGTTTGAAATATTGAAAGCTTCGAAACCCGTGGCAAAGATAACTACATCTACAGCGTGCTCTTTGCCGCCGGCCACAACCCCGGTACGCGTGAACGAGTCGACGGCGCCGCTGATCAGAGAAACATTGTCTTTCTCGAATGTTGAATAATATTGGCTTGATATGGTTGGGCGTTTACATGCGAAGTTGTGGTTGGGCGTGAGTGCTTCTGCGAGTTCGGGATCAGAGACACTGCGCTGTATCTGTTCGCGCGCTCTTTCTTCAGCCATTGTGTTTACGCGGGTGCCTGCCCGATGCAGCTCGATACTGGTTCTCTCCCAGGATTCGTACAGTTCCTGGCGGATGGCATGCAACGCTTTAGGGTTCGTTCGAAATTCTTCTCGCTCTTGCGGGGTATATTCCGGATCCTTTTTTGCGCCCACCCACACCGGACTGCGTTGAAAGACGATCAGATTCGCGACCTCTTCGGCGATCTTGGGAACCACCTGCACTGCAGTTGCCCCAGTACCTACTACGGCTACAGTTTTGCCTTTCAGGTTTAGGTCTTGTGGCCAATGCGAGGTGTGAAAAATCTGTCCTTCAAACGGTAAAAAGATAAAGAACCCAGTCAACTGGGAAA
>CAZFIA010000308.1:0-1947 GCA_964519335.1 uncultured Pseudomonadales bacterium
CGTTCGATTTGCTCTTTAGCCGGTATCAAGGAAAGATTTTTGGCCTGGTGACCCGTTACGTGCGTGACCGGCACGAGGTGGAAGACGTCGTCCAAGAGGCCTTTATCAAGGCGTTTCGCGCCTTGCCCAGATTCCGCGGCGACAGCCAGTTCTATACCTGGCTTTACCGCATCGCGGTGAATACTGCGAAGAATCATATTGTCGCGAATAGCCGTCGCCCGCCGGGCAGCGATGTGGAATTACAGGACGCTGAATACTACGATGGTGGTGAACAATTGCGCGATATCGCCTCGCCAGAAGAGCAGTTATTTGGCGAAGAATTGCGCGAAATGGTGAATCTGGCGGTCAAGGAGCTGCCTGAGGACCTCCGCACCGCCGTGAGCCTGCGTGAATTCGATGGGCTAAGCTATGAGGAGATCGCGAATGTGATGGATTGCCCTGTCGGCACCGTCAGATCGAGGATTTTTAGAGCACGCGAGGCGATTGATAAAAGGTTGGAACCATTGCTCGGAAATGCTGACTAATAAGTCGGTACCGATGCTTTGACTAAAATATGGTCATTGTCGGGCGAAGACAGAAACACGATCGAATACAGATCGAAAACATTAAACATTAGAAGTACAAGAAATGCTGGGAAGAGATTAACCGCAGGCGGAAGTCAGCACACCACTTAGAACTTTTTCGGGCGAGAACAAGCACATGGACGACACAGATAGTAAAACTAAATTCGAAGACGATGCAGAAGCCAACGGCGCTTTCGTATCGCTATCGGCGATGCTCGATGACGAGGCGACGGAGCTGGAACTGCGGCGCGTGTTGCGCGATGTCGAGCAAGGCGACTCAGCAGCCGGAGAGCTTACTGCGCGATGGCGTCGAATGAACCTTGCGCAAAGTGTACTCCGCGGCGATATGCAAGGCGGCAATCCCGGGCACCTTAAACTTGACCTAACAGCAAACATTCAGTCCGCGCTTGAGAGCGAGGAACAATACCAGTTAGACGAAACCTGGCCGGAGCCGCAGAAAGAGCAGGCATCTGCGGTAGCTACGCCATGGCATAAGCAATTAATAGGCTTTGCTGCCGCGGCAGGCTTGGCTGCTGTACTCGTGCTTGGCTTCCAGGGTCGTCCCGGCGTCGAACCTGCGCCGGCCGGCGATAGCCTGGCGTCGACACAGCCAGTCACTACCGGTGCAGCTACAACTCTTTTAAGCGAGGGTGGCAGCGAAGAGTCTTCCTCATCACTTGCGGCTCAACGCCAAGAGGCGTTGCAGCGCGCGCTGTTGCGTGAAAGATTAGGTGTATATATGCGTACGCATGCTGAGCATGCATCCATGAATAGCAGCCAGGGTGTGATGCCCTTGGTGCGCTCAGAGGTTTCGCGGTAAAACGACATGACCCACATGATTGAGAATCTGCTATTGCCGCGCCGATTAAAACTGGTGCTGAAAAAACACGTCATCGGCGTTGCGCTAATCGTTGCCAGCACACCTGTGGTGGCGCAAGACGGTCATGAATTACTGCGGGAGATGGCGGAGAGTTTTCGTAGTCTGGATTACGATGCGACCATCGTTCTGCAACGCAATGGCGAAATGAGAACCGCGCAGCTGACCCATATCGTTAATAGTGGCAGCGAAATTGAACGAGTGCGTTTTCTCGATGGTCCGGAGATGGACATTTTGCGCGATGAGCACCATGTCGATTGCGTGCACCCGGGAGGGTATTTGCTGACCGGTATCGGTGCGCCCAACATGATTGCTGCCGTGGAAAACGGTTCTGCTAGCAACTTAGCTGATCTGTCAGAGATTTATGATATTCAGTACCGCGGCGTTGAGCGAGTAGCCGGGCGTGAGTCATTGCGGGTTGAGGTGAATCCTAGAGATGATTTTCGCTATGCATATGAGCTGTTTCTCGACAAAGCCAGCAAGCTGTTGGTCAAATCTGTCGTGCGC
>CAZFIA010000309.1:0-1914 GCA_964519335.1 uncultured Pseudomonadales bacterium
TTAACGCAAAGTCTCACCAGAAATTCGGTGCAGGCTCGCCAAGTCGATGGCCTGCGCACCGTAGAGAGTGCCCCGGCAAGGGCAGTGGCTTGGCTCCTAGCGTTCTTAACCCGCCGCAGTGGCCCCGCTCAGCCAAAAGACAAGGGCTTGGAATTTGCCGTCGTCAAGGCGCTTCAGGTTCTTGTACACCCGGCGTGTACAATCAGGTGTTAGGCCAATCGTTCGTCGCTCTACAACCTTGGGTTGGAGTTTTCCCTCCAGGTCGGGAACGTAGATCGTTTTGTTGGTGCGCTTGAGTACGCCGAATTGGTGCTTCGGCTTACCTACCGTCAATGCCTCAGCAACGTGTCGTCGTTCTGTGTATTTGCTCATCTGCCTCTTCTCTATCCATTGCTAGTGGTCTATGTGTTTACTTTCTCACAGCGTTTAGTAGCTGTCAACTATTTATTTACCTTTAGTTCTATTATCTCCTCACGCAAAGTCTCACCAGAAATTTGGACCGATTTGGTTATCCATTCCAATGCCGCCAACCGCGCTGCTTGTACGGGGTCGTTCGTCTCGGTCTGCATATTCGAACGATTGGCTGCTTGTTCGTGACGTGTTGCCCATCGCAGGTTGTCGGCTGCGTTGTTCCAGGGTCGTAGGTCTTCGTGATCTACTTCCGTTGCATCGCCTGGTGGATCACCAAGGAACGTGTACGCCATGACACGATGCACGTACACAAACTTACGCTTGCCTTGCTTGTGCATCGTGAACCCGCAGTAACCATCGCCTTTGCGTTTGTGGGCCTTTATCAGTTTCCCAGTTTTTCGGTTTCTGATAGATCCATCACAATGCGCTTCGTACCCGTCCGCAAAACCTTGTGCGTCCGGGTAGTAGATCGGGAGCCATGTCACTCGTTGTGCCTTGAGTTAATCACTTTCGCTCACCCCCAAAGATCCGCCATTGCATCCGATACGCCAGAAAAGAAACGACTCCTCTCTTTCTCTCTGTCTGGGCCGGGTGACATGTGGTGTACTCTGGGAGTTCTCCCCTCGACAATATTGGTTGGGGTTAGAGGGTCCAGACCCTGTAGCCACAAGCAGATGCGCTTGGTCTCTGGGTGCCCAAACTGCCACGGCTGTATTGACTGGGTGAACTCTTTGTAGTTGCGAATCGCCGCCTTGGCGTGCTTGTGCATCACAGGATTTTCGATACAGATTTTATCGCAGTTGGCCTCCAAGCAGTCGGAGAACAGGTCACAGCCCTCTGCTAGATCAGCCCACATCTCTTCCAAGGTGCGGCCTTTGGGGGGTTTGTGGAGCCACCGGACGCCGGCGTTCGTGAGGCGCGTGCAGGGTGGGTGGGCGATGATAAGATCCCACTCCCCGGACTTAAGGTGCGGACGGCAGTCGCCTTGGATGTGATTAGGGTGCCCATCCTCCGCAGGGCGAATGTCACACGACCAGGCCTCGTGTCCTTTGTTCAGAAATGAGTTGCGCACCGTCCCTGAGAACTCACAAGCTACGAGAACTCTCATTACGCTGCCTCCCGATTTCTGATGTCGTTAAAATACTGAGCCACACGTCGCAGAGAAGAGCCGTTGAGCTTTTCGAAGGCGTCGTACAAAGCGTCCTGGCAGTCGTTCCACTTCTTGCGGTAGTACAGCGTGCGGCTAATGCCCATCGCAGTGGCTGCCTCGCTGTGGCTTGGACGCGATTGATTCACCGCGGCGCGGCGGTACGCTTCCAGTCCGTGCTTCACTGCAACCAGGTGGTTTGTGGCGTGCTCGTAGCCGCCTCTCGGCTTGAACGTTGGGTTGTGCGGTTGTTCTATACCACTGGCAACGCAATTGATGTCGTACGCTTGGTCCGAGTTTGGCGCCGGCGGTCTCCACTCTTCCGCCATATACCACCCATAGTTCAGTAGCAGGGA
>CAZFIA010000310.1:0-1883 GCA_964519335.1 uncultured Pseudomonadales bacterium
GACATTCAATGTCTTCAAAGGTTTTGCTAGACGCGATGTAATTCACGGCCTTGATGGCGCTGAGTCCGCCGTCATACGCGATCAACGCGCGTTTAATAGGTTGGAATGTTTTGGACGCCACCAACACCAGCTTGTTGGTAGAACGAACCACGCGCTCGAGGTTAGAGCCTAGATGGCCACTGCTAAAATCCGCCGCCTCACCGCGCTTGCCTAGAATGATCAGCTCGGCGTCTTCCTCAAACTCGCTAACGGTTTCTACCACCTCGCCGCGCCTTAAGCGCACAGATACATTCTTTACACCGCTTGCAGCGAGCCGTTCTTTGGCACCATCAAGAATCGCCCGGCCGCGTTTCTGCGCAAGCTTTGCTTTCTGACCGTCAAGCTCGGCAAGTTCTTCCAACAATTCGCTACGAGCACCCAGGCCGATGCTGCCGCTCAAATTCACCGGCTCGCTGCCAACATCTCGGCGACCCAGCACATGCACAACAGCAACAGAGCCTCCACTACGCTTCGCGATCCAGGCGGTGTGATCACACACACTTTCAGAGTAGCTGGACCCATCAATTACGGCTATTAGTTGTGACATCTTAGTCTCGCCCCCAGCTAGTGGCCGAACAGACGCTCTATGGCGTCTGGTTCATCATGTATGGCTAGCTTGTCGACAATGGTTTCGCTCGCCTCGTTTAGGCCGACGATCTCTACTTCTGCCCCTTCTCGACGAAACTTAAGCACCGCCATATCAAGCGCTGCTACGCTTGAGATATCCCAGATGTGGGCATGACTTACGTCAATAACTACCCGCTCAAGCGCTTCTTTGAAATCAAACGATGCGGTAAACGCCTCGGCTGAGGCAAAAAATAGCTGACCCTCGATACGATAGGTTCTTTGCAGCCCTTCGTCCGATACTTCAGACGTTACCCGAAAGATCTGGGAAATTTTCCACGCAAAGAAGATGCCGGAGAAGAGAACTCCTACGCCCACGCCAAGCGCCAGATTGTGCGTAAGCACCACCACAAACACCGTGGCCAACATCACAACAGAGCTGCTGCGCGGATGATCACGCAGATCCTTAATGGAACTCCAAGAGAAAGTACCTATAGACACCATAATCATTATGGCCACCAGCGCGGCCATGGGAATCTGCTTTACCCAATCCCCAAGAAACACAATCATAAGCAGCAAGAACATGCCGGCGCACAGCGTTGACAATCGCCCCCGCCCACCCGACTTTACGTTAATAATCGACTGACCAATCATCGCGCAGCCCGCCATGCCGCCAATAAATCCGGTAGCAGTGTTTGCGATGCCCTGACCAATGCACTCTCTGTTCTTATTGCTGCGCGTGTCGGTGAGCTCATCGACAATAGACGCCGTCATAAGCGACTCAAGCAAACCCACCGCGGCGACGCCTGCGGAGTAAGGAAGGATAATCAGTAGCGTTTCGAGCGTAAGAGGAATATCGGGCAGCAAAAATATGGGCAGCGAATCAGGCAGCTCACCAAGATCGTTCACCGTGCGCACATCAAGATTTAGCGCAATCGCAATACCGGACAGCACCACAATGCACACGAGCGGCGAAGGAATGGCGGTGGTGAGTCGTGGAAACAGATAGATGATGCCCAGCCCTGCAGCTACCAGCACATAGGTTAGAGAAGGCACGTTGGTTAATTCGGGCAGCTGAGCGAGAAAGATCAATATGGCCAGGGCGTTAACAAACCCGGTCATCACCGAGCGCGATACAAAGCGCATAATCGAGCCAAGACGCAACAGACCCGCCACGATCTGCATAAGACCCGCTAACACCGTGGCCGCCAACAAGTATTGCAGGCCATGGTCTTTAACCAGGGTGACCATCAATACGGCGGTCGCTGCAGTTGCCGCTG
>CAZFIA010000311.1:0-1845 GCA_964519335.1 uncultured Pseudomonadales bacterium
CTTGCTGGTGACGGGCTGGCCTGAGCAGAGAAATCTTGGGCCAGGTATCTCTCCGGCAAGAATCCGGTCTCTGATCGTGAACTCCGCCCAGGAGCCGCCGCCGAGATCACGCGCTGTGGTAATGCCTGCCCGCACCATTTGTTCTGCGCGCTGCGCCATTGCATCCAGGTCGCGTGGATCATCAGGTGCGGGAGGCTCTTTTTTGGAGGGATCAAGTTCGAGATGCACGTGTGCGTCCATCAAACCCGGGATTAGCGATGCACCCTTTGCATCTTCAGCACCGTCGATGTCCACATCGTTGCCCAGAGCCACAATGCCTTGCTCGTTAAACTCGATAGCAGTGTGTGAGCTTATTTCTTCGCCGTCGAAGATATGCAGATTCTTGATCTTTGTGTTGGCCATAGTGTTGTGCGTTATCTCAGTAGTTCGGGTAACCAGGTGGCGAGGCGCGGCCATACGATCAGTAGCGCAAGCAGCACAAGCTGTAACGCTATAAATGGAATGACACCACGATAGATCTCGGCTGTGGCTACAGACTCAGGTGTTACGCCGCGCAAGTAAAACAGCGCAAAACCAAAGGGTGGTGTTAAGAAGGATGTTTGCAGGTTGATCGCAAGCATTACGCCAAGCCACACCGGATCGAAGCCGAGCATAAGCAATACAGGCGCGACTATAGGCACCACCACGAATGTGATCTCTATGAAGTCCAGCATAAACCCCAGCAGGAACACTGTGAGCATAACGATGGCGAGCGCCCCCCACTTGCCGCCGGGCATATCGATGAACATTGATTGAACCAGTTCATCGCCGCCAAATCCTCGGAAGACCAGCGAAAATATTGACGCACCCACCAGGATAAAGAACACCATCGCGGTGGTTTTGAGTGTCGATTCGCTGATTTCGGTGAGCGCACCCAGCGACAGGTTGCCACCGAAGAGCGCAAGGAGTAGAGCGCCTGTTGCACCTACACCGGCAGCCTCTGTTGGGGTTGCAAGGCCAAACAGAATCGACCCCAGCACGGCGATAATCAGCCCCATGGGCGCAATAAGACTTCGAATTAGCCTTGTTGCAGAAGGCCTTTTGCCGCTTGCGTCATCATCTGAGCTTGAGACCGCTTTTGTCGCTGGCAGCGCGTCGCCTGAGCTCAAACTCTTGAAAATTATGTACAGCACATAGAGCAACACCAGTATCAATCCTGGCACCATGGCGCCAGCAAACAGGTCGCTCACCGAAACCGGCTTGGGCGCAAATATTCCCTGATTGAGCTGGGCTTGCTGATAAGCACTTGAGATCACATCGCCAAGCAGCACCAGGGCGATGCTGGGTGGAATGATCTGACCCAGGGTGCCGGTGGCGGCAATGGTTCCGGTCGCAATGCTTGAGTTGTACCCCGCCTGCATCATGCTAGGCAGCGCAAGCAGACCTAAAGTAACAACGGTTGCACCCACAATGCCGGTGCTTGCGGCAAGCAGAGCGCCCACTATGATGACGCTTAGCGCAAGGCCACCGCGCCTGCCACCCATTAGCGCGGTAAGAGACGCAAGCAAGTCCTCCGCCAGCCGGGTTTTTTCAAGCGTTACCCCCATAAACACAAACAGCGGCACCGCGATGAGGGTTTGATTGGTAACAATGCCGAACAATCGGCCCGGTAAGAAACCGAGATCGCTTAGTGAAAAATGGCCGGTGAGAGCGCCGATAAACGCCATGAGCAGGCCCACACCCGCTAACGTCAAAGCTACTGAGTAACCCAGCAACAACGCGGCAAACACCGCGAGAAACATGATGAGCGGAAATAGCTCAGTCATTTTTCGCAATTGGTTTCGCAATTGGTTTCGCAATTGGTTT
>CAZFIA010000312.1:0-1802 GCA_964519335.1 uncultured Pseudomonadales bacterium
CTCCACCGGGGCAGTTGCGTGGCCCGTTGCCGCCCCTCGAACCTCGAGTTCGTAAGATGACTGACCCACGCTTATGCGGACAACAACGTTTGGCCCTGGCAGAACCTGGTCAGCGCCCGGCATTACGACGGCCCGAGAGCCTGAATCACGATCGTAGATTTCGACCGCGGTCTTCGAGCCGAGATTCTCCAGCCACCACCGACCTTGTCGCTCTTTGAAACGACCGGCCACCCGGTGCAAGTACGGGTTCGTGTCCAAAACGAGATCGGCCTCCCGTCCAAACGTAAGGGTCTCGGTAGCGTCAACCTCATAGGTGTCGCCGCAAAAATCGACTTCCAGCGACTTTGCCCTCATCACAAACGCATACCCCCTATGCAGAGTTTAGGGCACGACTCGCCTGACCTTGCCAACATCGTTGCGGCTGATACAGCAGTTCGACAGCTACCGGGTCGACCGGCCTGGAGGCGACTAGGTACTTCCTGCTTCGACAACAGATTGTTCTTTGAAGCACCTCTTTTGAAGGGATAAACTATGCGTGTATCAAGACGGGAGCGGGGCTGCGAGTGGGCCCAGACAGAGTCCTGTCTTACTAGCGGGTGACAGGACGTGACACGAGATCTGGGTATCGACGGGCTTGGCCCGGCCAAACTAATCGGCCGCGGGGGAAGCGCTACCGTCTACAAGGCGCGCCAGTCTGATGGTCAAGCAGTGGCGGTTAAGTTGCTCCGATCGTCCATCGATAGAGAGGGCAGCGACCGGGCGATGCGCCGAGAAATCGGTGCCCTTGAACAGATTGGCCGCCACCAGAACATCGTTCCGATATGGCGAACGGGTGTAAACGCCAGCGATGATCCTTACCTGGTCATGCCGCTTCTTTCCGGCTCGCTTCAGGACTGGATCAACAACGATGGTCCGCTCTCTTGGCAGCTGGCTGCGAGTATCACGGCCCAGGTTGCGGGCGCGGTTGCGCACGCCCACAGCAAAGGGGTGTTGCATCGCGACATCAAGCCCGCAAATGTGCTGGTTGATGACGGCGGCAGGCCACTTGTGGCTGACTTTGGCATCGCGCTGATAGTTGATGCATCTACCTCGGTGTCTAGCCAGCTGATAGCGACCCCAAGTTTTATGGCCCCAGAGCGGTTAGAGGGAGATCCCGCGACTGAGGTATCAGACGTTTACTCACTGGGTGCCACCGTTGCGGCGTTGCTGGAAGGTTCAAATCCTTTCACCACCGGTGAGACCGAACCCATCGCCACAATAATTACAAGAGTCCTCCACGACGAACCGCCGACCTTGGACGATGTCGATGCACCGGCCGAGCTGAAGGCGGTTGTGCTGCAGGCCATGTCGAAAGACCCTGCGCGCCGGCCGCAGACGATGCAACAACTTGCCGACAGTTTGCAAGAGATCGCAGATGAGGGCGGTCTCGGTAAAAATGGCACGGTCAAGATTCCTCGCACCTACGCTGTCACGCCACCACCGTCCTTTGCTGATAGCAACGGGAACGCAGGCCGACGAGGCCGCAGGCTTGCGCTTGCTCTGGTTGCCCTCATTGCGGCCCTAGTTGGGGCAGCGCTGTTCATAAACGGCGGCAGTCTTGCCAGCAGCGTTGAGGTAGCTGCGTCTGGCGACAACGACGAAGTCGCCTCTGCCGATGAGGGTGACGTGGTGGGCGGGCCGATCGCTGCCGGTGGCGATGATGGCGATCTTGATGAGGGTGCATCTGCTGATGGTGATGTACGGGGCGGGCCGATCCCGGTCGCGGACGACGATGGCGGGGTAGTTGCGGCTAGTGATGAGGG
>CAZFIA010000313.1:0-1780 GCA_964519335.1 uncultured Pseudomonadales bacterium
GATGAACACGACAACAGTGGTCTGTTTGTTGATGCGGAGCTTGCGCCGGAGTCTGGCCTTGCGATTGACCACTGGCCGCTAGCTGCGCGCATGGCGGTTGAGTTACCAGATATGGATTGGCTTGCGGCGGTTAGCGATCAGCTTGATGAGCTGGATGCCAGTTTAAGCGGCGAATTGACCTGCGGTGGTACGCCGGGTGCGCCGACTTTTGGCGGCACTACGTTGTTAAGTGTTCCCAGGCTCAGCGTAAACGAACTTGGAATTGAGTTGCTGAACACCACCATTGAACTCGCGGCGGAAAATAACGAGCTAGTGCTCAGCGGTACTACCCGCTCCGGCGAGGGCGAATTGCAGCTTGCAGGGAATGTTGATTGGACCGATGGGCTCAGTGTCGACGGTTCTATAAGCGGCGAGAATTTTGCGGTCAGCGATACGCCTACAGCACGTGCTGCAGTATCACCAGATCTGCAGATGTTATTCGCAGAAAACAAACTCAAGTTGCGCGGTGAGGTGGTGGTACCTCTAGCAGACGTTCGCCTTGCGAAGGTGCCGGACGGCGCCATAAGCGCGAGTGCTGATCAGCGTTTTGTTGAGGAAGAAGACACTCCGGTACCGCTAGATCTGGATGTGCGTGTTCAAGTGAAGCTGGGTGACGATGTTCGTTTCACCGGTCTTGGTCTTGAGGCTCAGTTTGGTGGTGAGCTAACGGTGACCGAGCAATCTACGGGTGCGACCACCGGCAAGGGCGAAATACTTATAAAGGAAGGTACCTATAAGGCCTATGGGCAAGACCTTAGTGTAGAAAACGGCAAACTGATATTTGCCGGAGGTTCTATTGAATCACCCGGTCTCGACATTCGCGCCGCGCGTCAGGCCACTCCGGAGGTTTTGGTGGGGGTGCAGGTGCAAGGTTCTTTGGATGCCCCCAAGCTCGATGTGTTTTCTACGCCCCAGCTACCGCAATCCGACCAGCTTTCTTATCTGGTGCTCGGGCGGCCTTTGTCGGCGAGTTCTGCCTCTGAGAATTCGATTTTGCAGCAAGCAGCTTTTGCCATTGGTGTAGAAGGCGGCACCTTGCTTACAGATCGAGTGGGCAAGAATTTGGGCGTTGATACCTTTGCTATTGAATCTGAGCCCGGCACAGGCGCTGCTCAGGCGGCATTGGTAGTAGGAAAGTTCTTGTCACCGCGACTGTACGTGAGCTATGGCTATGGATTGTTTCAGCCAATTTCCACGCTGCGAATGGAATACCAGCTCAACAAACTCCTGCGCGTAGTAACGCAGAGCACCAACGAAGCTACTGGTGGGGACCTGTTTTGGGTGCGAGAGCGATAGGCTGATACAGCGTTGGGTTTTATGCAGCTATTGCGCTGTGGGTTGAATCAAGCGTACATCGCTCTGCGGGTATGGGATGCTGATGCCGTTGGCGTCAAAACTGTGTTTCACGGCCTCTAACAAGTCGTAGCGTACCGATGACCTGTCTTCTGCGTTTACCCAAACTCGAACCGTTAGGTTGACCGAGCTGGCTGCCAGTTCTGATACCGCAACTAAAGGCTCGGGGTCTGCATCAATTCTTGGGTCGGCATCAATTAGTGATTTGATCAGCTTTTTGGCCGCGTCAATATCATCCTGATAGCCGATGCCAAACAAAAGATCCACACGGCGTTTTGGTTCTTTTGAGTAATTAGTGATCACGTTGTTGGAGAGTTTGCCGTTGGGAACGATGATAACTTTGTTGTCTGGCGTGTGGATCAGAGTACTGAAAATCTGAATCTCGCGC
>CAZFIA010000314.1:0-1780 GCA_964519335.1 uncultured Pseudomonadales bacterium
GGTGAGAGCGAGCTGGGCAAATCTCGCTTGATCGCGATGTTCGATAGTGACCGTGGCGTGCCCCGCGATAAACGTAACCTGATGAAACTAAGCTGGCAGCTGGCGAAAATGGGTAGTGCCCGAGGACAGACGCTTCTTGGGATCATGTATGAGCGAGGTGACGGTGTTCCTAAGAGTCAGGAAGACGCCGCGAAGTACTTTAAACTCGCCGCAGAGCAGGGTAACTCTGCTTCGCAAGTGAGGTTGGGCACGATGCACATGGAAGGCCGCGGTGTAAAGAAGGACGTTGAGGCCGCGTTGAAATTGTTTTACGAGGCATCGCGGCGTGGTGATCCTGCGGGGCAAGTGAAACTCGGCTATATGCTCGCCAGTGGACGGGGCATTGAAAAAGACGCCGAGGCAGCGGTGGTGCTTTTTGAAGCCGCTGGTCGCAAAGGCAACTATGAGGCCAGCGCGAAATTAGGATACATGTATGCTAACGGTCTCGGTGTTGAGAAAGACGAAGAGGAAGCGATTCGTCTGTACGAGTTTGCAGCCGAACACGGTGTGACTCAGGCCCAAGTCAACTTGGGCTTTATGTATGCCAATGGCCAAGGAGTTGAGAAAGATCCCAAGGAGGCTGTGAAGTACTATCGACAGGCCGCCGACCTCAACGACGCCGGTGGTCAAGCCTATTTGGGCTACATGTACGTGACCGGCAGTGGCGTCGAACGAGATGCCGAAGAGGGCATTCGCCTGCTCAACGCCGCGGCAGCTCAAGGGCACGCCTGGGCGACCGAGCAACTGCAAAAACTCAAGTCTGCGAAGCGCGCCAAGGTCACTCGTTAGCGCTACTCTCTGGTACTGCAAGCCGACATAACTACGTAGCTTGGACATTCTTGTCCGAGACAGTCCTACAACCTCAGGCCTAGCAACGCCGGCTGAGGCATACCCCCGCCGACCAACTGTGATACGCAGTCGCACAGTCGGACTCACCGCATGTATCACCGAAAGTCGGCCGGAAAGAGGTATCCCAAAACCTCGCTAACGCGGAGTCCCGTTCTACGGCGAGGTTTGGTATAGGCTCTAAGCCCCGCCTCATTGCTCGGGCGGTCTCGCACGATTATTCAGTTCATGCTGACTGGGTAAAAATATACAGCCGGATAGGCCGCACTGCGAACCGCCAAGTCTCGCCGAAAAAGGCTACGGTTTAGATGTAATTACACACTTCTTATCGTAGCGTCAGCCCCATGGTTCATCCGCAGTTATACCGCAGGCGTCCTTCCAGACGTCACGGTGTATCCACCGTCGAATTCGCTATTTGCTTGCCGGTTCTCTTGTTGTTTTTGTTCGCGACGCTTGAGACGTGCAACTTGATACACAACAGGCAGTCCATGGAAATCGCTGCCCATGAGGCAACGCGCATCGGATTGGTGGCTGGGGCCAATGCGACCGATATGGGAGCTCAAGCGGAGCTGATTCTTTTCAACCGCAACGTCCAAGGGGCAACAATTACTATCATTCCAAATGATGTAGAAGCAGTAGCCCCTGGCGACTTTATTCGGGTCGAAATCACCGCACCATGCGCATCTAACAGTTTGCTTGGGGACATCCTATTCCAAGGGCGAACCTTAGACGCCGCAGTCGAAATGATGAAGGAGTTCTAGTGAGACTTCAATACAAGAAAAGACGACACGGGATCGTCGCTCCACTACTTGTCATCTTATTACCAGTTGCGGTCATCTTGGCTGGATTGGCAATCAATGTTGCGTACATGGATCTTGTTCGTACCGAGCTGCAA
>CAZFIA010000315.1:0-1770 GCA_964519335.1 uncultured Pseudomonadales bacterium
TTTCTGAACAGCACGCACTAGAACAACAGCGCAGTCATGTGATTACCGAATGGGACTCGGAGCACGGTCCGGTGGATATGCATCTAAAGAGCATCTTCGAGCGTTCTGGATGGCTTTGCACTACATACCAGGCAAGTCACTTGTACCGCGGTACAGAAGGTGAGCTTTACAATATGACAGACGACCCTGACCAACTGGTTAACTTATGGGATGACCCGAGTAGTCAATCCAAGAAGGCTGAGCTATTGGCACTGTTGGAATCGTCGCTGCCCCCTGAGAGACAACCTCGCCTTGAGCGTAAGGCGCCTGTTTAACTAGCGTTCGCCGCGAAAGCTTCTTCCGGAGACAGTACAAGGTTTTTCCTTGCGTACAATCCAAAATACATAAGCCCTGCTAAGAACCAGAGCGCCACGCCAATAACTCCTGCGCGAAAGTCTGCATTGATGAACAACATAATGAGAACGATCAAGGCGATCATCAATGCGGTGAAGGCACCGGCGCTGCCGAATGGACTGCGGTAGGGGCGTTCTAGTTGCGGAAACTTCTTGCGCAAAATCAGAAACGCCCACATTTGCATGGCATAAGCAATCATTGCGCCAAACACCGCCATGTTCAGAATTACCCCACCAAAGGCGCCGCTGTCGCCAAGGTAGTACAACAGCAGTAACACTCCGTACCCCAAAACCGCCCCCACAATCAAAGCAACATGTGGTGTTTTACGTACGCCGTGCGTCACTGACATCCATGTGGGGAAATAGCCGGCGCGGCTCAGCGAATAAATGTTGCGACCATAGGCGTAAATGATGGCGTGAAAGCTTGCGATCAAACCCGCGACCGCAACCAGGCCGAGCAGCTTTCCACTTGTTACACCCAAAGTGAGCTTCAGTGCATCTAACAAGGGTTCTTCGGTTTGTGAGCCGAAAAACGCGGCCCCACCACCAATGCCCATATTGAGAAACGTGATCAGAACACCAGTGGCTACCAGGGTTGCGAAACCCCAGAGCAAGCCCCTGGGCATGTCGCGTTTGATGTCCTCGGCTTCCTCTGCGGCCAGCGGTAACTGCTCGATGGCAAGATAAAGCCAAATTGCAAAGGGTAGGGCCGCACCGATTGCACTCCAGCCATTGGGCAAATATTTTGATTCTCCCGGCTGCGGAGTGATGTTCCACAGGTTGCCCCAATTGAAATACGGAATAGCGCTAACAAAGAAGACAACAAGGATCGCAAGCGCGAGTAGCGTGATAACTACAATGAACCGAAAAGACGCTTCGACTCCCATGATGTTTAATCCAACGAACACCGTGTACAGGCCTGCCCACCAGAGCGGTTGCATCGTATCGGGTGTCGCAAAAACGCTCTGTAAATAGGCGGCGGAGAAATAGCACACAACGGCGGTAGTGATTACATATTCCATGTTCTCGGCAAGGCCCGTGATGTAGCCGCCCCAGGGACCTAGCGCGGTTCGGGCAAAGGAGTACGCGCCACCGGTATGCGGCAAGGCCGGCGACATCTCTGCAATTGAGAAACACAGCCCGACATACATTATTGTGACGACTAGCAGAGCGATCAGAAAGCCGCCAAAACCGGCCTGGCCGACCCCGAGATTCCAGCCGGAGAAATCGCCAGATATCACAGCGCCAACGCCAAGCGCCCATAGCGAAAACACGCCGGCGTACTTTTTCAGTCCCCGACTTTCGAAGTAGCCAGAATCCGGGCTTCTGTAGACGACGCCCTGATTTTCGTCAGTCATCACAGTTCTCTCTGTGGCAA
>CAZFIA010000316.1:0-1766 GCA_964519335.1 uncultured Pseudomonadales bacterium
TCCTGCAACTGCGGTAGTTTAATCACCGGCCTTGAGGGGATTAGACTCACTACTTTCTCAACACCAGCCACAAGCGGGTGGCTAGACCAGCCAGCACTCAACACCGTCGCCTCTGGATCAGAAAAAGCCGAATCCAGAGCTTGCCTCCAGTCTATTTCGGGCGCAGCTTTTGCTCCGGTCTCGTCCTCAGGTTCACTTATATCTTCCAGTGCGTCGCTTAGTGTATTTTCTGTTTCTGTTTTTTCTTCTTCTGCGTCTTCACCCAAATTGAACCGCAAACCAGCGAGCTGTTGAAGGCTCTCGGTAGTACTGCCGATGGTGGCTAATTGCCCCGTATCGGGAGGGCGCAACAAAACCAGCAGCGTGTTGCCCTGGGCCAACCAGCTTTCAAGTGCGAGCGCCTCGTTACGATGGGCTTGACGGCTTTGCGGCAACACCGTAATCAACAGATTGCCGCCTTCTGGAAACTTTTTCGGCAAATCTTCGTAGCGAGTGCGCAGCGAGAACACCTTTTCACCACGAGCACTAAGCCACGCATGAACCAATGCAAGCCCTCGCGCCTGACGATCTGCTGTCGTGGGGTGACCCACCGGAACAACCTCATCACGCGTACTAAACAGCAGCCCAAACATAATGAGGATCGCAGCCAATGCACCAGCCAATGTAATGACTCGATCGTTCAAGGCTCATCCTCAGCAACCCAATACTCGACAAGAGACTGCCATTCCGGACTGTTAGGTAGTTGATCGGCATACAGAGCGAGATCGGTGTGCTGCACCAGCGCAGAGAATTTCTCACTCACATCCGGTGCAAGGTCTGCTGGCAATTTACGACGCTGAAGGAGCCTGGCTAGCGATTGATTGGTTAAGCTGTCGCTCTCTGGCAACGCACCTGCCCCCCGCAGTTTGCCTACCGCGTTTTGGAACAGCGCACGCACCTGACTGATACCTTGAAGATTGCGCACGTCACGGCCACGACCAAGCCTGACTTCAGAACCCGACGCATCAAGAATCGCTGCGTCTCTTTGATGACTGCGTTGGAATACCCCCGCCTTGTACAGCTCATAGAAAACAAACCCTAATGTGCCAGCGATAAAGGACAGGGCAAAAATCCAGAAAATGCTGGTGGGGACCTTTAAGGAGGGCGCAACACGCTCAAGCCATTCGGAAAGTCGCTTAAACCACTCTGTGCCTGCAACCCTGTTCTTGAACCACTCCCATATTCGCTTCGCGAAGTTCGGCTTGGGTTCCGGCAGGAGCAGTACAATTTCATCGGCGAGCTGCTGTAGTCTTGCAGACTCTACGGTCTGCGGATTGAACCGCTCATTGTAGGTATCGAGTAACGGTGCGGTATCTGGTGGGCTAACTTCCTGCTCAGCTTCTTTATCGGTATCAAAGGTTACCGAAAGATTGCGCTGCAACTCACCAGATTCTGTCAAGGCAACGTTTGGCTCAGCCGGGTAAACCAATACCGACCACAAACACAGGGCTAACCCGGAAACTACCCGGGTGGCGAGACTAGCTCTATACCTCGGCAATGCGACTATCGAGATCAGCGCCTTGCCTGCGCAACTTCAAGTCTGCGTAAACAGCGTATTGCATGGCGATCATGAGCATGAAGACTGGCATAGCGATCAAGGCAGAGACACCCAGCACCACTGGATTAGTATCTAGCGACGCAAGCGCCTCAGGGTTGCCATCTCCAGTTGCAAAGGTAACCCCCACAACCAGTCCAACCACAAACATCACCAGAACCTAGATAACAAG
>CAZFIA010000317.1:0-1752 GCA_964519335.1 uncultured Pseudomonadales bacterium
GCGGCTCCTGGTATTTAGGTGCCAATGTCGAAGGCAAACCCAGAGTGTTTATGCCCTATGCCGGCGGCGTCGGTGCCTACCGCGAAGTCTGCGATGAGATCGCGGCCGATGGCTATCGGGGTTTCAGTTTCAGGGGCTAGGTGCGCCGCCCATCAAGGCATCGAACGGCATGGGCTGACCATTTAACAGCAGCACTCCGTTGTCCCAACTCACCTGGGCGCCCAGTGTGCCGTCGGTACGTTGAATCAGGCCTCGCCCCACCAGACCCTCCATAACTATGAGCGCCTGGTTGGTCGCCATCTCATTGATCTGTTCGGGCGTAAAGCCGTCTTGATCTGCGAGCGCCTCTGCTAGCTGTGAGCGGGTACTGGCCACGGCCAGAGTGGTGGCTAGAGGCTCGCTAATTGAAGCATTGGCGTTCCCGCCAAGGGCCGGATGCCACGTCCACCCTTTTGTAAAATCGAACTCGGTCGCAGCGGGAAGTTTGCTGCCATCTATGGTCATTCTAAAGTCACTCTCGAAAGGTTCCTCGTTTGCAGTGAACCTCAATGGCGAAACAATCCATTTAGGAGAGTTGGCCATAATCTGGTACACAATAGGTGAAACGCTCTTGAGCATCTGTTGCACCGCCTGCGGGTCCTCTTGATCTACCGTTGCAAGCTGCTCGGACCAACTTAAGTAGCTCTCTGTTGCTGCGATTGACAGGTTTAATAATTGGATCCCTATTTCAAAGTCTGTGATGACGTTTTCTGAAATCACTGCTTTGGCGACTTTATAGCCTCCGACAACGCTGGCAGTGCCTGCTGAGTTACCCTCGGTTGAATCGAATTTGGAACTGACGTTTGAAAGTTCGATTGGCCCTGCCTGGCTCGCATCAGCATCAAATACGCGGACCTCATCGATTGCGAAGGCGAATGTGCCAAAAGGCGGCGTATTGATTTTAGTTAGTGCGTCAGCGTCCAGGGTGAACCCTTGGATGGTGATAGAAAGGTTGTCAGATACAACGTTCAAACGATCCGTGTAGCCTTTCGTAGTAATATGCTCTTTACCAGCCGAATAGTCGCCGGCTATTGTCATGCCGGTGAACTCGATGCTGCGAAGTTCAGCGTCTGTCCCCAAGGTGGTCGCATCGGCGTTAACCGGAGGGAAAGTCACGGTGTAATCGGTGTTGCCGGTAAATCCTGTTGCGATCTTGCCCAGGAACAAATGCGGCATCTCGATTGATTGCAAAAAATCGTTGAGGCGCGGATTGTCGGGTCCGTTGGTGATGTCTGCTTTGAAGAGTCCAAAAAAAGGCCCGTCGTGCAGTCCTATGGGGCCGTGTGTCATTTCGCCGAGCAACTCCAGCGGTGCCGCAATTTCGCTAATGCTCTGTGCGTTGTCGCCTGACTTATCATTGCTTCGTGATCCTTCCAGCAACTCTATATAGTCGTCTTTTAGACCGTATTCATAAGTTACTTCGCTCGAGAACCAGCCGCGGTTGTAGTCAGCTATCTCGAGCGAGAATGCGGGGTTGCTTTCAAGGAGCTCGAGTTGCTCATAGGTCTTGCGCTCTGCCATAAAGCCGACCAGGCCGGGCAGACCTAAAACAAGTACAGCCACGATGATCAGTAGCCACAACAACTTTTTCACACAATAGTCCTTTTGAGTTTTGTCGGGCGGCAGTCTACTTGGTTGTAAGCGGCATGGCCTCGTAACGATGCCAGCCTGGCATGGACGCAAGCTTTAGTTCGCTTGCCGGAACAGCCAGGC
>CAZFIA010000318.1:0-1672 GCA_964519335.1 uncultured Pseudomonadales bacterium
CGTCCAGATCGTACAGGTTGCTGCCGATCGGAGTTATAACCGTGTCCACACCATCATCGTAAAGTCCATTACCGTCAGTATCGATGGCCAGCAATATGGCGTCTTCATCGAAAAATGGGTAAGGACCTCCGCCCGTGGGTGGGCCGGCAAAACCGCTGCTACCAACGCCGTTCTGATCGACCACACCCAGCAGAACTGAGGTGTCGTCGTTGCCGTTGTTGGAAACGGTAAAGTTAAGAGCTGGAACACCGGTTTGACCCGCAAATTCCTGCCCCGGCGCGATACTGACATAGTTAGTATCAGTCGCCGTCACGTTGAGAGCTAGCTTTCTATCCACTACAAAAGTGGCAGTTGCTGACTCTGAGATTGGCGCACCACCCGCTACTGTGTAATCGAGTGTTACGCTGTTGACGACGGCCGAGCCGGCGTCGGTGCCCACTGCAAACGCCGGGTTTGACCCGGTGAAAGCACAAGCTACAATCAGGACAAGCCCGATTTTTCTGAAGTACTGCATGGTTGTTCCTTCCGTTACTTCAATTTAGGAATGCAAACGCACGCAGGCCGTGAGGCGCGCGCGCTTACCCTTGGCGCAGTCGTCAATGACTGCACCGATGATGTCGAACAGCTCGCTATTTCAGGCGAACATTGAACGACACCGTTCCAGTCGCTCCGGGCTCAAGACCCGGGGCGTAAACCCAGCGAATGGTCGTGTAATCACTTGCATTAGCTGGGGCTTCTGAACCGTCTTCCGTGATGCGTAACGAAGCTGGCGAGCCAAACTGCGCACCGGCATCAACGGAGTAGAGAATTTCTGCGGAGTCACCGGCGGCCGTACCTTCGAGGTACTCCGTGTTACCGGGGACAGGGTTGGTGATGACTACAGAGCCTGCGTCAACGGACTCGTTGCCTACGTTGGTAAAGCGCACGGAGTAACGTAGTTCGTCCCCCGGGATAACCTTGCTTGGGGCGACAAGCCTTCTCTGGACGCGACCCTCGTCGTCAACGTAGCGATCTACTTTGTGCACTTCATTCACGAGCTCTACACGCGCCTGCGCGAGCGGGGCGGCCATGCTCGCAACGACAAAAGCAGAGGCCGCAATTGCAGCGAGTGCAGGCTTTTGCAGCCGGTTGGCGAGAGAGTTATGCACTTTGGTTCTTACAGACATGATGATCCTCCAATCGATGGATTTTCGTGTGGTTAAACGTCGCGACTCGGCCTCTCTGGGCTTTCATTCACGACTTTGGGACTACTACTGGACAACGGTCTGATACTCGATCGTCAGACTCGCGGGGCCGACAACATCACCGAAGGTCACTTCGATGTTGTTGCCATTAATGCCGGTGTTATCCACACCAGCAGGAACAAGATCATCATCGGCGTTTTCGCCCACAGGCAAGCCGACAACGGAAAGAGAATTAGGGGTATAGAGCAAATCACTGGGTACCGGATCGGTAACCACCAGGGTTTGGGCAGATCCAGCACCGGCTATCTCAACCAATACCCGGTAGCTGATAACGCTGCCGGGCACTACCGTGCTGCCGCCGGTAGGATCCGCGATATCAAATGCGGTCTTGCTGATTGCAACGGCAACTTCATTCACCAGAAAGTCATGGGTATCAGCAAACAACTCATTAGTTGCGTCGTAGCTCAAACCCACCATGGCATCAACTG
>CAZFIA010000319.1:0-1670 GCA_964519335.1 uncultured Pseudomonadales bacterium
CGACCGCGCCGGCAGGTTTTGCGCCTCGTCGACAATGAGGAGCACTCGACGACCTTCAGCAGCGCGCTGGGCGAAGAAGCGCTCAAGATCATTAAGCAACAAGGCCTTGCTCTTACCCTGATCAACCGGGATACCCAGGTTAATGCACACAAGAGAGAGCAGATCGTTTTCTTCGAGTTGGGTCGTGACGATGTTGGCACAGAGCACCGAGTTGGCATCCAGGTCGCCAAGCAGGGTTTGAACCAGCGTGGTCTTGCCTGTACCTACATCGCCCGTGATAACAATAAAGCCGTCGGCCTGACCGAGACCGTATTGCAAGAACGAGAGCGCGCGTTTGTGCTCTTTACTCGGATAGAAGAACCGAGAGTCTGGCGACAGCTGAAACGGCTTCCCGCTAAATCCAAAAAATTCTTCGTACATTCCAATTAGATCCTTAGCGCGACGTTTTGATGAACAACAATCAAAGTCAAACTAATTGCTTAACCCTGAGCCTCTTCAGCGCCATACCCGTAACCATACCCGTATCCATAGCCGTAGCCATAGCCATAACCGTAGGCTCCACCGAGCCCCCCCTGAACAACCTTGTTCAAGAGTAAACTAACATCCTGGCAGTCCTGAATATTCTTCAATGCTTCTGAAAGCGCAACCTGAGGCGTGCGGTCGGCTTCGACCACTAATACAATTTGCCCCATCAACCGGGCGAGTACCCCCGCCTCAGTGGTTGCCAGTATAGGCGGTGCGTCTACAACGACCACCCTATCTGGATCAGCGAGGGCCAACCGGCGCGTAAGATCTGTCATGCGCTGGGAGGCAAACAGCTCATCCATATGCATATCATTGCTGCCCGAGCCGAGCATAGACAGGCCATCTACATTAGTTTCGGCTATTGCGCCTAGTTCGCTCAGGTCAGGATTCTTCAATATATCCGACAAACCGTATTCTGGATTGAACCCCAGAGTTCGGCCCACATGCCCCTTGGCGACGTCGGCATCGACCAGAAGTACCTTGCGGTTCATTTCTGCAGCCATGCTCATGGCCATATTGACCGAAACGAAGGTTTTTCCTTCATTGGGTAGAGCACTGCTGATCATGAGCAGGTTGGCGGGTTTGGCATTATTGCCGGCAACCGCTTCTTTGCGCATGTTTAATAGCAATGGGCGCTTGATGCGGCGGAATTCCTGAGCCAGCTGGTTAGCGCCCTCGCCAGGCACCAGAAAGCCTTCGGATTCAAGCATCGGAAAATTGAGTTCATGAAGGGGTGGCGGCGCTACGTCAGCGACCCTCGCATGCTGAGCTACAGGCGCTGATCCGCGTCGAATACTGGCGGTCGCCTTAATTCTGGCCTGCTGCGCTCGAGCCGATAACCCACCACTGCGAGCAGAAATCGTCGGATTCGCTGCACGGCTGCGTGGCTGTGACGCCGGACTGGAGGCCACACTTGCTATGGGAGCAACCGGCGCAGGAACCGCATTGGGTCGGGCTTCAGCGGTCGTCCGCCCTATGGTGCCTGTTGCAGCGCCATCGCCGCCCGCAACACGACGAGCTGCCTCGCGAGCGCTTTCTTGCGCTTCTAGCTTATCGAGTCGGGCTGCTGCCTTCTCAATAAGACTCATCGAGGACGAGTTGTCTTCTTTTCTGCTCATAAGATCCATATTGTTCACAGGTGCTCT
>CAZFIA010000320.1:0-1650 GCA_964519335.1 uncultured Pseudomonadales bacterium
GGCATTGTCTTCAGGAGCGGCATTATTTGGGCTCGGTACTTCATCCACAGAATTTGCCAGTGGGGCTTCGATGCCTCCAGAAGATCCTCCGCACGCGGCCAGACTAAAGGCAATACACACACATCCGAGAGACCGACTAAGGTGCTTGCGACTTTTCTCTATGTTTAGGTATTTCGGCTTAATGTGCGGCATCCGATTTAGCTCTCGAGTAACAACGAGTCGAGTTCAGTTCCTGGAGGGTAGTTGCTATGAAACTCATAGCCGTACCTCTCTTTACAAGGTTAACAATGGCGCAATTGGCCAACAATTGTACCTTTTTCTGCGTTATGTTGCTGTGACTACCAATTCGCCATGCACAAGCTTCGCAACAACGCCACCTGATCGCGAAAGCGCTCAGTGCCGATTACGAAGCCGGTAATGGAGAACGTCTTGCGCGCGGAGAAGACTGTGGTCGTGACTTCAATCAAGGCCAGCCGCGGCGACAGCCTCGCGGTCGACGAAGTGATCATGGAAATTGAGTGAGCCTCACTCACATCTCCCAAACTGATACTCCACGACCACCGGAAAATGATCCGAACCAAACGACGACGCACCAACCCAGCGCGCAACAGGACACAGCTCGGATGAGTGTAGCTGGTGATCGATCGGAGCGGGCACGAGATTGCCGGCGCGCATCGTCATTGGCGCACCGGGCAACCGGGCCAGCCCGCCAGCCTCGCGTAACCGGCGAACAGAGTCGCTCCACGGCGTGGCATTGAAATCGCCGCCGATGACGAGAGGGCCGGCAATATCGGCGATCAACGGTCCAAGCTCATCGATCTGTGCGTGCTGGTCGTAAGGCCACGGCCAGTAAAGGTGAATCGACGCAACGCTCATCTCGACGGGCGCACCATCGGTTCCGGCAAGGGTGATCTTGCGCCACATGAGCAAGCTGTTGGAGGTGCAGGTACCGTCTCTGAGCGGCACACGAGACAAGATACCAACGCCACCTTTTCGAGCGCTATCATGCGCATTACACCAATCTTGATGGGGATAAAGCTCTGAAAGACCCTCCCGGATTGCAGCCCGATGCCCTGGATTGTCTTCCTGCAACAAGACGACATCGGCATTAATTGCACGGATGCCCGCCATGTAATCCTCGTATCGCGCGTTGTCATAATTAAGATTGTATTGCGCGACGGAAAACGCGCTGTTGGCGTTGACGGCCAGACTTTCAAATCTGAGCGATTGGGCGAGGCCGAAGAGCGCGATTGCGACAACAACCAATGGCCAGCGCCGCACCATATACATCGTCAAAAGCAGACAACCAATTCCAGCAATGATCGCGAAATGGATGCGGAAATGACTAAAACTATCGAAAACAGGATGCAGCCGCTGGAAAAACCCGAGCACCAATCCAAGTAAAGCCGCCCCGGTCAAACCCTCGATCAACGACTTCAATGCTCGTTTCATAGAGGCCCGCCTGGTTTTGACCTTGCGTTGATCCCGCATTCGATCAGAGCTTCGTGCCAGATCGTTACTAAAATCTTCTCGGCTTCTTCGCCATACACAGGCACCCAGCCGGTCAAGCCGCTCAGAAACGTAACTTCACACCGCCAGTCACTGTACGCGGTTGACCTGGGCGTGCTCTTCCATTGGGGGCGAAAAACG
>CAZFIA010000321.1:0-1619 GCA_964519335.1 uncultured Pseudomonadales bacterium
ATCGAAGTGCCTTTCAGCGAGATCGTGATCGGGTCCTACATAGCGCAGCGTTTCGACGACTCAGCGGAAAGATGCAAGTTTTCACCGGCGACCGCGGTGACTACCATCGCACCCGCTTGACGCACACCATGGAGGTGGCGTCCATTGCCCGCACGATCGGGAGACGTTTGCAACTCAACGAAGATCTAATCGAAGCGCTGGCTTTGCTCCACGACATTGGCCATCCGCCCTTCGGTCATGCTGGCGAAGACGCACTCAACGAGTGCCTTGCCGATCACGGCGGGTTCTCGCACAACCAATTCGCACTTACGTTGGTCGAGGAACTTGAGCAGCGTTATCAAGATTTCCCAGGCCTGAATCTGACGCGTGAGGCACTTGATGCTCAAAGCAAGCGCGTCGACAAGACACAGCACCAACCCAGACTGTTGGAGGCTCAGGTTGTCGACGTGGCTGACAGCATTACATACAACGCTCATGATGTGGACGACGCCCTGAAGCTCGGCATCGTCAACACCGACGAGCTCGCTAAGGTGGCCCTCGTAGGCGAGGCGATCGAGCGACTTCGCGAGCAGGCGACCAATCCGATTCCCGCCGATCGACTACGTCAGGCTCTCGTACATGAGCTGATCGATTTACAAGTGGGAAGTGTCCTGCAGGTCGCTGTGGACTTCTTGGAAAATTCTGGCTGGACGAAACACACCGACGCGCTGGACTCCGATTTCGTCATCGGCCCCAGCCCAGAATTGGCAGCCAAAAAAGCCAAACTCGAAGACCATTTGTACGAAAACGTCTATCGCCATGTGGACTTGCTGTCAGTGCGCGAAACGGCACAGCGGCAGTTGGCCGAACTGTTTCGCAGGCTTATCGCAGAACCGCGCGAGTTACCTGCGTTCTACCGTGAGCGGATCGATGCCGTTGGTTTGCCCCGGGCAGTTGCAGACCACTTAGCCGGTATGACCGATAGATTCTGCCTGCAACGGTACGGTGAGCTGGTGGCCGGCGAAACGTTTAAAACGCAATAACCAAGCTATCAATGCTGCACAACTACGAATGCGGCGGCGAGCCCCTGAGAACATCTGTACCCTTAGCTCCGTACGGTGATAGAATAGATGTGGTGGCAAAAATCGGGTCAAACCTGAACGTGCATTGGGCTAATTCGCGAACCTGCCGGTCAAATCATCTGACTATCGAATAGTCCGCCAACGTTGTTGCCGCCGAAGACCCAGCTGCCGCCAAAACTGACCCACCTCAGCCACTCGCTTCGTGAATCATGGCATTAATCGTACTACGACTTGTATTCTTGTTTGTTGCTGCCGGGATCGGTGTGCTGCTTCTCAAGTCGGAGCTAGTGCCCAAAGACCCGGAATGGGCAGTCTACGTTGTCTTCGCTGGCGTCATGAGTTTGGCGTTAGGGATGATCGGTCTCGATGTTCTCATCAAACGAAAACGAATCGATACCATCACCGCCGTCTATTTTGGCATGCTAATTGGCTTGCTACTCACCTACGTCATGGGTATCGCTCTTACTCCATTGACACAAACGTATTCCGAAGATTTGCAGCGGGGAATCCAACTCGTTTTGGCGCTGGTGCTCTGCTACGCCTGTATCAGTCTGTTGA
>CAZFIA010000322.1:0-1617 GCA_964519335.1 uncultured Pseudomonadales bacterium
ACGCGTGCATGCCAGGGGGCTGAGCTGCTGCTTAAGCTTACCCAGCTTAAGCTTGAGCGCTGCGAACTGCCCCGGGATGTGCTCGATATTCGCATTCGCAGCATTGAGCTTGAACCCTGGCAAAACCACAGCGACAGTCTGTTTCCGCATTTAAGCGCGGGCATTGATAACAGCGCACCGCTTACCGAATTACTCGATCAACTACGTGCGCGTCTGGGCCCACAGGTCTGCAGTGGCCTTAGCGTGCAGCACAACCATCGCCCGGAACAGGCCTGCCGAATAGAACCATTGCAGCGCCTGTCTTCGTCAAAGAGTTCTAGTGCCGATCGAAACACACAGAGCACACAGACCGATACGCCTTCCACAGGCGCCATTGGCAAATACCGCCCCAGCTGGCTGTTGCCAAACCCCCGTCTTGTGAGTCGCCGTTCGCTACGCCTGCTGCACGGCCCCGAACGCTTACAGGGCGGCTGGTGGCAAGACCAGCGCATGCAGCGCGACTACTACATTGCCCAAACCACAGGCCAACAACGCAGCGGCAGTTATAGCTGGGTGTTCTGCGAAGGCGAGCAGTGGTACGTGCACGGTTACTTTGGATAGTTTGGGCGGGCTGTGGATAGTAATACCACTAACCCTGCTGGATTTGCCCCCGCCGGATTTGCAGAGTTGCATTGCTTGAGTAACTACAGCTTTTTACGCGGCGCATCACACCCCGAAGAACTGGTACAGGAAGCCATTAGCCTGGGCTATCAGGCTCTCGCGATCACCGATGAATGCTCAATGTCAGGTGTGGTCAAAGCCCACCTGGCGGCAAAAGATACACCGCTCAAACTGATTGTCGGAGCGGAATTTCACTGTCTGGATGGCTTTACGCTAGTGCTACTCGCGCCTACTCGTAACGCCTACGGCCAGCTCTGCGGGTTGATTACGCGGCTGCGGCGGCGCTCCAAAAAAGGCACCTATAGCCTCACATTGAGCGACCTTGATCGAAACATAGACCAATGTATTGCGCTATGGGTCCCGTTTGGCGGCGAATATGCGCGCGAACCTATAGCCCCACGGTCAACAACTCATGCGGTACACCGCACCCGCGCATCCGCCGAGCGCGAATACGGCATACGCATTCGCAGCATGGACAGACTGATTAAAGAAGGCCGGGCCTTACAGCAACGTTTTCCCAGGCTGTACATTGCGCTCGAGCTATTTCTGGACCAACATGATCTCGACCGGACAGCAACAGCGCTCACACTGTCGATGCGTTTAAAACTCCCCCTGGTTGCCAGCAACGATGTACACCTTCATCACCCGGCACGCAAACCATTACAAGACGTGCTTACGGCAATTCGCTACACCTGCTCGGTAGACGAACTGGGGTTTGAATTGCAAAGCAACAGCGAGCGACATCTGCAACCCATTACGACACTCATGGAGCGCTATCCGTCTGAACTGTTATCGACAAGCCTGCGCATTGCTAATCAATGCCATTTCACCCTTGATGAGTTGCGCTACGAATACCCTGCTGAACTTGTCCCCCCGCAGTACGCACAGCGTAAACCAACAGGTGCATCTGCTTACTTGCGAGACCTGACCTGGCAAGGCGCTAAAACGCGCTGGCCC
>CAZFIA010000323.1:0-1609 GCA_964519335.1 uncultured Pseudomonadales bacterium
GGCCTGAGCCTGTGATCGTCGCGCGGCCAATACACGAACTTTCGAACGATCTCGCTGGGCGAGGGTAGCCCGGTACTCTCGAGCTAACTTTTCTTGCTCACCCACCCACTTGATGCGTTCTAGCTGCAGGTCTTCAACGTCGAGGTACGCCAACACATCCCCGCGTTGCACCAGATCACCTGCGCGCTTCTCTACCTGAGTCAGAAAACTTGGAAAACTGCTAACCACAGCCCGTCGGGTACTCGCTTCAATGGTCGCGTCCGCATTCACGCGATACATTTGCGGGTACAACGTACTGCCGATGGCCAATAGTGCGGCAAGGCTTAAACCCACTTTCAGGCCCAAACGCCTGCGACCAAAAACGCTTTTTAGGGCGCCTACAACGTAACGCTTGAGCCAGCGCGCGAAGCCCATCGACTCCATCTGCTTAAGTGCGAGCAGTGGAGCCACTAGAATCGCGAGTCGTTCGGCTTGTTCTCGCTCTATGTCAGTAAACGGTCGGTCTCTTTCCAGAAACAGAACGCCAACGCAGTGTTCCTGATCAACCAGCGGAACACTAAGCAAGGCCGGATTCTTGAGCTGTTCAGCCAGGGACTCATGGTGTTGCGGTACAATCTGATTTGCAGCCGCCACCGGGATGGAAAGGGTACTGCCAGAATCCCGCGTTTCTTCCATGGCAAGCGCAATATCAATCATCAAAGCAGACTGCGCATCGAAGTCCACCAGACCTGATACCGCGTCAACCTTGAGTCGACGGCCATTGCACAGCCCAATGC
Organism: uncultured Pseudomonadales bacterium; assembly: GCA_964519335.1. GTDB lineage: Bacteria > Pseudomonadota > Gammaproteobacteria > Pseudomonadales > Azotimanducaceae > JALZVT01. The sequence goes on from CAZFIA010000323.1 coordinate 777, forward strand.
ACACTCGCTGGCACTGCAGTTGGGTTGCTACGCCGTTGGTTAGTGCGTGTAACGTTTGTCCGATATCAGATTGATCGAGCACAAGCGCTACGGAATCGATAAGCGCACTTTGTTCGGTAAGGACCTGGTTAGCCGATGCTTCAGAAGGAACCGCTGGGGCAGGGGTGGACGCCGACGCAGAAGGAACAGCTAGCTGAGTTTCTTCGGGCGATTTGCCTGCGACTTCGGTGAGAGGCAAGCTCGCGACAGTTTGGTTTTTCGGCGCAGGGTCAACCGAGTCTTCGGCTCGGCGCAACACCTTCTTTGCGACAGACGTGAGTAGCTCTTCGTCACTCACTGAATCTGGAGCCTTCATTTGGAAGACAATGGCCGCCGGTCTACCGCCGATACTCAGAGAGAAGCCGGCGTGCAAATCGTTGATATCGGATCGAGTGTCTGTTTTCGCTCGGTCGCCATCTGTCGATGATTGACGAACAATGACCCGTTTTTCAGTCAGCGCCCGTTCTGCGATCTTTACGCTAGTGGAATCAGGGTGTTCATCAACCGGCACTTGAGCCAACACAGAGGTGCGTTGGCCTTGCTTTACAAGCAACACGGCGCTCCGGGCTCCCACGCGCTGGGCACCCGCAGATAGCCATTTCTGCACGGCAGAAGGTTCGCCTGCTGCTACCTCAGGCGCGCCAATATTTACAGCGGGTTTCGACACTCGCGGTATTTCCGTCCCTTAGTCTTTTTTTACTTGGCCTAGTGTCTAGAAATACCTGGATATATCGTTGATCTTGCGCCCGAATGTTAGGTAAATTTTGCTTGTGTGTACTGTTTGGCGCATCAAT
>CAZFIA010000324.1:0-1596 GCA_964519335.1 uncultured Pseudomonadales bacterium
AGGGCTTGCGGAGAAAATTTGTCCAGCGCGCGATCCCGATTGCTCACCTTGTTGGCAGCAGCCTCGTGCAGAGCCTTGGCAACCAGCGCGGGTTCGTTGGCTGCAAAGTAGGTCGCGCCTTCACCCAGGACCCAACCGGGACCCGGTGCCCGACTGGCAACCACTGGAACGTCGGCAAGCATCGCCTCTAAAGCCACCATGCCAAACGCCTCTATATCAGCCGCGGGAAACAGCAAAAGATCAAACGCTCGCAGGTAGCGAGTCGCATTGGCAACAAAGCCACTAAAACTGGCGGGAATATCGAGCTCGGCTGCGCGCTCCTCTAATCGTGGCCGGAAAGGCCCATGACCAACAAACAGCAAACGCGCACGCCCTGCATATGATTTCGTAAATTCACCAAACCCCTCGAGCGCCAACTGTGGATTCTTCTTGCGATGCAAGCGCCCAACAACACCTACTACCAGGTCATCACCAGCGACACCCAGATGCTCCCGCGCGACGGCGCGCGAAACCCGGTACCGATCCTGTTCAGCAGCATCCAGTCCATTAGGTAACACCCAGGGCGTCTTAAGTTCCTCCGCAACCGCAGGCGACACTCCCGCCAATAACACTTTGCGTTCCAAAAGCTTCAGTCGCAGTCGGCGCCAGCCAGATGCCAGCAAGCCAAATTCATGCGCGACAAGTACTTCCGATGGCGCTTTTAAGCCCGCACCCCGAGCCACCCGCAAACTGCGATAGCGATGGAACAAACAGAGTTTTTGCGGGCGCAGGTGACGTAAGTGATGCAGCCCCGCCGGATCTTCAGGGCCATCCATGTAGTAACGGTCATCTTCAACCGGCGAAAACTGCGCGCGCCTGTCCGGCGAGTGCAAAAAAACGGTATGGGCGGTCCAGCCAAGTTCTCGGGCGGCGGCCGAGTGGCTGCGGCAGATATCCCTGAACGGCGCCTTGTCGTAGGGGCAAATCTGTAACAAGTCGGGCGCTTGGGTCATCAGTTTTGCTCAGGCCGCTTGGTTACCAAATAGTCTTCGAGAACCAGATACTCAAGGTCTGATCCATAGAACATGTTAAGTGCATCGTCGGGCGTACAAACTACCGGCTCGCCGCGGCGGTTAAGCGATGTGTTGAGCACAACGCCATTGCCCGTGCGCTCCTCCATCGCTTTCAGTAGCCCATGATAGCGCGGGTGGGCACAAGCCGTGACTATCTGCACTCGCGCTGTACCGTCCTCATGCACTACTTCCGGAATTCGTGACTTCCAGGCTTCGTTAACATCAAAAGTAATTGTCATGAACGGCGCCGGGTGATCGGTCTGGATAAGATCTGCAGCCACCTCATCGAGAATACTGGGACAAAACGGCCGCCACCGCTCGCGAAATTTGATTTGTTCGTTAATGCGATCTGCGATACCGGGTGCGTTGGGACACCCCAAAATACTTCTGCCACCCAGCGCTCGCGGACCAAACTCCATGCGTCCCTGAAACCAGGCGACGGGGTTGCCCGCCGCCAGAATATCGGCCGTTTCATTTATTACGTCATCGAGCTTACGAAACTCAGGTTTTTCTCTGCGTGCTTCAAGCGACTCGAGACAAAGTT
>CAZFIA010000325.1:0-1595 GCA_964519335.1 uncultured Pseudomonadales bacterium
TAACCAGACACAAGGACAGCGCAAATTTGCACCTGCACTTCGGCAGTGCACTGCCAAACACTCTGGTGCAACCAGAACTGGCCGCCACGCTAGAGCGCATCAGCCGGCTCGGTCCAGATGACTTTTACAAGGGCGAGACGGCAGACCTTTTGGTTGCCGAAATGCAACGCGGCAACGGTCTGATCACACTACAAGACCTGGCAGACTACAAAATCAAATGGCGCGAACCGCTAATCGCCAGTTGGCGAGATTACGAGGTGCATACAGCGCCACCTCCCAGCTCTGGTGGCATAGCCCTCATGCAACTTCTCGGGATGAAAGACATACTTAAGACCCAGTTTGCCGATGCACCACACAATTCTTCTCGCTATGTACACCTGGTTGCTGAAATTGAGAAACGAGTTTTTGCAGATCGTGCGGAATATTTAGGTGATCCAGACTTTGTAAGCGTACCCGTTGACGAATTGATTGCAGATGCCTATCTAAAGAAGCGCGCTTCAGCTATCGATACTCAAAAAATCTCACCAACCCCCGAGATAAAGCCCGGTCTCGAATCCCACGACACCACACACTTCTCTGTTATAGACCGCTGGGGTAATGCCGTCGCAAACACCTACACCATCAATTTTGGTTTTGGCAATGGAGTGGTCGTTGGCGGCGCAGGTTTCTTACTCAACAATGAAATGGATGACTTCAGTATAAAGCCGGGTGTGCCCAACATTTTTGGCGTGGTCGGCGCCGAGGCGAACGAAATTGCCCCAAGAAAGCGCATGCTCAGCTCTATGACACCGACACTGTTAGTGAGAGATTCTGAAACGGTGATGGCGCTCGGCTCTCCCGGCGGATCAACAATATTCACGTCTGTTTTTCAAACCATCATCAATCTAGTCGACTACAGTATGAGCGCAAGCGACGCAGTAGGCGCGCCGAGGTTTCATCACCAGCTAATACCCAAAGACCTGATCAGCATGAGCCTTGATCTACCGGAAGAGACTCAGGAACAACTAAAAAGTCTGGGCTATCGAGTTGAGCCTAATAGTTGGGGGGCGTACGGCGACGTTCAATTGATATATAGACTCGACGGCGTACTGGACGCCGCATCCGACGCGCGCTATCGCGGCGAATCTCGCGTTCTAATCGGTCACTAAGCAGGAATACACAATGCAGACGAACTTAGCTGGACAAGTGGTGTTAATCACCGGCGCAAGCCTGGGTCTTGGGCTAGCCATGGCGAAAACGCTCTACGTCCACGGCGCAAAAGTCGCATTGCTTGCCCGGCGATCTCAACCGCTACAAGACGCGAAAGGCGAAGTTCTGGCATTGCAAACAGAACACTCCGGCGGGGACGTTGCATGTTTCACGTGCGATGTTGCAGACGCTACCCAACTAGCAGCAACCCACGCAGCAGTAGTGAAACACTTCGGCGACGTGAATATCTTGATCAACAACGCCGGAAAGTCCTCAGCAAAGCCATTTCTTGAAGCCTCTGAAGAAGACTGGCAAGAAGACCTGGATCTCAAGCTGATGGCCGCGGTAAGGCTCAGCAAGCTGGTGTGGCCTGCGATGCAGAACTCCAAACACGGGCGCATCATCAA
>CAZFIA010000326.1:0-1592 GCA_964519335.1 uncultured Pseudomonadales bacterium
CGTATCTCTGGCCGTCCAGGTGATGGTGGTATCGCCCAGTGGTAACAGAACCGGCGCATCGTGACTAAGTGTCACCGGACGGTCACAGGGATCAATCGCTGAAGCGCTGTTTCTTATACGCTGAGCCACCCGTTGCAGAGTGACACCGCCAAAGTCGCTGGCCTCAAGCTCTAGTAACGGTTCGCTAATCGATATCTCAGGCGGGAGCACGTCGGTAACCGTAACGGTTTGAAGTCGCTGGTGGCTAACTGAGTTCGTTGCGATAAAACTGTCATCACCGGTGCGCACAGGCAAAAGTATCGACGTAGACGCAAGCCCTGTTTTCACTGCCCAGAGCGCCATATTGGTTTGGAAATTGTTTGGCAGCAGACCGCCGAGCTGGCGTGGGGCCACGTTAACGCCAGACTTCAACGCCTTACCGTAGGCCAGCGCGTTGAAACCCAACATAGCACCCGGTACAACCACATCCATCAAAGGACTGAATTGCGTGCTCGCGTCCCAAGTGATGCCCTGATTACCTGCAGCAAATCTTACTCGCTGCGGACCATCTCTCTGCGCCTCAATGTTTGGATGCCGCGCACTCACCAGCACGCTGCTGTTGAGGTGACCGACCGCTGGCGCGCCCAATGGCCCCCATTGGGTAGTTAATGGTTTTATATCGCCTATACCCAACAAGTTGGTATAACCGGCGATGGATTGCGGCAAGGTGAACTCAAAGCTACAACTGTCTGCTGTGTTGGGCAACCGGGTGATATCCATGGGTTCTATGAGCCTCGGCTTTACGTTGTGCAAACCGATGTTGGTACCAAAGGTCACCGCCGAGGCAGGAAGACTGAACAGGGGGTTCGGAACAAGCGACACGGGCAGGGCAGCATTATGAAACCCTAGCAACACGCTTTGTTCGGTCAGCAGAGTCTCATTATCCTCTCCCTCGAGCCCAAGAGCATCGAGTCCGCCTGCGGCATTGCCCGGGCCTGCGAGGGCCACAATGGCCAAAGCCATCGCGCTCCGCAGGGCTTTTTGGGGGATTAGCTTGATCATTTTTCTCAGATTCTTGGCTTGCGTTGTTTACTACGCGTCAACTGGGACCCAATCGTTCGCAGAAAAACGAGAAAAACTGCCTCGGAGCGCGACTAGGTCAATGCCAAAGACGGTTATTGTGAGAGACTGGCCCTCAAAGGCTCCTAGGCGGACGGGCGACCCCTCATGAACAAATCGCGCTGGCAACGCATTCGCTCCCTGTTCAGCGACCTCAGTGACCAAACCAGCGACGAGCGGGCACAGGCTCTTGCAAACTTGCAATCAACCGATAGCGCGTTGCACGCCGAGCTCATCGCCATGCTCGCTGCTCATGACGACCTGATAAAGTCACCGGCCCCACAACTGCACCCCGCTAAGCAGCCCGCCGTCAAGCTAGGCAGCAAGATTGGCAGTTACCAAGTTCTTGAGCTTCTGGGTAGCGGCGCTATGTGCCAGGTGTACCGTGTACTTGGTTCTAACGGCGCTGAGTTCGCGTTAAAACTGTTGCCTACATTCCTCGCAACCCATCCTCGGGCTCGCGCCCGATTAGAACGGCAAGCTGAGGTGCTGAA
>CAZFIA010000327.1:0-1541 GCA_964519335.1 uncultured Pseudomonadales bacterium
TGGGTGCGGTTCCTGCCTGGGGTGGCAGTGCGCGACTCTCAAAATGTGTGGGAAGCCACCATGCGCTCGACCTGATTTTACGCGCCAAAAAGATCTCTGGCCCAGAGGCTTATCGCATTGGTCTCGTACATGAAGTGTGGCCACTAAGTGAGCTAAAAGCCCGCGCTATTGCGCTAGCCCACGAACTGGCAAAACAACCAGCGGGTGCGGTACGAAGCATGCTAGAGGTTATTGTTGGTTCCGAAGATAAATCGCTGAGCGAGTTGTTAAGCGCTGAACGCTCAGCCGTACAAGCAAATAGGGACACAGCAGATTCAAAAGAAGGCATGCTGTCCTTCCTGGAAAAGCGCGAGCCGGTCTTCAATAAATAGCGAAAAGCTAGCAACGATTAAAACCACTCTGGCACTTTACTCTGACCCCATAAATGCGGGGACAGTTTACCTATTGTTTTGCTGTCGCCTGAGAAGCTATCAGGGCAAAGAAGTCTTCGTAAGCATCAATCCCCGGCGCTTCACCGCGCTGGGCGGTGCGGGCGAGTATCACCTCGTCTGCGACGCCTTCGTATTCTGCTATGCGCGCCATACAGTCTTGTACCGTTCCTGTAATCGTCATGGTGTCGATCACTTCATCCGGCACCAGCGCCATCGCTTCGCGCAGCTTGCCTGCTGGCATAAGCTCCGCTGCTTTGTCTGCGAACTCGCTGTAACCCAACTGCCGCAGTTGTGAGTCGTAGTAAGGGTGTGGTATTGGGTGATAGAGCTTGCAGATTGCTGCACGGGAGGCGTCTCGCGCTAGCTCAACATCGCTGTTAATGCTCACTGTCGCGGCCATCGGAAACTTCAATGCATCTGGGTCGCGACCTGCCGCTTCTGCACCGGCCCGGGCATTTGGCCGTACGATGTCGCGCACAAAGTCGACCGACGACATGATGCCAATGCCGACACCATCAGACACTTCGCCCGCAAGGTGCACCATCTTCGGACCAGACGCGGAGAGGTAAACCGGCACATCCTCCGTTGCAGGCTCCCAGGTCGCTCTCCAACGAATTCGGTGCTTATCACCCTGGTAGCGAACCGGTTGACGAGCGCGGCCACTGACCACTGCCTGCACAATCTCCATAAAGTCGCGCATCTTGGCCCGCGATTTTTTGGAATCGATACCCATGTAGAGATCATTGAAATGCAGATTGCCGGTACCCACCCCCAACACAAAGCGGCCGTCGCTCATCTCGTTTAAATCCCGAGCCTCGAGCCCAGTCATCCAGGGCTCCCGCGCGTAGGCGTTAACGATATAGGTTCCTACCTGAGCACGCTGCGTAGCACTGATCACCGCTGCTGCGGTTACCGTTGCGCTGCGTCCTGCGTCCACAGTGTAAAGGGAATCAATACCACTGCGCTCTGCTTCTGTGGCAAGCGTTGTCAGGATTTTAATGGAGTCTTCAAACCCCAGCATCATGCCAATCTTCATTCGTTCACTCCGCCACTCTTCGGTTGATCGAGGTATTCACTGAGACCATAGCCAATGATTTCTCCGTCCAGGGT
>CAZFIA010000328.1:0-1514 GCA_964519335.1 uncultured Pseudomonadales bacterium
CAAGGCCCCCAAATAGCAACCCTCTCCCACTCTCAAAGGAACCCAATGGCCCTGTACCCAGGATGGCGAGTAGTTGCAGCGCTCTTCGCCATACTCACGCTAGGGTCTGGCTTCGGCTTCTAAAACCTCTCCGTCTACATGAACGCGCTAAGCGACGAGCGCGGTTTCTCTATTGCTCAACTGTCCTTCGCCATCTCACTGTTCTTTCTTATGGGTGGTGTGTTTGGAATAGTTGTCGCGCGCTTAATAGAACGTTACGACGTCCGCTGGGTAATGACGATTGGCGCTCTCATTTCAGGTGCGGCGTTGATGCTGGCCGGACTCGCTCGTTCGGAAAATGAACTGTTGGTTGTGTATGCGTTGTTTGGCGTGGGTAACGCCGGTGTGTCACTGGTGCCTATGAGCACTTTAGTGACTCGCTGGTTTCCAGGTGCTAATCGTTCTATGGCATTGGCAACCGCATCAACCGGATTGTCACTCGGAGGTGTCATCGTGACGCCGATATGCGTTGCATTAATTGAACGCAATGGCGTGCAGCCATCGCTTGTGCAATTTGGTTGGTTGTACGCCTTGCTGTTGTTACCGCTGATCTGGGGCTTTGTGCGTTTTCCAACAGCAGCGGCAACACCGGCGGGACAGGCACCCCCTGCGTTACACGGCTGGAGCGAAGCTGAAGCACGAGCATCACGGTTCTTTTGGCTCTCCACGCTTGCCTACTTTCTCTTGATGGGTGCGCAAGTGGGCGGCATCGCTCACCTGTTCAACAGAGCCGCAGAACTGATTGACCGCCGCACCGGGTCAACCGCGGTGCAGATACTCGCCATCGCAAGTATCTCGGGACGCCTGTTCGGAGGCTGGCTGCTTGGCTACATAAGCACGCGCTTGTGGTTGCTAATCAATGCAGCAGGCCAGGGCATAGGCATGTTGCTGATTGCACTCGCAGAAGCGTTCGGCCTACATTCCTACGCAAGAATTTACGCATCAGCCAATGCCATGACCACACTAGGCGTAGCCAGCGGACCCCTCCTGTTAGGTGTCGTCTACGAATACGGTGGCTACGACGATTCGTATTATCTCGCCGCCCTACTCAGCGCGCTTGCGTTATTAGTTCTGGCTGCCGCGGGCCCACTCCCGGATGGCGAGATGAGTCGGGAGCATTAAGCGGGGCTTTCGTAGGCCACGCCCCAGATTCGTTCGCCGCTCTGCAGCGAAAGATCTGTGTCGTAGCCCTCGAGTGCAACGTGGGGGCGCTCCCACCCGCCCTGTTAGGAGTGGTGGGTGTGTCCCACCCTGCGCCACTACGTTTTTGTCGGTGAACCGGTAATCCCACTCGAAAGGGGAGACCACACTCCCGCATGGCTCCCTTGTTTGGTGCTTTGAAGGCCTCAATACAGATCTTTCGCTGCAGAGCGGCGAACGAATCTGGAGTGAGGCCTTCAAAGCACCAAACAAGGCCCCCAAACAGAGACACCCATTCCTGACTGTCCCGAATCCCATTCCGACTGTCCCGAATC
>CAZFIA010000329.1:0-1504 GCA_964519335.1 uncultured Pseudomonadales bacterium
GGCAAATATGGCGAAGTGGCTGGCCGCGGATGCTGCATTTCAGGCGGCTGATCAGGCGATGCAGACGCACGGTGGTTTTGGTTATGCCAAGGAGTACCACGTAGAGCGGTATTGGCGCGAAGCGCGGCTAATGCGCATAGCGCCTATCTCCCAGGAAATGATCCTGAACTTTGTCACCGAGCACGTGCTGGATCTGCCACGTAGCTATTAGGATTATCACACCGCTCCTCGCCGCGCGACAGCCGCTGTGTAACGTACTGCTCGAGTCGCTCGGTGACTTCTTTCACGTCACCTTCGGCGGATACCGGGGCGCCAATTCGCAGTCGATATTTTTGGCCTTTCTTGTTTAGTAGCTCGTGAAACAACGTAATGTCACGCAGCTCGGCAGAGAACAGCGATACAGCATAAAAGAAGGCTGAATTGCGCGCCTTTATGTGCATTGGAACTAAAGGGCACTGATACTTCTGGGCGAGGTTAACGGCCGTGGATTGCCAGGGTCGCTCTGTTAGGCCGCTTAGCCGCAAGTAAGCCAGTCGACCCGAAGGAAATATCACCACCAATTTTTCTGATCGAAACGCTTCAATCATTTTCTTGATCGTTTCGCGTTGGCGCTCGCGGGTTCGCTTTTCTTCCACCCATTCAACCGGAATGATGTGGGATTCAAGGCCTGGTGCCATCCGGATCGCATCTCTGTTGGCGAAGTAAACGATGTCGTCTCTGCGCTCGCGCAGTGCATCGTAAATCGCGACGCCGTCGGCAATGCCAGCGGGATGATTGGCGATCAGTATCGCGCGCCCGGTCTTGGGCACATGATCAAGTCCAGAGGTTTCAACCTGTAGTTGCAGCCAGTTGCTCATGTAGTCGAGCACACCTGATCCATCGAGTTCCTGTGCGTCGTCGACCAGCGCAAACGCTTTTTTGTAACCAAGAAAGGGATACATCGCCGTTGTTATAAATTTCCACAGCCAGGGGCGCGTGCGCAGGCCCTGCGAACGTTCGTCGATGAGTTCGTCGACTATGTGGCCCATGTGGCTACAAATTCCTGAACGCGGCTGTTGAAAGACTCCGGCGCCTGCATGTTCACCCCGTGCCCGGCATCGAGTTCCTGCACGGTGAGATTTGGCATTGCGTTGCCTGCAAATTTGGCGTCAGCGCTAAATCCTTTCTCGCGCACACCCTGCAGGAGCAGGGCCGGGCGACTATTTTCCTCGATGCAATCACGGACGCTGACACTTGGCGCGGTTATAGCGAGCGTTCGGCTGGCACCTTTTGCGTTCATGCGCGCGGATCGTTCCAGCAACGGCGTGTAAACGGCTTTTGGTAATGCGGTAGCAAAGCGCGGATGCAGCGGATTTTTTTCGAGAAACGAAAGTCCCTGTTCATCGGCACGTTGAATAGTAGCGGCACCCGTTGCAGACCATTCCTGCATCTGCTTTTGCGTTGCGAAAGCGGAGCGTGAATTGGTGAACATATGACCATACACATGTTGCGGGTAGATCATGGC